>JANRJZ010000264.1:0-10501 GCA_033763675.1 Gemmatimonadota bacterium
GGCGGCGCCGCCGGGCGGGCGCTGTCCCGGGTCACCGGGGCGGGCGCGGGTGCGGGCGTCACGGCAGCGGGCGCGGGGGCCGGGGCGACAGGGGCTGCCGGCGCGGTATCGGCTGGCGGGGTGGCCGGGGTCTCTGCCTGCTGCGGCGGTGCGGGGCGGCTGCAGGCGCCGAGGCCCGCAATCACCACCAGGAGCGCAACACGGAACGTGGGGGTCATGCCGGACACCTTCACTCTCTGGTCAACGAGGCTCCTCGCGGCGGTGGCGCGTGCGTGGAATCCTGAGCCCATCCCGAGCGCTGATGCAAGCTGGACCGGATGACCGGTGATGTCCAGCACTCTGGCGTTACCCCGCGGGCCCGCCCTTGCCGCGACCCCCGGGGCAAGGCACCT
Organism: Gemmatimonadota bacterium; assembly: GCA_033763675.1. Taxonomy (GTDB): domain Bacteria; phylum Gemmatimonadota; class Gemmatimonadetes; order Gemmatimonadales; family GWC2-71-9; genus JADJOM01. Next base: position 393 of record JANRJZ010000264.1, read on the forward strand.
TCGGCGCGATGCCCGAATCCTCCCGCGCCCGCTTCCGCAGGTTCCTCGAGCAGTACCGCACCGGCCGGCTCCACACCACCGACGACGACGGCAACGACCCGTCGCCGGCGGGTGAGCGGAGTCCGCCGCCCCCGCCGCGGCGCGGCCGCCGCGAGTACCTGCGCGAATACCTCCGCTGGCTCCGCCCCCACCGCACCGCGTTGGGCCTGGTCTTCCTGCTGGCCCTGGTCACCGCCGGCCTGCAGCTGGTCGAGCCGCTCTTCATGCGGTTCATCATTGACCGGGTCCTGCTCGATGCCGCCTCCCCGATCGCCGAGCGGTTCTCCCGGCTGCACCTGGCGGGGGCGGCGTTCGTCGTCGTCATCCTCTGCTCCAACCTGATCGGCGCGGTCAAGGACTACCGCCAGCGGCTGCTCAACGTCGAGGTCATGCTGTCGTTGCGCCGGGCGCTCTTCCACCGGCTGCTGCACCTGCCGCTTCCCCGCCTCTGGGACATGAAGACCGGCGGCATCCTGTCCCGGCTCACCGGGGACGTCGAGACCACCACCGGCCTGCTGCAGATGGCCATCGTCTCCCCGGCCATCTCGGTGCTGCGTCTGATCGTGGCAGTGGCGGTGCTGCTGGCGCTCAACTGGCGGCTGGCCCTCACCGCCATGGCGATCATCCCCGGCGCGATGCTCCTGAGCTTCGTCTTCGCCCGCCGGATCCGGCCCATCTACCGCTCGCTCCGGAAGGACGCCGAACTGATCGACGGGCGGGTGGGGGAAACCTTCTCCGGCATCCGGGTGGTGCGCGCCTTTCGGCGGGAGCTGCTCGAGGTGCTCGACTACATGGTGGGGCGCCACACCGTGCTCCGGAAGGAGATGTTCGCCCAGCGGCGCGAACTGGTGCTGTGGACCTCGTGGAGCCTGCTGCTCGCCGCGGTCAACGTGGTGATCGTCTGGTATGGCGGCTACCTCAACCTGACCGGCGGGGCCACCATCGGCGACATCATGGCCTTCCAGTGGTACACCTACCTCCTGCTCGGCCCGGTGTGGCAGATCGTCAACTCGTTCTCCGAGCTGCAGCGCTCCCTGGCCGCCATGGAACGGGTCTTCGAGGTGCTGGGGCTCGCGGCGGACAAGCCCGACCGTCCCGGGGCGGGGCCGGCGCCGGACGTGGTGGAGGAGATCCGCTTCGAGGATGTGGCCTTCGAGTATCGCGAGGGGCTGCCGGTAGTGCGGGACTTCAACGTCACCGTGCCGGGGGGCACCCTAGTGGCGCTGGTGGGGCGGAGCGGGGCGGGGAAGACCACCGTCACCGACCTGGTGGCGCGGTTCCACGATCCCACGGCCGGGCGGATCCTGCTCAACGGCGTGGACATCCGGGACTTCCAGCTGCGGAGCTACCGGGACCTGCTCGCCATCGTGCAGCAGGAGGTCTTCCTCTTTGACGGCACGGTGCGGGACAACATCGCCTACGTGCGGCGGGATGCCGGAGAGGCGGAGATCCGCGACGCCGCCCGCCGGGCCAACGCCGAGGAGTTCATCCTCCGGCTGCCGGAGGGCTACGATACCTGGATCGGGGAGCGTGGGGTGAAGCTCTCCGGCGGCCAGTGCCAGCGGCTGGCGATCGCGCGGGCGATTCTTGCGCGGCCCAGGATCCTGATCCTCGACGAGGCCACGAGCAACCTCGACACCGAGAGCGAGCAGCTCATCCAGCAGTCCATGGAGGCGCTCCTGGCCCAGCAGACCACCTTCGTGATCGCGCACCGGCTGTCCACCATCCGGCGGGCACACCTGATCCTGCTGATGGAGGAGGGCCGGGTGATCGAGCGGGGAACCCATGACGCGCTGATGGCCGCGCGCGGGATGTACTACGCGATGGTGCAGCGTCAGCTGCAGGCGGCGGGGCCGGACGGCGGGGAGGGGTGGGCGTGAGCCTGGCTTCGGCGGCGATGCGCGCCCGCCCCGCGGGCCGGCGCACGCGCCGTCAGCGCTCCGCGCGCCAAGTGCCTGCCACCGAGGTGGTGCCGCCGCTCACCGCGCCCCACCGGCCGTTGGTGAGCGAGCGCCCGTCCAGCGAGAGCTCCGCGGAGTAGGACCCCACCCCGAGCTGGCGATCCCCGCGGAGCTCGATGGCGACCCCCTCGAGGATGAGCTGCCGGGTGCTGGCCACATAGTGCCCGGTTGCCTGTTCCACCCCGTACAGCCGGTATCCGATGCGCCATTCGAACACCCCGGTCAGCGCGAGCCCGCTGGGCTCCGGGGTCTGGGACGTGATCTTGAGGGTGCTGTTGCTCCAGTCGGTCTTCTGCTCGTCCACCGCGTCCTTGAGGGTCCAGGTCCCGAAGGTGAGTTGCGGGATCTCTGCCTGCGCCAGGGGGGCCGGAGCGGCCTGTGCCGGCGCCGCAACGACTGCCGCCGGGACCGGCCCCTGCGGAGGCACGGCAACCGATTCCTTCTCCTTGACCAACTCGATCGCAAGCGGAATGGCGGCGACCAGGATCGTCACCAGGGCCCAGACGGGCCAGGGGGGACTGGAGCGGGGTTCGGTCATGCCGACCTCAGGGGGCATTGCGGCTGGGATGGTAGCGGCTGGGGATCCGTCACCGCGGGGGAAGCTGCAGGCCGGGTCCGTCAGGCGCAAGCGAGGCACCGAAGGCTCCCCTAGCGCGCCCGGCCTAGCCCGGAAACACGAGGGGGCGCAGCAGCGCCGCCCACAGGTAGAGCCCCAGGCCATACACCGTGTGGGTCATCAGGCTCTTGAGCCGTGCCTGGGCGGGCTTCGGCGTGTTCGACGCGGCGATGCCCAGCCCGAAGGCGGGCTGCATGACGAGATACGGCACCAGGGTCGTCACCACCCCGAACGCCAGCGCGGGGAGCAGGGTCGGGCGCTCCAGCCAGCGCCATGACGCGAGCGAGACGAAGAGCAGCGCGAAGACGACGCCGATGGAATAGTGCGCCACCCACCCCATGGCGCACTCATGCGGCCGCGGCGGGGCGGCGGCAATGCTGGGGTGGGTGAAGGTGCCGCCCGGCATGTGCAGGATCCACCGGCCGAGCAGGCAGTAGCTCAGCGAGGGGATGTTGAAGCCACGCTTGAGCGCCAGCGCCCAGAGGTCAATCAGGAGCGTGGCGCCGAGGCCGGCGAGGATCGCGGCGAGGAGGTACGGCGGCGGGGGGATCATTGGGGGAGTGGCTTGAAGCGGCGCGCCAGCAGCCCCGTGGCCCGGCTCAGGTCGAGGTCGGCGAGCAGCAGGCCGGCCTGCCCGTAAGGCTGGAAGGCCAGCAGTGTGCCATCGGGGGCGGCGACCGCGGAGGTGGTGGGGGATCCCGGACTGGCAAAGTTCACGGAGGTAAAGTAGCAGCTGTTCTCCGCCGCGCGGCAGAGGACCGCCTTCTCATGGAACGAGTTGGCGGGATCGCCGAAGGTCGCGGGCCGGTAGGAGTGTGCGTCGGCCTCGTGGAATTGCGGGTGAAAGACCACCTGCGCCCCCCGCCGCGCCGCCCAGCGGACCGTCTCCGGGTAGCGCCACCCCTCATGACAGATCACGACGCCGAACGTCAGCGGGCCAATGGTGAAGACCTCGCGACCGGTCCCCGGGGTATAGGTCCCCTCCTCGGAGGGGTCAATCTGGACCTTGTCCTGGAAGCCGGCCCGCGTGCCATCCGGGAGGATCACCAGCGCCGAGGCCAGCAGATCCGGACCGACGACGCGCTCGGTTCCGAGCACCACCCCCACCCGATGGCCCGCTGCGCCGCGGGCGATGGTGGTCCAGGCGCGCTCGAGGAAGGCGGCGTCGGGGGGCGGGAGCGGTCGACCCGGCAGCCGGTACCCGGGCACGAAGCACTCCGGAAATGCCACCACCAGCGCCCCGGCCCGCGCCGCCTCCTCGATGGCGCCCATGGCGAGCGCCACCGAGTGCTCCGGGTCGGTGGGGTGGGGGAGGTTGGCCAGCGCGATGCGGACGCTGGTCATGGCGATTCCGAGGTGGTGGAGTCCCGCCCCTCGTCCGCTCGTGGCTCACGAACGTCGAGCGCGCAGAGCGCCTCGGCGCCGGCACTCTCCGCCGCGAGTTCCCCACTCCGCAGGGCGGCGCGGCTGAATCGGAAGGGCAGGTGGGTGCTCGCCGGCCGGCCCGTGTCGTCCGGACCACGGTACGCAAAGGCGACGTTCACCACCTGGAGGGTATCGAAGCCTGGATAGGTGCGGCTCACGTATGAGGCCACCCGCAGCGCAAAGGCGGTCAGGGTGTCGCAGGGTGCATCCGCGGGCGGGTGATTCACGAAGGTCACGGTCAGCGCCAGCCCGTCGGCCACACTGACGCCGATCTCCTCGTGGTGAAACTCCCGGGCCAGCGCGCGGCGGAGTGTCAGCAGGCCGTAGGCGTCGGCGCAACCGGAGGCGAGAAAGAGGGCGGCGAGGAGGGCGGCTGGCCCCTTCACCCGCGCCACCGCGGCCTTCTTCTCGCCCTGCTTCATGGCGACCCCGGGGCGGCGCAGGCGGGCTGAAAGGCGGCATCCGCGAGGGTGTTGATGGCCAGCTCCTCGTAGCTGTACACGAATCGGTTTTCCCCATGTTCGAAGGTCGCGGAGCGGAAGAGGCGCACGCCGGCCTGGGCCCGCCAGTTCTCGAGCCGGACCCGCACCTCGCGGGGGCCGGCGCCGGTGTGGTTCACCAGGTCTAGGCCCACGGGGATGGTGTCGGCGGCGCGGAGGTGCATCAGCAGCGGTGCGTCGAGCTCGTCCTGGAAGCGCAGGGTGAGCACCGAGTCCTCCCCCCAGCGCTGATCCGGATCCCGGGTCGGGTCGGGCAGCCAGCTGGGGGCGACGATCAGCATGTGCAGGTCATGCCCGCGCACCACGCTCCGGGTGATGGAGTCCAGCGGGGCCACCTGACCGAGGCTGTCGCACGCCCACCCCTCTCCGCCCTGCACCCCGGCGACCAGGCCCTCGCCGAGCGCCAGACGGACCCGACCGTCGGTGGTGGAGGCGATCCGCGCCAGGAACCCGCCCGATGGCGAGGCGACGGTTGCGACGGCCCAGATGGTCCGGATGGAGTCGGTCACGCCGAGGGCCCGGTGAGCCGCGGCGAGGAGCTCGGGGCCGGAGGCGGGAGTGTCGGGGCGGGTACACGCCGTGAGGACCAGGGCCAGGGCGGTGAGGCGGAGGGAGAGAGTAGCCGCAGTGGTCATAGAGCACGCTGGCCGGGCGCGACGGGGGCCGTAGCCTGCAACTGCCCTCCCCGTACCGTGGCGCCCACCACGATGGCCGCGCCGATCAGCACGAGGTTCTTGATGATGTACTGGCCCTCGAGGGTTGGCGCATAGGGGAACGCCCGGAAGGTCTCGTCGGGGAAGAGGAAGAGAGGCGTCAGGGTCCCGGGCATCTGCGCGAACAGGAGGAAGAGGGTGGTCCGAAGGTACCGTCCGGTCAGGAGGCCGATCCCGATCAGCGACTCCCACGCGGCCAGGAGGGGCAGGCTCAGCGCCGGCGGCACCTGGCCGAAGGTCAGCCGCTCTATGGTGCGGGTCGCGAGCTCGGCCGCGGGGCTCCAGGCCGGCACGAACTTGATGACCCCGAACCAGAGAAAGACGATGCCCAGCGCGATGCGGGTGAGCGTGATCCCGTGCCGGGCCATCCACATGGTGATCCGGATGTCGATGGGGTCGAGTGTGGGCGGCAGGGTCATTGTCGGGGAAGATGGGTGCGGGAAGCGTGTCACCCGACGGCTGCGCGCGACCCGCAGCGTGAGGTGCGTCGACGATCCGCCCGGTAACCTACCGACCGAGGCCTGACGGGTCCATGGGATTGGTGGACGGCTTGCGGCGTTCGGCTCGGCGATAGAGCAGCGCCGCCGATGAGGAAACGGCGCAACTGGAGAGGACGATCACCCTGGTGACTTCCAGCCCGTATGCGCCGAAGAGAAAGCCCAGAAGTCCACCGAACAGCAGAACGACTCCGAGCGCGAGGGCAGCGGCAGCGACCGGAACGGCGGTGAACGCGGCCAGGCTGACGTCGGTGGGCTGGGAGTCGTTCATGCTGGAACCCGGGTGAGCGAGGGTTTGATCGAGAGAGGAGTCAGTCATCGGAGTCCGAATCCCCCTAGGCCGACCGCGCCTCGAGTTCATAGAGACTCCACGGGGCCACCCGCGTTTCGGTCACCCAGGGGATCGGGTCGGACGGGGCGCCCAGCGGCTGCAACCGCCGGACCACGCCCAGCCCCGCCGCCGCGAACACCTCGCGATACGCCGTGTCCGGGAAGAAGATGTCCTCGACCGGGCGGGCGTCGGGCACGTCCAGCATGACGATCCGGACCCGGTCCCCGGCCCGGGCCTTGCGATTCTCCGGAAAGGCGCGGGTGGAGAACGAGGCCCACTCGTGGCAGTAGATCTCCGGCGTGGAGACGATGATCACGATCCGGCCGTCCGGGCGGAGACTGCCGCGGAGCGCCTGAAACAGGGCCACCTTGGTGGCCGCCGTCGGGATGTTGTCAAAGGTGAAGGCGGCCAGCACCAGGGCGTAGGCGTTGGGCGGGAGCTCGGGCGGCCGGTCACCGGGGACCAGCCGGTAGCTCCCCTCGGGGTCGCGGAGCCGGGCCTGACCGAGCATGGCCTCCGAGATATCGATGCCGTCCGCCTGAAACCCGAGGTCCTTGAGGTACCGGGTCGAGCGCCCGGCGCCGCAGCCGAAATCAAGGGCCGGGCTGCCGGGGGGATAGTGGCGGAGCAGGCCGGGGAGGTCGCGGAACGCGAGGTAGTAGGTCCCCGGGTACTCCAGCGCCGCGTAGGCTTGGGCCCGGGCGGGGTCTGCGTAGACGTTGGTGAAGTCCGAGTCCATGCGCGGGTCAGGCCGTGACACCGCGAGACGCAAGCGCCTTCCAGACTTCGGTCGTGAGCGGCAAGCGGAACAGGAAGAGGAGCAGGTTCGGCGCCGTCAGCAGCACGACGCTGATCACGACGAGGTAGATGCCGAAGATGTTGATGGAGCGAGCCGCTGGACTCATCGGGTCCCCTGACGCCTGCACCAACGCCGCCGGAAGCACGGCCGCGCCCCCCTGCGGGGCGCGGCGCGTTCCGGGAAACCTACGGGGCGATGGCCAGCCGTGCCAGCCTCGTCGGCCTACTGCATCTGCACCGCGAAGTTGATGGTCCCGGTGTAGTTGACCAGCGTGACCTTGATCCGCCAGGACCCACCCACACCAGCCGGGGGCGTGATGTCGCCCGATGGGGGTACGGACCCGTTGTAGAGCACGGTGCCCGCCGCGTCCTTGATCTGGAGGGTGATGGTGCCGCTCGTGGTCGCGGTTGCGGGATGGATGATGACGCTGCCGGAACTCGCGTTCCAGGTGTAGGCGACGACGTCGTCAACATCCTGCAGGCCGGTGGCCTGGAAGCTGAAGGCCACATTCGGGGTGTTGACCACCTGTGGCTCGTACGCCGGGGCGAGCGCGTTGTCGCCGCCGCAGGCCGCCGTCACCAGCGCGAGGGCGATCAGGGCGTGAGCCGTTCGAAAGGGAGTACGCATGGCACTATCCTCCGTCAGAGAGTCGGGATCCGCCACATGCTTCCCAGGTTCGCTGGCGGGTGCCTATCTCAAGGGCAATCGGCGGGCCGATCGGCCGATCGGGGACGGGCTTTGGAAGGTGTTGTGTGCCTGGGGGTTACGCCACCTGTGACCACTGACCAGGGCGCACTACGGCGTTGCACCGGATCGTCCCGTTACAGGGCCCCGCGAGAGGAGCCGCCCATGTATCCGGTGGGGGCAACGGGTGGGGGTGCCACCGTTTCCGGCGGCGTCGTGGCATGCGAGGGCACGTCAGGTGCTCCGCCGGCCACGTGGCTTGGCCGCGGCGGCACGAACGACCACCGGTCCGCGGCCGGTGCGGGCAAACGGGACGCGACTGCGGGCGATCGCCTCGTCGAGGAGGCGCGCGACCGCCGGGTTCCTGAGCGTGGACGCGCCCTCCATCTGGATGAATCGCACCTGCGTGCCGGACCCCCGTAACACCTTCGCGGGGTCCGGCAATCCCTTGCCGCGATTGAAGTACAGCTTCACGCCGTCGGCGCTCCCGCGGATGGCAAGCACGCCATCGTACCCGTGTTCGTTCGGTGAGTAGCTGATGACGAACCAGTCGCGATACTCATACACCACCTCATGGGCGGTGGGCAGCCGCTTGCGCAGCGACCGTCGCGTGGTGCCCACCAGCCGTTGCTGGGCGGACGCGAACCTGGCGATCAGCCCACGGACCTGGGCTTCTGCCGCTCGGCGCGCGGCCGGGGACTGGGAGCTCGGCGGTGAAGTGCTCATCGGGTGCGGCTGCGCCTCCTGCGCGCGTCGTGGCTGGTCCATCCGCCGGCCCGGCGGCCGCCCTCTGGGCGGGGCCGCACCGTTGCCCGCCGGGGTCAGCGCCTGGCCAGGCCGATCCGCAGCGCCTCGGTGGCGGTGAGGGTGAGGGCCTGGGGGGTGGGCGCTTCACTGCCGGTCGGCGAATCCTCCTGCAGCGATCGCGCGCCCCGGGCCACCGCTCGAAGGGCCAAGGCCTCCGGGGCCCCGGCGCGGAGGACCTCCCGGCCCGCATCGGGGAGGGCGCGGCGCAGGTCGCCGTGATGGCAGGCGGCGCCGGGGCGCGGACCGCTGGATAGTCAGGCGCCCAGGTAGCCCTTCTGCAGGCTATCGAGCACCGTGGGCAGCCAGTCCTGGGCCGCGTGGACCACCGCGACGACCCAGAGATTCCGCGTCCGCAGCCACAGGACGCCCAGGTACAGCCCACTGACCGACGTGTAGACGATGCTGTAGCTGGTCGCGAGGAGCAGGCTGGGGCTGGCGCCGACGCCCTCGCCCATCAGCTCGGGTCGGAGGTAGAGGCCGGGCACGTGGGCCAGCCCGAAGAGGACGGCCGCGCCGACCAGGGCCAGCCGGTCGGAGTCGGCCCAGGCCGCCAGGCGCGTCTGCAGCAGGGCACGATAGGTGAACTCCTCCACCGCTCCGACGTCGAGGACCAGCCAGGCGAATCCCCCGGCAAAGGCCAGGAAGGTGAGACCATTGGGATCGAGGCCGGGCAACTCGGTTCGGGCTCGGCCGAGCAGGGCTTGAAAGAGGACGATCGCCCCGGACAACACCAGGGTCGGCCGCCAATGTCCGCGCAGCCCGTCCCGAAGCGGGAGCAGGTCGGCAACTGAGTAGCCGAAGCGGCGTCGCCAGATCCAGATGGGGAGCGCGACGAAGGCGCTCAGCTTTGCCGCGAGCACCAGCAGCTCGGCGGGCCATCCTGGCGAGGCCAGGGCTCGGACCGCCGGTAGACCCCAGGTGATGAAGCCGGTCAGCAGGGCGAGATACGCCAGGACGCCGGGGCCCTCGCGGCGCGGTGCCCGGACGTGGACGCTCCGGGGAGTCAGCCCGCGGGTAGCCCACCAGGCCAGGGCACTGAATCCCACGCCGATGGTGGCGAGAACGACGAGTGGTTCGACCGGGTCCAGACCCTCCCGGAGGCTGAGTACGCCGAGCGAGAGCGCGTAGAGCACAGCGTACGCGAGGAGCGGCCATGCGCGCATGCGGTGGTCCCAGGAGGTGTGCGGTGGCGCCTCAGGAGGCCGGACAAACTGCAGCGTCACGCGGGACGGCGCAAGCGCGGGGGTCGACCGGCCCCTGGTTGCCGGGCCGCGGGGAACGCACCGGGCAGGCCTCGTGAAGATCCGGCGGCACCAACCGAGCGTGAGGGGAGCCTCAGGTCACGAGAGGGCACCGGCCTGCTCGAGGTTCGCGACGCCGTACCACGCCTGGGAGCGGGGCACCAACGAGAACACCAATGGCCTGATCCGGCAGTTCGCCCCCAAGCGGCAGAGCCTGGCCGGGCTCACCCAGCGGGATTGCACCCGCATCGCGGAGCGGCTCAACAGCCGGCCACGGAAGCGCCTGGGGTATCAGACCCCGGAAGAGTGCTACCGGCGGGAGGCCTGATTGGTGCACTTCAAAGTTGATATCTCAATTACGGGCGCCACGTGACGATACACCACACATACCTGTCAACGCCGCGCACGGACCTGTCGGTCGCCGATGGTGAACAGGACAAAGACCCCAATGACCGCGACTGTCTGAATAGGGACGGCCACTGAGGCCAAACCGAGC
>JANRJZ010000265.1:0-6377 GCA_033763675.1 Gemmatimonadota bacterium
GCGCGGCTGGTCTCGCCGGCCGCGATGCCGCCGAGGACCTCGCGTTCCCGCGGCGTGAGCCGGGCCAGGCGGGTGCCGGCGTCGTCGGCGGGCGGATCGCCGCGGAGCGCGGCGCTCAGGTGCCGCGCGACCGGCGGAGAAAAGTACGACTCGCCCTGCGCCACCGCGCGGAGCGCCGCCCGCAGCTCGGCGGGGCTGGTGTCCTTCCGGAGGTAGCCCTGGGCGCCGGCCCGCACCGCCCCGACCACGTACTCCTGGTGGTCGTGCACGGACAGGATCAGGACCCGCACCGCGGGGAGCAGGGCTCGGAGCCGGGTCGTGACTTCCAGTCCGCCCGCGCCGGGGAGCGAAAGGTCCAGCACCACCACGTCCGGGCGCGCATCCCGCGCCAGCTCCAGCGCCATTTCCCCATCGCTCGCCTCGGCCACGACCTCGACGCCGGGGGTGCCGGCCAGCACGTGGCGGATCCCTTCCCGCACCAGCGCGTGGTCGTCCACCAGCATGACGCGGAGTGTGGGTTCGGTCATCGGCCCTGGCCGGGGGTGAGGGGGAGCGTCAGCGCCAGGCGAGTGCCGCCATCGGCGCGCGGTTCGAGGATAACCCCTCCGCCGAGGGTGGAGAAGCGCTCCCGCATCCCGGCGAGGCCCGTGTGTTCCTCGACCTCCGCCCCGCCGATGCCGCACCCGTCGTCCTCGATCTGGATGCGCAGGCTCCTGCCGTCCGTCTGGAGCGAGACGGTGGCCCGGTCGGCGTCGGCATGGCGCGCCACGTTGGAGAGTCCTTCCTGCACCGCGCGGAAGACCGCCAGCTCCGCCAGTGGGGGCAGCGGGGGGAGGGACGCGGGCAGGGCGCAGTCGGTGGGGATGCCGGTGCGGCCCTCGAAGTCGGTCACCAGGGCCCGGAGGGCGGGGAGCAGTCCCAGGTCGTCGAGCAGCGACGGCCGCAGCTGGTCGGTGACGCTCCGGATGCTGGCCATGCCTTCGTCCACCAGCGCGGTCACCCGCGCCAGCCGTTCCGCCTGGGGCGGCGGGACTTCTTCCCGCACGATGCCGAGCTGCAGCTTCACGGCGGAGAAGACCTGCGCCGTCTCGTCATGCAACTCGAGCGACAGCCGGCGGCGTTCGGCCTCGTGCTGCTCCACCATCCGGACCGAGAGCCGTTCCAGCTCCTCGGTCCGGCGCCGCAGCCGCCGGTCGAGGTCGGTGTTTTCCAGCGCCGCCCCCACCTGCTGGCCCAGGGCCACGAGGAAGGGGGTGTCGAGTGCCGCGAAGGGATCGCGCGCGTCCCCCACGATCAGCATCACGCCCGCGACGATGCCCCGGCGCATCACCGGCAGGGCGGCGATATACGCAAAGTCCCCGCTGCTGCCCGAGCTGGGCCGCGCGGTCGCCAGCACCTCGGTGATCCGCGCCATCGCATCGCCCCCCGGCGCCTGGCCTTCCCATCCCGCGCAGGCCGACAAGGCCCGCACCACCACGCCGCGCTCCCGGTCGAAGAGCGCGCTGCCCCGCACGCCGGGCAGGACCAGGGCGCGTCCCAGCAGGGCTCCGGTGCCGTCCCCCCCGTGTTCCCCGCGCTGCAGGTCCCCGGACAAGGTGGAGAGCGCCCCCAGCCCGCGCTCCAGGTCCTCGATGACGAGGATCAGGATCCCGCCCCCGACCAGCAGGGCGAACACGATGTCGAGGTAGTAGCCCCAGGGGTTCCAGGCCCCGCGGGCGCGCAGCACGGGATAGTCGAGGTGGTGCAGCCCCCAGAGCAGGAAGGCGATGCCAAGCAGCAGCGCGCCCGGCGAGCCGGTCTTGCCGCGGAAGCGGAAGAAGACCCAGGCGGTCCAGAGGGTGGCGGCACTGAGGAAGAGCACCGCAGGGAGCGCGGCGTAGAGGAACCGTTCCTCGACGCCGAGGTGGAAGATGGCGAAGTAGGACCAGAAGGGCGGGAAGAGCACGGCCAGCCAGAACACCGGCCGGAACTTCACCCCGCGGGAGAAGACCATGGCGCTCCACAGCAGGGCGAGCGCGGTCCACCCGGTGGCCACCTGGTGGGCATAGAGCCAGAAGGGGCGCGTGGTCTGGACATAGATCAGGATGGCGCCCAGCCGGACGAGGTACAGCGTCCACGCCACGGCCCACCAGAAGAAGTGCGGCTTCTGGAACCGGACGTAGAGCAGGACGCAGACCGAGACCAGCCCAAGGGTGATGGCGGCCTGGAGCAGCGCGGCGTGCAGCTCACTGAGGGGGAACGACCCGGGGGTCAGCGGGGCGCCGGCCTGCGGCGGCGGGCTCAACGGGCGAAGATCCGGCTCATGTCGCGGAAGGTCTTGAACTCGAGCGCGTTGCCGGAGGGATCCAGCAGGAACATCGTCGCCTGCTCCCCGACCTGCCCGGCAAAGCGGATGCCCGGTTCGATGACGAACCGCACCCCGGCGGCGCGGAGGCGCTCCGCCAGCGCATGCCACGCTTCCCACTCGAGGATCACGCCGAAGTGCCGCACCGGGACCTCCTTGCCATCCACCGGGTTGGCCCGGGCCACCCCGGTTTCCTCCGGCGACAGGTGCGCCACGACCTGGTGGCCGTGAAAATCGAAGTCCACCCAGCGGTCGGAGCTGCGGCCCTCGGGGCAGCCGAGGAGGCCGCCGTAGAAGGCGCGGGCGGCAGCAAGGTCGTGCACGGGGAAGGCCAGGTGGAACGGGGGCGCCGGCATCACAGCTTCTCCCAGCGGATCTGGCGCCACCCCTGCGGGCCCAGGGTGAGGCGGGTGGCGATGACCCGATCCCGTTTGCGGTCCACCTTGCCGTTCACCCGCACCAGGGTGAGCTGCTCCCGGACCCGGGCATAGACGACTTCGCCCTGGCGGCTGACGAGCAGCACCTCATAGACCGGCTCGATGCTCCCGATATTGTCGTCCAGGAAGATCTCCCGCCACTCCCGCGATTCGTTCTCGGTCAGGTTCGGCAGCAGCCGCTGCACCTCGCCGAGCTGGCGGGCGCGGATCGCCTGCTGCAACTCGACGTAGAACCGGGTTACGGCGACGGAGTCGGTGAGGACTGGCGCGGGCGAGGTCGCCGCGCTGCCCGGATCGGTGCGGCCGGTGGGGTTGGGCCGGTTAGCGGGGACGACCGGTCCGGGCAGGGTGGGCGCCGGCCGGCGCGTGGTCGTATCCACCGGCACGACGGCCACCGGTGGGGGAGGCGCGGCGGTACTCCAGAGGCTCGCGGCCCGGGAAAGGAGCACGGTGGCCTCGAGCTTGTCGCCGGCCAGGGCCAGCGATTCCGCTACCGCACGGATCGAGTCCCCCGCCGCGAGGGAGGCGGGGGTGGCGCCCGCGGTAGCGGCCAGGTCGCGGGCATACTCGGCCGCGCCCCGCGCCCGGAGCAGCAGGCTGTCGAGCCGCCCGGCAAGGGTGTCGGGGGGCGGGACGGAATCCACCACCGCCACCCGCTCCAACTGGCCCCGAACGGCCAGCATGGCGGCGAGCGCCCCCAGTCCGGCCAGCAGGAGCCCGCCGAGAATGCGGGTGACACGGACCCGGCGCTGCCGGGCCGCGGTGCGGCTGCTGGGAGCCACCCGGGCCAGAGGCGTGGGGCTCGATGGCGTGAGGCGCGCTTCTCCCACCGGGCGCCCGGGGCGTGCCACCGCCAGCAGCCCGATGTGGCTCCGCACGTGATCATCCGCCACGGGGGCGCCATCGCTGGTCCGGCCCGAGTGCCGGGCCCCGGAGATGACCTGGGTGGCCTCCCGCAGGGTGGGGAAGCGGTCCGCCGGGGCCTTTTCCAGCATCCGCATGATGCCGTCGCGCAGGTCACGGGGGCAATCGGGGCGGAGCTGGTCGCTGGGCCGCGGTGGCGAATGGACCTGGGCGTACATCATGCCCAGGCTCGACTCGGCGCTGAAGGGCAGCTGCCCGGTGATCATCTCGTAGCCCACGATGCCGAGGGCATACTGGTCCGAGGGGGGGCCGGTCGGCTCGCCCGAACAGGCCTCGGGCGACAGATAGCTCGGCGTCCCGACCGTGGTACCACTGCGGGTGAGGGTTTCCCCTTCGGCTGCCCGGGCGATGCCGAAATCGGTGATGACCGCGAAGCCCTCCTCGTCGATCAGGATGTTGCCTGGCTTGACGTCCCGGTGGATCACTCCCTGGCGGTGGGCGTAGTCCAGCGCCGCCCCGATATCGCAGAGGATGGAACGGACCATGGGGAACGGCAGCGGACCGACATCCCGCAGGATGGCGTCGAGGGGACGGCCCTGCACGAACTTCATCACGAAGTAGAGCAGGTGCTGCGACTCGCGCACCGCGTAGATCGGGATGATGTGCGGGTGGTTGAGGCTCGCGGCGGTGCGGGCCTCGCGCTTGAAGCGCTCGATCATGTCCGCCCCGTGCACCAGCTGCGGGGACATGACCTTGATGGCGACCTTCCGGTTCAGCGCGATCTCATGGGCCAGGAACACCGTCGCCATCCCGCCCTGCCCGATCTCCCGCAGGACCTCGTACTCCCCCAGGGTGGCCTGACGGAGCACCTGGACCAGGGTCGGAAGGGGCGCCGTCTGTTCCCCGGACACACTCAACCCGCAGACCTGGCAGTACCGGGCCCCGTTATCGAGTGGTGTCTGGCAGCGGATGCAGGCGGAGGTCACGGACATCAGGAACCGGGCAGGGGCAATGGACGGAGGCGGCAGTTGCCGCAGGCTACGGCGGGGATTCTAGCACCCCCGGGGCCCGGGGGCTATTTCCCAGGCCACTCTCACGCCTAGAGTTACCTACGGATCGGGAGACGCGATAGGTTGCATTCCGCACACGCTGGGCCAAACCCCGTTCCTGGACCACTCCCTGACCCCGATGGAGCCATGACGCACGACCCCGCCCGCCGCGACTTCGTCCGCGCCGGCGCCGCGCTTGCCCTCGGCGCCGCCACCCTGCCAGCCGTCCCACGGCCCTCCCGGGCCCCCCTCGCGGGCCCCGGGGAGCCGTTCCGGGCCCCACCCCTGGAGCGGGTGCGGGTGGGGTTTGTCGGTGTAGGGGGCATGGGCACGGTTCACCTGGAGAACCTGCTGGCGCTCGATGGGGTCGAGCTCCGGGCCATTGGCGATATCCGGCCGGAGCACGCGGAGCGCGCCAGCGCCAGGGTGGTGGCGGCGGGCCAGCCGGCGCCCGCGCTCTACACCCGGGGTCCCCGGGACTTTGAGCGGATGTGCGCCGAGGCGGAGCTGGACCTGGTCTATACCGCGACGCCCTGGGAATGGCATGTGCCGGTGATGCTGGCGGCGCTGCGCCACGGGAAGCACGCCGCCACCGAGGTCCCCGCAGCCATGACGGTGGAGGACTGCTGGGCCATCGTGGAGGCGGCGGAGAAGTACCGGCGGCACTGCGTCATGATGGAGAACTGCAACTACGACCGGTTCGAGCTCATGGCGCTGCAGCTGGTCCGGCAGGGGCTGCTGGGGGAGGTGCTGCACGGGGAGGCGGCATACCTGCATGACCTGCGCGCGATCAAGTTCTCGGAGGAAGGCGAGGGGCTCTGGCGCCGGGCCTGGTCGGTGACGCACAACGGCAATCTCTATCCCACCCACGGTCTCGGGCCGGTGGCCAACTGCATGGACATCAACCGCGGGGACCGGTTCCTCCGGGTCACTTCGATGAGCTCCCCGAGCCGCGGGCTGCAGCGCTGGCGGGAGGAGCACCTGGCCCCGGACGACCCGCGGCAGCGGGAACACTACTCCCTGGGCGACCAGAACGTGAGCCTGATCCAGACGGCGAAAGGCCGCACGATCTACCTGGCGCACAACACCAACAACCCGCGGCCCTACAGCCGGCTGCAGCTGCTGCAGGGAACGAAGGGGATCGTCTCGGGCTGGCCCCACCGGGTGCACATCGAGGGGCGGAGCCCGGGACACAACTGGGAGGCGGCGGAAGGGTACTACGGCGAGTTCGATCACCCGCTCTGGCGCTCGGAGCGGATCCAGAAGATGGACCGGGGCCACGGGGGCATGGACTTCCTGGAGGACTACCGGCTAATCGAGTGCCTGCGGCGCGGGGAACCCACCGACATGAACGTGTACGACGCCGCCGCGCTGTCGGCGATGGTGGAATTGAGCATTCGATCGGTGGCGCGGAAGGGAAGGCCGGAGGAAGTCCCGGACTTCACGCGCGGGGGATGGCAGCGGTGGGCGCCGTGGGCGATCGTGGGGGAGTAGGGGCCGAGGCGGCGGCGCAGCATCCCCGGTGCCGCCCCGGACCCTAGTTGCCGACCAGGATCCGCACCGCCTGCACCCCCGCGAGCCGCAGCAACCCCTGGGGAGCGGCGAGGGTGTCGAGCCGGGCGCGGGTCGCGGCGCGCCACCCGTCGTCGCCGCCGCCGCGCTCCAGTCGCCCGAGGGCCTCGC
>JANRJZ010000266.1:0-26900 GCA_033763675.1 Gemmatimonadota bacterium
GCGGGGGGGGGGGGGGGGGGGGGGGGGGGGGGGGGGCGGGGCCCCGGGGCCCGGGGGGCCCGGGGGGAGAAGGTGCTGCCCCGAGCGGGGGATGGCCAGAGGGGGGGCAAGCTGCCGCTGTTCGACGAGCCGCCCCGGGCCTAACGCGGCCGCCGCAGCCGGGTAAGCGCCCGGTCCAGCGCGGCGGCGAACGCCTGCTTCGCCCGGGCATCGTAGGCCGGCGGCCCGCCGGTGACGACCCCGGCGGTGCGGGCCTGCTCCATGAAGTTCCGCACCGACAGCCGCTCGCCGATGGTCTCCATCGTATGCTCCTCGCCGCGGGGATCGAGCACGGCGATGCCCCTGGGCACCAGGATGGCGGCGAGCGGGATGTCCTGCGTGACGACCAGATCTCCCAGCTCGGCGTGCTCGGCGATGTACTGATCCGCCACGTCCGCGCCACCGTCCACCCAGATGGCGCTCACCTGCGGATTCCCGGGGGGCGGCTGCAGCCGCAGGTTGGCCACCAGCACCGTGGGTATCACCAGCCGCTTTGCGGCGCGGAAGACAAGCTCCTTCACATCCCGGGGCGCAGCGTCGGCGTCAATCCAGATCTTCATGGGGTGGGGCCCCTCGCGGAGGCGAGGGGGAGGGTCGGGCGCCGGCGTCAGTCCTGCGGGGGTGTGGGCTCGCCGTCCGGTGGCAGGCCGGTCTCGTCGGTCGGGTCGGCGTCACCCTGGGCCGCGCGTTCCAGCCGACGCTGCAGCTTGAGCTGCTTCTTTTCCTTCTTGGCGAGTTCCTTCTGCCGCTTCTCGAATCCGAAATTGCGCTTGGGCACGCTGGTCCTTGGGTGGCCCCCGGAGGGGAGTGAGTCAGGCCGATACGGTCGGACGGTGCGGCCCTCGGGCTAGTTCGGTCCCCACCAGGTGCCCCGCCGCTTGACCGGTGCCGACTGCGCCTTCTTGGCGGGCGGCGCGGCGGCGGAAGCGGCGGGCCCCATGGCGTGGTCCTCGGCCCATCGGGCCAGGGCCGCGTCCAGTTCGGCACCGGCCTGGTGCGCGTCGCAGGGAAAGGCGGCGAAGCGGCGCCCCTCGACCATGAGGTACCACATCGGCGGCTGCTGGTCCTCCCCCCGATGGGCGTTGGCGGGCCGGCCTTCGTAGGACACGAAATGAAAGGCGCGCCCCCGGACGATGAGGTGGCGCTGTTCGGACTTGAATGCTGACAAGTAGGCCTCCGGACCGCGGGTGACGAGCCGGAGATGGCGCAGGGTGGGGCGCCAGCAACAGCGGTGGGGTGGTCGCCGGGAAAGATAACCCGGTGGCCGCGGATGCGGCGGGCCGCGCCGTCAGCGCGTGGGTGTCACGGGGAGAGCCGGTGGCAGGCTGAAGACCTGCAGGGTGCTCCCCGCGGCGATCGCCAGGTACTGCCGGCCCGCCACCGCGAAGGCGACCGGGTTGGCGTTGATCATGGCGCCGGTCTGGAAGTGCCAGAGAGGCCGGCCGCTCACCGCGTCCAGGGCGTAGAACACCCCTTCGTTGGTCCCGCCGAAGACCAGCCCGCCGCCGGTGGCCAGCAGCCCGGCCCAGGGTGGAGAGAAGAGCGGGAAGCTCCACCGCTCCCGCCCCGTCACCGGGTCCAGCGCCTTGACGGCCCCCTGGGCGGAATCGCCGCCGAATTCCGATTCCCCGCCGCCCAGGAAGAACCGGCCCGGCGTGTAGCTGACGGGGTACTTGTAGTACCGGCTCCCCATCTGCCGCGCCGCCACGTAGAACAGCCCGGTGCGCGGGCTGTAGGCCGGGCTGTACCAGTTGCTGGCCCCGTGCAGGTTGGGGATGAGGTCCGTGCCCTCGGCTGTGGGCTCGGTGTTGGGCCGGAGGATGGGGCGCCCCCGGGCATCGAGCCCCTCGGCCCAGTTCTGCCGGATGTAGGGCGTGCCGGAGAGGAACTCCCCCGTGGCCCGGTCCAGCACGTAGTAGAAGCCGTTGCGGTTGGCCATGGAGACCAGCCGGCGTGCCGCGCCCCGCACCCGGCCCTCGAACAGCACCGGGATCTGCGCTGCGTCCCAGTCGTGGGTGTCGTGCGGGGTGTACTGGAAGTGCCAGCGAAGGGTGCCGGTCTTCGCGTCGAGGGCCAGCAGGGAGCAGGTGTACAGGTTGTCGCCGGGGCGGTCATCCCCGTTCCAGAGCGGGCCCGGGTTCCCCACGCCCCAGTAGAGCAGGCCGAGGGCGGGGTCGTAGCTCCCCGTAACCCAGGTGGAGCCGCCGCCCGTCTTCCAGCTCTCGCCGCCCCAGGTCTCGCTGCCGGGTTCCCCCGGTGTGGGGATGGTGTGGAATCGCCAGCGACGCGCGCCGGTGCGGGCGTCATAGGCGTCCACGAAGCCACGGATCCCCGCCTCCGCACCGCTCACGCCGACCACGACCATGCCCTCGAAGGCGAGCGGCGCGCCGGTCATGGCGTAGCCCAGGGCGTTGTCCGCCACCGGCGCGATCCAGCGCACCGCCCCCGAGCGGGCATCGAGCGCCACCAGCCGCGCGTCCGGCGCGGCGACAAACACCGTCGAGTCGAGCAGCGCGATGCCGCGGTTGGTCGGCCCGAAGCCGAGGGTGAGCAGGTTCGCCGGCAGCGCCTGCTGGTAGCGCCAGAGTACCCGGCCGCTCAGCGCATCCAGCGCTACCACGTGCCCCTGGAACTCGGTGAGATAGAGGATGCCGTCGGCGATCAGCGGTGTCGTCTGCATGAGTCCGGGCATCGTGGCCTGGTAGATCCACGCCGGCCGGAGCGACGCCACGTTGTCCGGGGTGATCTGCCGGAGCGGCGAATAGCGCTGGGCGCCGAGGTCGCCGGAGTAGGTGAGCCAGTTGGCCGGCTCCTGCCGCGCCGCGCGCAACCGGGCGTCGGTGACCTGGCCCTGGAGCGCCGACGTCGCGAGCGTGGCGCAGAGCGCCATTCCCAATCCGCGGTTCATGGCGCCCCCTTCCGGCCCGCCAGGTAGGCGACGAGGTGATCCAGCTCGTCGGCGGAGAACGTGCCGGCGTAGGAGGGCATCGGGCTCTGTCCGGGAGACTTCCGCAGGCGACGCAGGCGAGTCTTGTCCAGCGAGTGCAGCGTCCCATCGGCGGCGCGGAGCACCAGGGTGAAGTCATCTTCCGTGACGCGAGTGCCGCGCACGACCCGACCGGCCGTCGTCGTGGCCTCCACCGCGAGGAAGGCGGGATAGGGGCCGTGCACCGAGGGCAGGGGGCTGATCGGCTGGGCGGCGCCCGGCTCCACCAGCGACTGCCGGAGTTGCGCCGCACTCAACCGGAGCCCGACGTCACTCAGGTCGGGGGCCCAGCCGGCGCCCTGTCCGTCGAGGACGTGGCACGCGCCGCAGCCGCCTGCCCCTTCGTAGAGCGCCTGGCCCAGCGCGGGGTCGCCGGGGAGGATCTCCGGCGGCCGGCGGCCCAGGGCCCGGATATAGAGCGCGATCGACTTCGCCTCGTCGGCCGAGAGATTCCAGAAGGCGACCATCGCGGTGCCGGGGACCCCGCCGAGGATCACCTGCACCAGGGCCTCGTCGGTGGGGGCGCGGCGGAGGGTGGGCCGGTTGAGCGCCGGCGCCACGCCGCCGGTGCCACCCACGCCATGGCACCGGGTACACTGGCTCTCAAAGAGCCGCTGGCCGTCGTCGGGGACGGCGTCGATGGGGCCAAAGGCGGAGTCGCGCGCTTCCTGCGCGGTGAGCGGGGCGGTGCTCGCCAGGGCCAGCGCGAACGTCAGCACTCGGACCGGAGGCATGTGAGATCCAGTTTTCAGTGAGGGTGGCCGATGATGGGAATCGGCACCACCGAGCTCGACAATCCCCAGTTGCCCAGCTCGTGGCCCTGGTTCGTGCCCCAGCAGGACACGACGCCACGCGCGATCCCGCAGGCGAAGCCGTAACCCGACGCCACGACCGTGTAGAGCGGGTTACCGGTAATGGGTACCGAGGCGAGTCCCGGCTCCGAGTTGCTGATGGGGCGCCCGAGCGGGGCGGTGTCGTACTGCGAGTAGCAATAGCTCTGCGCGTCGGTCGCGATTCCGCAGACCCATCCGGACCCTGCGGATACCCGGAGGAAGGTGCGATCGCCGCCGACCAGCATGGGTAGAAGGGACCACCCTGGCCCCCAACACCAGAGGCCCGGGCCGGTCGCACGACCGCAGGTCGTGAAGACCTTGGCGCTCAACTCGACAACGGGTGGGCTTGCCTCGATGGCCGCCGGGACAAGGCACGCTTCGAGGTTCCGGCACACCTCGTTGGTGTCCGGGACTATCTCCTCGTGCCAGCGTGAGCCCCAGCAGTAGACGCCACCACCGATCGCGATCGCGCAGGTGTGCTCTCCGCCGGCGGCGAGCCCCGTGAACTGCAGGCCGGTGGCAACCGGTGTGGGGGTGATCCGGTTCACGGAGTCTCCCACGCCGAGCTGCCCCAGATTGTTGTGCCCCCAGCAATAGGCGACCCCCGCGGCGGTAAGCCCGCACGAGTGTCGTGCGCCCATGGAGATCCTGGCGAAGGCCGGCGCGCCAACCACCTCCCGCGGCAGGGAGATGAGCCCGAGGGGTCCGGACCCGAGCTCCCCATGGTCATTGCTGCCCCAGCAGAACAGTCGGCTATCGCCGAGCAGGCCGCAGGAATGGCCCCCGCCGGTGGAGACCTGGACGAAGGACCAGGTGCCCAGCTGAACCGGTACCGGCCGGGAAGGCGTCACGACCGGTGACTCCCCCAAGGCGCCAGCGAAGTTCGAGCCCCAGCACCAGAGCTTCCCGCTGGTCTCCAGGCCACAGGTGTGGCCCTCGCCCGCCCAGAGGCTGTCGAACTGAAGCTCTTGCACCGTGAGCCCGGACTCGACGGTCACGTTTTCCGAGGTTACCCGGATGCCGGCGGTCCCTGCCTTCAGGGCGATCAGGGTACCATCCGTGCCGACCTGGAGGACGGTCGGGTCGGTTGAGGCCCAGGTCACCGGCCGGAGATCGAGGACGCGATTCAGGGAGTCGAGCAGGATGGCAGTGGCCTGGCCGAAGTCGGCGGCGAGCAGCGTTGAGGGGCCGGAGACCATGATGTTCGCCACCGGCCGGGGCAGCACCGTGATCCGCGACGAATCCACCAGGGCCCCGACGAGGCCCCGGATGATGGCCGTGCCCCGTCCCATGTTCAGCCCGGTCACCCGGCCGTTGCCGTCCACGACGGCATGGAGCGAGTCGAGCGTCCACCAGGTGACCGGGTCCGGCAGCGGCCGACCCCTGGAATCCGTGACGAGCGCAGTGAGCTGAATACTTCCGTCCTCGAGGACGGTGTCGCTGGGGGGCGAGATCGAGATCGCCACGGGTTCCGGCGTGGGATCGGACTGGTCAGCGGCCCCGCCGCAGGCCAGTACCAGCGCCGCGAGCAGCAAGAGAGTTCGCATGTGATCCTGGTGCAAGCCTGGGAGTGGTGCCCTACCGCCTTACCGCCTTCACACCACGATCGGCAGCTTCCGCACCCTTGTCCCGGTGAGCCGCGACACCGCGTTGGCCACCGCGGGCGCGATCGGCGGCGTCCCCGGCTCCCCCACGCCCTTGGGTACGTCGCCGCTCCGGATGAGGTGCACCTCGATCACCGGCGCATCCGGCATCCGCACCACGGGGTAGTCATGGAAGTTGCTCTGCTTCACCCGCCCCGCCTCCACCGTGATCTGGCCGTGCAGCGCGGCGCTCAGCCCATACAGCACGCCGCCCTCGAGCTGGGCCTTCACCCCGTCGGGGTTCACCACCAGGCCGCAGTCCACCGCGCAGGTCACCCGGTGTACCCGCACCTTCCCCGCCACGAGCGACACCTCCGCCACCTCGGCCACGATCGAGTCGCTCCAGAACCGGTGCAGCGCGATCCCCTGGGCCCGTCCTGCCGGCGCCTTGCCCCACCCCGCCTTCTCGGCGGCGAGGTTGAGCACCGCGAGGTGGCGGGGCGCGCTGGCCAGCAGCGCGCGGCGGAACTCCACCGGGTCGCGGCCGGCGAGCTGGGCCAGCTCGTCGAGGAAGCACTCGTTGGCGAAGGCGGTCTGCGACGGATACACCGAACGCCACCAGCTCACCGGCACCGGGGTGTTGAGCATACCGTACTCCACCCGGAGGTTCGGAAAGGCGTAGGCGATGTCCGTCGCGCCCTCCACCGCGTCGGTGTCGAGGCCGTTCCGCACCGAGCCGGGCCAGCGCTGCTCCGAGATGGACGGCGCCACGACCCGGTGCAACCAGGCCACCGGCTTCCCCGCCCGGTCCACCCCGCCCCTCATCCGGTGCACGCTCGCGGGGCGGAACCAGCCATGCTGCATGTCGTCCTCGCGGGTCCAGACCAGCTGGATCGGCGCGCCGGGCGCGGCCTTCGCCACCTGCGCCGCCTCCACCACGTAGTCCGGCAGCAGCCGGCGGCCGAAGCCGCCGCCCATCATGGTGACGTGCAGCGTGACGTTGGCCGGATCGAGGCCGATCGCCTGCGCTACCTCCTGCTTTGCCCAGCCCGGGACCTGGTTCGGCGCCCAGAGCTCGCAGCGGCCGTCCACCACCTGTGCGGTGCAGTTCATCGGTTCCATCGGGGCGTGCGCCAGGAACGGCACCTCGTACACCGCCTCGAGGGTCTTGGCCGCGGCGTCGAGCGCGCCGGGGACGTCGCCATCATTCCGCGCCAGCGCGCCGCCCAGCAGCGAGCGGTCATTGAGCATCCGGGAGATGCGGCCGGAGTCGAGGGTGGCGAGCGTCCCCTCGTCCCAGCGGCAGTCGAGCGCCTTCCGGCCCTGCATCGCGGCCCAGGTGCTGTCGGCGATCACGGCAATTCCCGCCGGCACCTCCACGACATCCCGCACCCCCGGCACCGCGCGCGCCTTCTCGGGATCGTGGCCCCGCATGGTGCCGCCCAGCACCGGGCAGCGCGCGATCACGGCGAAGCGCATTCCGGGCAGGCGCACATCCAGGCCGTAGCTGGCCTTTCCGGTCACCTTGGACGGCGTATCGAGACTCGGCACCCCGAGGCCGACCAGCCGGAACGTCGCGGGGTCCTTGAGGGTGGGCGCCTCGGGCACCGGCTGCCTCGCGGCCTCCGCGGCCAGCTCCCCGTAGCCCGCCCGCCGCCCCGACCCCTGGTGCAGCACCGCCCCCTGCTCCGCCCGGCACTCGGTGGCGGGGACGCCCCACCGCGCCGCCGCCGCCGCGATCAGCATCTCCCGCCCTTGCGCCCCCGCCTTCCGCAGCGGCCGCCACATGCCGCTCATGCTCTCGCTGCCGCCGGTGCCCTGGTCGCCGTATTTCGGGTCGGCGTCGGCCTGGCGGATGCTGACCCGGGACCAGTCGGCCTCGAGCTCCTCGGCCACGATCATCGGGAGCGCGGTGCGCACCCCCTGCCCCATTTCCGACTTGCTCACCCAGATGGTGACGCCGCCATCGGCGCCGATCTCGAGGAAGGCGTTGGGGGAGAAGGCGGGCGCGAACGGCCCGGGGACGCGGCGGGTCGCACCGCGCAGGTCCACCGCGAGCACCAGGCTGCCGGCGGCGGCGCCGGCGGCGAGGAACTCACGGCGGGAGAGGGAGGGAGCGGACATGGTCGGGCCGTCGGTGAATGCGGAGGGCAGCGGGGCCCAGGGAGGGGGCCGGGATCCAGAAGCTATTCTATCACCGAATCCGCCGGCGCGCCTCCCGGCGGCCGGGGCCGGGACTCACCCCTTCCGCTCCCGGCTCAGGAAGAGCGCCAGGCTCCCCGCGGTCAGCACCGCGAGTCCCAGCCAGGGCGGGATGGGGCGGGACTCTTCCAGCGGCGACGTCGCCTCGACGCCCAGCACCTCGATGTCACGCTTTACCCGGTAGTGCGGCTCGAGCACCAGGATCATGATCCCGGCCAGAATTAGAAACCCGCCCACGGCGGTGATGCCGCGCATTCCAGCCCCCCACTGCTATGGCGTGGCGACCTCGACCTCGGTCATCCGCTGAATCCGGCCATCCGGCAGGACCACCTCACCATACACCATGTACGGCGACCCCGTCACCAGGTACCAGGTGGCGAGCAGCCGGCCGTCGGCCTGGCGCCGCTCCTCCACCTTCCAGGCGTCCCACCGCTTCCCCTCCACCAGCGTCGGTTCCTGACCCAGCACGGTGAAGATCCGGACTTCTGACTGGGTCATCCCCGGGCTCCAGAAGGGCGCGGTCATCACCCGGCCCTGCACGAGTCCGGCGGCAAGGGGCACGAGGTCGGAGGCGGAAGCGATGAAGCCCGCCCGGTCCAGGGTCAGGTCCACGGCCCGCTCCACGGAATCGGCCGGCAGCTTGCGCACGCCGCGGATCCGGGGGCCGTCGAAGGTGAGCCGGGAGTATCCCCCGAGGCTCGACCGCGACTGATAGGCGTACGGCGCGAGCGTCACCGCGTCATAGGTCTGCCGCAGCTCCCAGGTCACCTGGTTGCCGTTGGGCGCGAACTGGGTCCCGCGCGTGATCCAGCGCATCACCGGGCGCCCCGCCGAGTCCCCCAGGGTGAGCTCGTTGGTCCATTCGGCGGTGGGCGCGCTGCCGCTGTCGCCCACCTGCACCCGCACCCGCGCCACGTGCGGCGCGTACACCCGTCCATTCACCGCGGGGGAGCCGACGTGGAGGTGCAGCGTATCGGGAGGCGGGGTGGTGTCCCGGGCGGCGGCGGGCGCGACGAGCAGCGCGAGGGCAAGCGGCAGCATGGATCGTCTCCGTGGGGGATGTCCCGCCTACGACCGCCGGCCGGGGGAAGATTCCGGTGGCGCCGTCCCCATCCGCTCGAGCACATAGCGGCCGCTGAACTGCGCCGCCGGCCCGGAGCCATCAGCCACCGTCACCTCCAGGGCGATCCGCCCCCGCCCACTCTTCCCGAGCGCCGCCAGCAGCCGGGCGATCGCCGCGGCGCTCGGCACGGCCGTCGTGGCGGTGAAGTCGGAGCCGATCGGCCGGGTGTAGCGTATGGTGCTGTCCTGGATCACCGCCTGCGCGGCGAGCCGCTCGGCCCGGATGAAGAGCCAGAGCCAGGACCAGCCGGCCAGCGTCGCGAGCGCGTTGACGCTGCCGGCGAAGGCGGTGCCGCGGTGATTGCGATTGGGGGCCAGCGGGGCCACGAGCGCGACCGAGTCCAGGCTGGCGGACCCGACCCGGATGCCAAGGTGATGCGTGATGGGCAGGTCGTCGTGCAGGGCCCGAAGGAGGGCATCGGTCATGAGAGGTGGCGCCCCGCCCTAGTCGCCGTCCACCTGCCCGTGCATCCCCGAGCCGCGGAGCCCGCGGCGACGGGCCATGTTCTCGAAGCCCTCGATCCCGAGGAGCACCAGGAGCGTAAGCAGGGTGGCGGTGAGGCCGGCGCGCAGGAAGCCGGCGCCGATCAGCGCCCCGACCGCGGCCAGGATCCAGATCACCGCCGCGGTGGTCACACCCATGATCCTGTCGCCACGGGCCAGGATCACCCCCGCGCCGAGAAAGCCGATCCCCGACACCACCTGGCCCAGCACCCGCGTCGGATCCCCGCCCACCGGGAGGATGGCCAGGCCCAGCCGGATGAAGAACGCGGTGCCCAGGCAGATGAGGATGCTGGTGCGCATCCCCGCCACCTTGCCGCGCATCTGGCGCTCCAGCCCGACGGCGCCGCCGCAGAGCAGCGCCGTGCCGACCATGAGCCAGAAGTCGCGGGTGCCGGGATCGAGCAGTTCGTCAGGCATGGCCGCTGATCCTCCGCCTGGTCAGAGCCCGGCGCACGGGTCCTCCCGCACGGCGGGCGGGGTCACGATGATCACCTGGTACATCGCCGCGGTCGCGGCGCCGGGGAGGGAGCCATCCGCGCCGCGCTCCACCAGCCCCACCACCAGCACCCCCCGTCCCGGCGCGGCGGCCCTGAGGAACCGGGGCACCGCCATGTCCAGCCGCACGTGGCCGTTCCCGGCAACCAGCCACGCGGGCCCGCCCGCGCCGGCGGCGAGGAGCGCCTCGGTCATGGCGGCGTCCCGCACTTCCTGCGCCGCCCGCATCCCCGGGATCATGCTCGCCGGCAGCTTGCCGCAGTGCCCCTCCACCAGCTCGCGGTCGATCGCCGCCTTGGCCACGCTGTCGAGCGGCGACTGCTCGGTGAGCCGGCGGAGCTCCGGCGGCGCCGCCGCGGTCCCCTCCCGCACCACCGAGCGGAGCGCCTCCCGCGGGACGTTGCTCCCCCACAGCGACTGCGCCCGCGCGACCGCCGCCTGCACCACGGGCGCGTGCAGCGGCCATTTCCATGATTTGCGGTCGAAGCCGTAGCGATCGAGCCACGCCTCCTCCGATTCCCCGGCCGCGGGCGGCGGGATGGGGCCCGCGCTCCGGGCAAACTGCTCGAACACCACCGCGGGGTGCTTCCCGGTCGCGGTGAGCAGCGCCCCGCGTACCTGGTGGTGGATGGCGTTGTCGTGCAGCTCGCCCAGCAGCACGAAGTCCGCGCCGGCGGCGCGGCGCACCAGCTCCGCGGCCGGAATCGGGGCGCCGGTCGCGGCGTCGAGGATCACGGTGGAATCGGGGAGTGCCAGCGCGGTGGCGGGCGCAACCGTTGGGGCGGAGGAGCCGCCGCAGGCGGCGAGCAGGACCAGCGGCAGGAATCGGAGGGATCTTGGCATGGGCGAAGGTTACGGCTGAAGGGCCCCGTGCGCAAAGCGGCGCGGGCCCGTGCCCCGCTACAGCCCCAGCCCCACCGTAAACAAGAGCAGGTTCGGCGAGCCGACGCCAATGTTGGCGAGCACGCCTGGCGTGGCCAGTCCGGTGATCGCGGCGTTCACCGTGAGGGGAGTCGCGGTGGGATGGGCCTGGAGGTAGATCGCCGCGGCGCCCGCCACCAGCGCGGCCGACGTGGAGCTGCCGCTCAGCGTTTGGGTCGCGGTGGTACTGGTGTGCCAGGCGGAACGGAGCCCAGCCCCCGGCGCAAACAGGTCCAGGCAGGGTCCGAAGTTGGACGGACTGTACCTGCTGTCGAGGTTGTCGCTGGCGCCCACCGTGAGGGCGTCCGGTGTGTCGGCGGGGGAGAAGCCGCAGGCGTTGCTGCTGCTCCCGCCCGCGGCCACGGTATAGACCACCCCGGAGTTGATCGAGTTGGTCACCGCCAGCGTGAGCGTGGGCGTGGTGCTCGCGCCCAGGCTCATGTTCGCCACGGCGGGCTTCACCGCGCGGGAGGTCACCCAGTCCACCCCCGCGATCACCCCTGATGTCGCCCCGCTGCCGGTGCAGCCGAGGACCCGCACACTGACGAGTTTCACCTGCTTCGCGACGCCGTAGGTGCGCCCGCCCGCCAGCCCGGCCATGTGGGTGCCGTGCCCGTTGCAGTCGGTGCGTTCCTTCCCATCCCGGATGGAGCTGAAGCCCGCGGTGGCGCGGGTGCCGCCGGTGTTGGTCTTGAATTCCGCGTGGGTGGTGAGGATGCCGGTGTCGATGATGTAGATCCGGACCTGCGGTGCGCCGTTGTCGTAGGCGTACGCGCCGTCGAGCGGCAGGCTCCGCTGGTCGATCCGGTCGAGCCCCCACGACCCCGCAGGGGTCTGCACCCCCTGCAATGTCAGCCACCGGTCCGGTTCGATCAGGGCCACCGCCGGATCCTCCCGCAGCGCGCGGAGCGTGGGGCTCGGCAGGTCGGCCGCGAAGCCGGAGAGGGCGTGCTGGTACACGATGAGCACCCGGCCGCCCGCCGCCGCCGTCAGCCGCGCCGCTTCGGAGGCCGCGCCGGCGCCGGGGCGCAAGGTGACGATGTAGCGGTTGGGGATGACGTCGGCCGGGAGGCTCGCGCGGACGGTGGCCGTGCTGTCATCGGGGGGGCCGTAGCCCTTCGAGTAATCGCCGCAGGCGGCGAGGGCCGGTCCGAGGATCAGCAGGGCGGCGGAACGGGGACGCATCGGGGTCTCCCGGGAGGGGTGGGGCTATGATACGGCCTGATCCCCGTTGCCGCGAGGCTGGCCGGATTCCGCATAGCGTTCCTTCGCGGTCAGCTTCTCCACCTTCCACCCCTCCCGCCCCCCATACACCGACGCCTTCAGCCACGCCGTCTCTCCCTCGAGCTCGGTGGCCCGTACCTCGCGGAACCAGGCCTTGGGGCGTCCATCCTCGCCGTTGCTCCAGCGGTAGCGCCGGTTCTTGAGCGCGTCCTTCTGCTCGAACGGCGCGCCGGTGGCCCAGAGCCGGATCGTCGGCTGTCGCGCCGAGTCGAGCAGTTGCCGGAGCGGCGAGGTGCCGTCCTCGAATGGGGTGCCGAGCAGGTGGAGCAGGGCGTGGCAGTCGGCGTCGGCGCGGTGCCCGTCGAAGAAGAGCCGCGACTTCTTGATGAGCAGGAACTCGAGCGCCGAACTGGCGTAGCCCGCGCCGCGCCACGGCACCTCGCGCTGCGAGCAGCCCCACGCCTTGCCCCGCGAGAGAGGCAGCCGCCGGTCCACGAACGGCCGGTCGAAGGCCGCGTTGTGGGCCACGATCAGGCTGGCCGCCTCCAGCTCCCGGTTGGCGGCGGCCTCATCGATCCGCTGCCCCGCCACCATCGCGTCGGTGATCCCGGTGAGGTCCACCACCTCGGGCGGGATCGGCCGGCCCGGGTCCTCCAGGAAGGTTACCGGCGCCCCGATGCTGGTGATGGCGCCGGACCCCGAGCTGTACTCGAAGGGCAAGAGCGCCAGCTCGATGATCCGGTCGGTGCGCGGATCGAGCCCGGTGGTCTCGGTGTCGAGGATCAGCGCCCGGCGCCTGGGCGAGTCGTCGGGCACGCCATAGCTGGGCTGCGGCACCAGCCGCCGCAGCACCCGGTAGTCGCCCGTGGCTTCGAGCTCCCTGATCATCGCGTCCGAGTCCGCCACGCGCCTGCTCCCGTCGTTACCGTCGCTACCGTCGTTACCGTCGCTACCGTCGCTACCGCCGCTACCGCCGCTACCGTCGTTACCGCCGCTACCGCTCCACCCGCAGCACCAGATCCAGCTGCACCGCCGCGCCGAAGGGCAGGCTGGCCACGCCGGTCGCGGTCCGTGCGTGTCGCCCCGCCTCCCCGAAGACCTCCACCAGCAGTTCCGAGGCGCCGTCAATGACCTGCGGATGGTCGGCGAAGTCCGGCGTCGCGCGCACGAAACCCTGCATCCGCTCCACCGAGGCTACCCGGTCGAGGTCGCCAAGATCCCGCCGGATGATGGCGAGCAACTGGAGGGCGGTACTCCGCGCCGCCCCCTTCGCGTGGGCGGGGGTGACATCGCGGCCGACCTCGCCCCGCAGGTCGCTCACCTTGCCCGAGACGAACAGGAGGTCGCCGGAGCGCTTGGTGCTGACGCAGTTGGCCACCGGCGCCCGGGCCGGCGGCAGCTCCAGCCCCAGCTGCCGCAGCCGATCCTCGATGAGACTCATGCCCGCTTCCTCTCTGGCGTGACCCCTGCACTCGCCAACCTGCCTCCGCAGCGGACGGGGCGCAACCGGCCGCCGGCGTGCTTCACGGGGCGGGGGCCGGATTGTGGGGCGATGGCTCCAGGAGGCGGGCGGTGAGCCCGAGCGCTCCGCGCAGCTCGATCGCCTCCGCCACCTCCAGCCGGAGCATCCGTTCCGCCCCCGCCCCCCGCTCGGCCCGGGTGGGCTGCCATTCGACCGTTGCGCTCCCCGTGAGCAGCAGCAGGTCCCCGGTGTCGAAGTCCGGTACCGTGAGCCCCGCCCAGGGATGGGCCATGATGTTGCCGATGGTGTTGAACATCATGTTGCCGGAATAGTCGGGCCAGCGGATCACGTCCCCCTCGGCCTGCAGGAAACCGGGCGAGCCCCCGCGGTGCGAGGCATCCGCCCCCTCGCCCGGATTGGCGGTCGCAAGAAAGAAGGTGTCGGCCCGCCGGAGCCAGCGCCGCTGCGCCTCCGTCAGCGAACGGTTCCGCACCGGGGACGGCGCCGTGGGCCCGGCCAGCGGCTCCGGCGCGGCCCGCCGCTGGATGTACTTGGGACAGTTGGCATACACCTGCTCCGGTTGGATGATGATCTCCCCGGTCGCACCGGTTGCCAGCCGCCCGTTGAGGCGCATTCGGCGCCGGGTGGTGAAGTCGGGGGCCAGCAGCCCCACATGCGGGCTGCTGGCCAGGTTCGCCGTCAGCGGATCCCCGGCGGCGGGCCGCGCCGCAATGACGACTCGGTCGGCGTCGGGCACCCGCATGAAACCCGGTGCACCTGTCAGCACCGAGGCCCACGGCCGCCGCTCCAGGTCGGTGGTCGCCAGCACCACCAGCGTGGCCTCCTCGAGGAAGTCCGCCGCCCGCTCGGGGATCCCGGAGTGGATGGAACCCCCGATCCGGTCCGCCATCCGCGCCACGCCGGCCCGCTCCTGCGCCAGACGCTCGCCGGGGTGGAAGGGTCCGTGGGTCATTGCCATAACCTCCCGCCGCCTAGAAGAACCCGCAGGTGGGTGCGCCGTCGCCATGGGGCGCGGCGGCCGCCCCTACGCCGCTCGCGGCGAAGATTTCCAGCCGGATCCCGTCCGGATCCTCGAAGAAGAGCCCGCCGCTATCGGCCCCCTCGCGGTGCGGGACGATCCCGCCATGATGGATCCGGCCGCCCAGGGCCCGAACCCGCGCCTCGGCCGCCTGCACCTCCGCGACATCCGCCACCTGGAAGGAGAGGTGGTGCAGCCCCGGCCGGTCGGTCGCAAACCGTCCGCCGCTCTGCTGCCACAGCGTGAGCACCAGGGTCCCGCCCTGGCCGAGGAAGGCGTAGGCCCGGCCCGGCTCCCCGGACTGCCCCTGCAGCTCGAAGCCGAAGACCTCCCGATAGAACTCGATGGCGCGGGACAGATCCCCGACATTCAGTCCCACATGGCCGGTGACAAACCGGCCCGCAACTGTTTCCGGCATGGTCTCTCTCCTCAGGTGGCGCCCTGGGTCCCGACGGGCGAGTATAACCGTTCAAACGACTGTTTAACGGTAATAGTTCCAGTCTCACCAGTCAACACCATTTTTACCGGTAGTCCATCCCGCTATATTCCCCGGCGCCGGGCGGGGAGGCCCGGCCCCCGATGCCCGAACCCGTCCGTGACTTCCTGCTGCTCGGCAACCTGCCCTGCCTCGACCTGGTCAACACCGTCCCGGTACGCCGGGGCGTGCCCTGCGACCTGCTCCCTGCCTTTGCCGAGCTGGTGGCGTGGCTCGAGTCCGCCGGCTGCATCACCCGGGCGGAGGCTCGGGACGCGCTGGCGCGGTGGGACGGCACGGCGGAGGGGCGGGGCGTCTGGAAGGCGGCGTTGTCGCTGCGGGAGGCGCTCCGCACCATGGCGGAGCGGCTGGCGGCGGGACGCAGCGTGGGGCCGGACGTGGTGGGCGCGATCAACGCGGTGCTGGCGGCGCGGCCCACCTATCCGGAACTGGTGGCCGTCGGCAGGCACTGGGTCCGGCGGGAACGGGCCCCGGGGGAAGCGGCGCTGCACCTGCTGGCCCCGGTTGCGGCATCGGCCGCCTGGCTGCTGGAGCACGGCGATCCCGCCCTGCTCCGCAAGTGCGAGAACCCCGACTGCGTCCTCTACTTCTACGACACCACGAAGAACAAGCGCCGCCGCTGGTGCAGCATGGACGGGTGCGGCGCCCGCGCCAAGGCCGCGGCCTACTACCGGCGGGAGCGACGGAAGGCGCGGTAAGCGCTACCGCCACAGGTGCGGCCTCCGCCGTGATTCAGCCCCAGTCCCCGGCGCCCGGGTCTACGCCAGCACCACGATCATCCGGGCGGTGCGCACCGTGGCGTACAGCGCCGGGGCCCGGCCCGGCGCCACCGGCAGGGGCACGCCCAGCGCCGCGAGCTGGGTTGCCACCGCGGCCGCCTCGGGGTGCTCGACCCGCAGCTCCAGCAGCTGCGCGCCCGACGGTCCCGCCTCCGCCGGATGCGGGCTCGCGCCCCAGTCAATGAAGAAGGGGAGCGTCCCGCCCGCGCGCTCCGCGAACGGGTCGGTCAGCTCCCAGTGAATCTGCGTCCCGTCGGGCCGGATCCGGCTGCCGCTCCGCACCTCGCCCAGTTCGATGCCAGCCTCGCTTGCCCGCTCGGCGATGGCCACCAGCAACTCACCCTTGACGGCCCAGGTGACCAGGCGCGGCGTGGTCATCTCCGCGATCCCGAAGACCCGGGGGAGCTCCTCATTGGCCCGATCCGGATCGGGGCCGATGATCTCGAGGTAACTCTCGGGGCCCAGCGGCACGATGGCGTTCCGGGTGCCCCATTCGGGATGGGTCCCCCCGGGGTGTGCCCGGACACCGAGCAGCCCCTCGATCCGGGCTATGCCGTCGGCGAGATCGGGGGTGGCGTACACCAGGTGATCGAGCTGTTCCAGGAGTGCCATGCGGGTGGTCGCTCGGTGTGGGGAGGAGGGAATGGAGGGAAGCTAAGCGTTTGCCCCCGCACCGGCCTCGCGCGCTGCTACCGCGCCAGCGCCACCAGCCGGCCCATGTAGTACGACCACTGCTCGGCGTGGGCCTGGATCAGCTCCGGCCGCGTCCGGACCGGCAGGGCCTCCCAGCCCGTCTCCTCGAGCACCAGCCGGGTGCCGGTTCGGGCCTTGACCAGGTGGAAGGAGACGGTGGTGTGGCCTGGCCAGAGGTCATCGGCCCAATGGTACTCGAGCCGGGCGGGAGGCTCCCACCGCGTCACCTCCCCGGTCGTCACCACCGCCCGGTCGTCATCGGTCCACTCCTCCCGGATCTTCCCGCCGAGCCGCGGCTCGAACGCCACGTGCGTCCCCCACCACCGGGCGATCCGGTCGGGGGTGGTGAGCAGGTACCAGGCCTGCTCCAGGGCACAGGGAAGATCGGCGGTCACCCGGACGCGATCAGGAGTCACGGAGGTTCCGATGCGGGGGCGACGGAGCATCATCTCAGCCGAGCTCGGCGCGCACTTCCGCCAGCCGCGCCTTCACCAGCCGTTTCACCACCGCCACCGGCAGCGGCTTCTCGAGCGGGAACTGGATCGTCCCCTTCGAGATCGTGTACTTCCGCGCGTCGGCGCCGAGGGCGCGCCGCATGGAGGGTCGCATCGGGTAGATGCTGACGTGCTCCTTCCAGGCGGCGTACCACACCACCATCCTGCCCTCGAGCCGGAAACAGGGGATCCCGTAGCTGAGCCCTTCCACGGCGCCGGGGGCGGTGGCGCGGATGATCGCGCCCAGTTGCTTGAGGACCCGGCGGGGTCCGGGCTTGAGGCAGGCGAAGTAGGCGCGGACCTGCGCCCGGACCTGGGCGGGGCTTTTTCGGGAGGAGGCGGCTGTGGGCACGGGGGCCTCGCGGGGACGGGAACGCCGTACATGGATGGCACCGAACGTATTGCGCGCGTCCGCACCCGCAACCCTCCCCCGTGCGCACGCGGCCTTCACGGCCGCCGAAGGTCCTCGAGCGGGCGCCAGAAGGTGATCTGCGGCGGGCCGGCCAGGAAGCCGGGGGCCCTCCCGATGAAGGCCTGCAGGTGCGCCGTCTGCATATGGGGGCCGGTGTAGGCCGCCTGGCTGGTCCAGCGCTCCCACAGCAGGAGCCGGTTCGGGTCCACCGGATCCTCGAGCAGCTCGATGCCCAGGCAGTCCGGTTCCGTGGCCACCACGGTGGCGATCAGGTCGGACAGCTCCCGGCAGGCGACGCCGGCGCGCTGCGGCTGGGCGGTGTAGGCAATCTGGACGATGACGGAGGTATCAGGCACGCAGGAGTCCCGGAGTTGGTGTTGGGGGAATCTAGCCCATGCGCGCTGGCGGACCTGCCATGTATTGGCGCGCCACCCGGCTCACCGCGGCGGCAGTGCGTACGCCGCGACCTGCTCCTCGTCCTCCGGCCCGCGCTGGAAGAGCCAGAGACGGCTCTGAGTAATGGCGAGTACCTGGCTCTCTGGTGGCAGCGCGATGCGCCCGAGGTATTTCCCGTCGGCGGCGAAGACCTCGTAGGTCGTGGCGTCGCGGAGCGTGAGCTGCGGACGGGTGTCCCCCTGGCGTCGCGGCGTCGGCGCTCGTTCCTCAGCGGGAGCGTACACCTCGAGCCAGACCCGCCCCGCCGGGTCCACCACTAGATCACGCACCAGAGGCTTCCGCGAGGGTAGCGGGCTCGGCGCGGTCCGGCCCTGTGCCACCATGTAGGCATGCCAGGCTTCCCACTGCGCGCGCTCCGCCCCGGTGAGGGGAAGCGGTGTGGCCTCCCGATCCACCATGAGGATCCTGCCCGGGCGGGCTGTGACCGTGAAGCCCAGCCGTGCGCTGTGGCCGCTGACCACACCGCCAAGCGGCGAGGGCGCTGCGAGCGACCTGCTGGGGAAGTTCCAGCGCGGGCCGTCCCGGGTCATGAGGACGAGGTCCTGCGACTTCCGCTCAAGCGGGAGGAACGGGACCGAGTCGCGTACTTGACCCCGATAGTCGATCCGAACATACCAGGTCGGGACCGGCGATTCGCCGCCCTCGGGCGGACCGGCAATGGTGCGGAGCCAGAGCAGCCCGGCGGTGTCGGCCACGAAGGCCTTGTCGCCGAAGAAGCGGGTCTGGATGGGAATCGTCGCCCGGAATTCGCCGGTGGCGCCAAACAGCGTGATGCGTGCGTTGTCGGGGTCATAGGCGGCGAGCAGGGAATCCCCGAGCCAGGCCAGCCCCTGAAGGTGCTGGTACTCGCCGGGGCCCGAGCCCTTCCGGCCGATGGCGCCGAGGAAGCGGCCGCCGCGGTCATAGCGCCGGAGCTGGATGTCCGCGCCGTCGAAGAGCACGAATTCACCGCTCCGCGTCGCGGCCAGCAGCTCGATCGAGCCGAATGCGACCTCGGGGGGGCCATCGACCTGGCCGATGACGAATTCAGGCCGCAGCACGATCCTGGCGCCCCACGCGGGGGAGGCGGTGGAGCGCACGCGGACGGTGTCTCCTGCCGACAGGGCGAGCATGGCGGTGAGGAGGAGCGCTGTGTACATGGTACCGGACCGGGGCTGGGGACGGGCGCGGGGCCTGTCGTCTAACTTACACCATAGCACTCCGCCCGCAACTTCCGCTCGTCAGCCTGCTAGCCAGCGCCTCACACCTCCAGCCGCCGCTCGTAGGGCACCGACTCCCCCGCCTCGAGCGCCCGTCGCAGGATTCGGAGGTACATCGCCCAGCAGTGGCAGGAGATCCGGTAATGCTCGCTGGCGCTGGGCCAGCCGGTGTGACGGAACCGCAGCCAGGTCACCGGCCCCCGCCGCTCGAGGCTGAACCCCACGCGGGTGCCGGTCCAGTCGGCATCGGCGCGGGTCAGCTCCAGCTCGAACTCGCTCTCCGGCGCCACCCGCGTCACCCGCGCCCGCCAGTCATACTCGGGGCCGAACCCGAGCTCGTATTCGGCCCCCTCCCGCGGCGTGCCCGCGGCACGCTTCGTCCACCAGGTGTCGAGGCCGGCGGGGGTGCTCACCGCGGCGAACACCCGGGCGGCAGTGGCGTTGATGGGGAGGTCCTGCAGGATGTCGGGCATGGGGCCCCCTGTGAAACTGCACGACACGGAAGCACGGAAGAACGGAACACAAGAACCTTATCTTGATACGTTGACCTCATGCTTGAGGGTTTCCGTGCGTCTTCCGTGCTTCCGTTCTTCTGTGTCGAATGCGGGGCCGGTCTCTAAGAGATTCTTCGGTCGCTGGACGCTGGCGCCTGGCAGCGCCACGCCCCGGTGAGCAGGGGCGGACGCGATGTCAGTTGAGGGTGCAGCCCCGCCGGAGCGGCACCCACTGGACCCGTGAGCTGCCGCCCCCGTTGCCCGTGGCAATCCGGACGCCCCGCAGCGCGGTGCCCCGCCGCAGGCGGCCGCGCACCCGTTCGAGTCCTCCCTGGGCGCTGGGGTAGACCGAGCCCACGTCGTCCCCGATCGCCAGCACCGCCCCGATGGGGAATCCGGCCTACTTCATGAGGTGCCGGAGGTGCTGGCCGACCACCAGGAGCTGGTCGGCGTCCATCCCGCCGAGGACTCGACGGGTAACCGGCCCCATGACTTTCAGCATCGCGGAGATCCCGAGCTTGGTGGACTGCTGGGCCATGAAGCCCGCCTTCGCGGCCACCACCGGCTTGACGAAATAGTAGTCGAGCCCGGCGGCCGTCAGGTCGAGGACGACGTCGGCCAGATCCCCGCGTTCGGTGGTCGCGTCCTCCGCCGCCTCGAGGGCATCGAGCACCGCAAGCGTCCGGGCCCGCAGCTCCTCGGAATGATGGAACCGCAGGGACGGAAGCCCGGCCGTCCCACGCGCCTTTGTCATCTGTCCCCCTGCGTGTAGTGGCGCCGCGCCGGGCCAATCCGACCGGCTGTGGCAGGCGTAGACCCTCCGACCCCCAGCGGAGCCGCGCCCGTGACTGCTTCACTCTCCCCGCACCCGACCAGCGACCTGCAGGACCTCGACGCCACCTTCCTCCCCATCGGCCCGATGCGTCAGGTCTCACGCGTCACTCGGCTCGACGGTCCCCACATCGAGGGAGAGGTGTCCCTTGGTCCGGCGCACTGGGTCTTTCCCCTGCATTTCCCGCACGACCCGATATTTCCCGGCACCATGATCATCGAGGCGGCCGGGCAGCTGATCGCCCTCTGGGCCTGGGCGGCGGGACAGCGCGGGCGGCCGCGCCTGGTGCGCACCGGGGCCGAGTTTCATCATCCCGCCGGGCCGGAGCTCCGGCACCTGGTGCTGCGGGGGGAGGTTCGCCGAAAGCGGCACCTGCACTTCGCCACGGTGGAAGTGTACGGCGCCGGGGTCCACGTGGCGACCGTCGAGGGAGTGCTGGCGGTGCTGGCGGGGCGGTAGGGCGGTACCGGGCGGCTGCGCCGGGTGCTCCACGGCCCCGGGACCCGCGCGCCGCGCGGCGGGTTCAGCGGAGCGAGAGGCCGGTGCCCCAGTAGAACCGCTGCGCGTCGCCCTTGGGGCAGTCCCGCCGCAGGCTGCGGCGCCCGGGACCCAGGGCGTTGAGCTGGGCCGAAGTGGGGGCAGCCGCCGGCGGCAGCAGCGACGCCGCCTCGTCGGCCGTCAGGGGCAGCAGCGACCAGTACTGCGGGTCGTCCCCATCCACCCAGTCCACCTCCTCCTCGAGGACGGAGAGGAACCGCTGCCGGCAGGCGGGACAGGCCAGGATGGTGACGATGAAGTGCAGGTCATCCACCAGCTCCGCGACGCCGGTCAGGCCGGCGCGCGCCTTCCACGCCGCTTCCGGGTCGGCGGGCCAGCACTGGGGGCAGCCGAGGGTGGTGGGAGGGCCGGTCATGGAGCGATCGGGTGAACGGCGAGATTGGGGACAGGATCCTCTCCGACCACAATCACCCTGTTCCCGTCCGCCGCCCGGATGCCTGGCAGCGACGTGCCGAGGGGGGTGGGCCTCCCAGACTCGACATCGAGGAGGAAGCTCGTCAGCGTCGAGTACCAGCCGCCCTCCTCGAGCACTGCCGGTGTGCGGTGCGCCACCTGCACCAGCAGTCCGTGGCGTGGCACGAGCGTCAGGGAGAAGACCGAATGGACCCCCGCCGCGGATCGCTCGACCGAATACCCATCCTCCTGGTCCTTCACCACATTGCTCAGGAACCCCGCGATCGTGGTGCGCCACACGGGGGTTCCATCCACCCGGTAGGCTCGCACCTCCCCGAACCCGCTCTCGGCGGCGAACAGGATCAGGCCGGACCGCGGGTCGCACACCAGGAGCCCGTCGTTGTACTGGGTGTTGAGCCCGGGATTGGGCGACTGGTACATGGTGCCGAAGCTCCGCAGCCGGCGCCCCTCCAGGTCATACACCTCGAGCAGTTCGGTGCCACCCACGCTGCTCTTGTTCACCACGAGGGCGGAGCCGAGGATGCAGAGCGCCCGGCTCCCGATCTCCCGTTTCAGCATGCGAACGTACTGGTATCCCTCGGCACCGGGCGCGAAGAGCTTCACCCCCTGCAGATCCGCGACGTAGAGGTTACCAGCGGAATCCCGCGCCATCGAGAGCAGGCGGCGGGAAAACTCCCCCGGTCCCTGTCCACTCCGGCCCAGCTGCTGCCGGGGGCGGAGGTCCGCATCAAACAGGCGGAGGCGAAAGTACTTGTCGTCGAGCACCGCGATGCCGGTGGGGGTGGGCACCACGGCCAGGATGTCGCCCAGGATCAGGTCGGCCGGGTCATCCTCTGCACCGTACCGGGCCACCGGCGCCAGCAGGCGGAAGGGAGCTCGCTGCGGGGGTGCGGAGAGCGCAATGGTGTTGGTCGGCACCGCCGGGGCCTGGAGGTAGCGCAGGTCCGGGTGTTGGCCACCAGTCTGCGCGGCAGCTGGGAGCGCGGTGGCGGAGAGCGCGAGGACGAGGAGAGGGAGGCGCGACATGATCCGGCGGCGACCCCTGGTCACCGGCACGGCGGTTTCATTGGACTTTCACCGGCGCGAGGGTAGTTGCGGAAAGCCCAAAGCCGAGTCCGCCGAATGTATTGTCTCCCCAGCACCAGGCGTTGCCCGAGCCGTCCAGGCCACAGGCGTGGAACGCGCCGACGGCCAGTCTGGTGAACGCCTGCCCGCCGACCACGATGGCCGCCTGGGGCCGTGAGACCAGCGTACCGTCGCCAAGCGACCCATAGG
The DNA here is from genome assembly GCA_033763675.1 of Gemmatimonadota bacterium. GTDB lineage: Bacteria > Gemmatimonadota > Gemmatimonadetes > Gemmatimonadales > GWC2-71-9 > JADJOM01. The sequence continues at coordinate 22,513 of JANRJZ010000266.1, forward strand.
AGTTGGAGCCCCAGCAGTAGGCTGCGCCGGCCGCCGACAGCGCACAGGCGTGGCCGTTCCCAACCCCGATCTCGGCGAAGGGAACCGCACCGGGCACCGGACTCGGCGTCGGTGCTGAATCGCTCCAGCAGTAGGTGCCCTGGTCAGTGCCGATGCCACACGCCGATCCCCAGGTGTCGGAAGCGGCGATCCGACTCAGCCCGACGCCCACCGTCACCGTATCCGGGATGGAGCTGTCCCCGCCGGGCCACGCCCCCCAGCACATCGTCTGCGTGGTGGAGGTGATCCCGCAGGTAAACCAGATCCCTGCACTGACCCCGAGCCATTGATGCCCGCCGGCTACCGGGACTGGCACGGAACTGGAGGCGGTGCTGCTGTCACCCAGCGCCCCGAAGGAGTTATCACCCCAGCAGAATGCGCGCCCGTCCGCGGTCCTGGCGCAGGCATGGAATCTCCCTACCTCGACCTCGGCGACGTTCAGGCCACCGAGCACGGGAGCGGGCGTTCCCTGGCTGGGACCGGTTGTTCCCTGGCCCAATTCGCCATACAGGTTGTGGCCCCAGCAGAGCGCCGCGGCCGAGAACGTGACGCCGCAGGTGAGCCCCGTGCCGGCGCTCAGCCGGCTGAAGCTGAACCCGCCCCCGATGGCGACCGGTGCTCCGACGTGCTGTGTTCCCCCATCGCCCAGCTGGCGATTCTCATTCCGCCCCCAGCAGTACCCGGCCCCTGCCGCGGTGGTGCCGCAGGTGAAACCGTCCCCTGCCGTGAGGTCAGTGAATTGATGTCCGCCCACGACCGCGGTGGGCGCCCGGCGACGAATGACCTCCCCCACGCCCAGCACGACGGCCTCGTTGCCGCCCCAGCAATGCAGCTCGCCGTTCTGGGTGGCCCCGCAGGCGTGAACCTGCCCCATGGAAATGCTGGAAAACACGAGCCCCCCTGCCACCGGAGCGGGCGTGGCGTGGGATATCTGGGTGCCATCGCCCAGCTCGCCGAAGCTGTTCTCCCCCCAGCAGTGGCCGCCGCCGAACTGGTCCACGCCACAGAAGGCATCCCCGCCGGCCGCCAACCGCGTGAATTGCGGTGCGGGAGTGACTCGCGCGAGTGGCGTCCTGCCCCAGCACCAGACCTCCCCACCCAGGGTGAGTCCACAGTTCCCCTCCCACCCCACCGCGATGCTCACGAACCGGAGCACGCTGTATGGATTCGGGAACGGACCGATCGAGCCAGTGGGCCCAGTACCCCAGCAATGCACCCGTCCGTTGGTAGTCAGGCCGCAGGCGTGGGCATCGCCCGCCGCGATCTGGCGATAGCGGTAGCCGCCATTCACCCGCACCGGCGCTGCACGCGGCGTCGTCGTTCCATCGCCAAGCTGGCCCGATGAGTTCTCGCCCCAGCAGTACGCCAGGCCCTGGGTGGTGAGACCGCACATGAAGTTCCAGCCTGCGGCGATCGAGGCGAAGGTCTGCGGAAATGATTGGAGGGTCGGGACCAGGCCAAGCAGGGTGCGCATCGTGCCCCAGCAGTAGAGCCCCGATGTGGCGGTCAGGCCGCAGCTATGGTACCCGCCCGCCGTAATCCTGGTGAAGGCTGGTGCCCCAGCGAGCACCCGCGGGGTGAATGCGCTGGTGGTATCGCCCGACCCGACCTCCCCGGCAAAGTTGAGCCCCCAGCAGGAGGTCTGGCCCGAAACCACCAATCGGCAGGAGTGGGTGATACCCAGCGCGAGGGAATCAACCGGGGGGGCCGGATGCGCCTCCGCCCCGATCACTAGGGCCGACACCCCGGCCACGGCCGCGGAGAGGGTGTCGTAATCCGGTGTCGTCCCCATGGTCCAGGCAACCCGGACCACGCCGAGCGAATCTGATATCGCCGTCGGCGGCGATACTTGCCCTCCGCCGGCAACGGCGGTGAAAGCGACGGTCGCCGCGGCCACCGGATTGCGAAACTCATCGAAGACCCGGACCACGATCTGACTGTCGAGCACCGCGCCAACGACCGCCGACTGGCTGTCGCCGGCAACCAGTTCCAACTCGGCCGGGGGCCCGGCGGCCTGCGTTGCCTGAAAGACCACCGTATCGAGCCCCATCGCGGTGGCGAAGGCCCAGCGGGTGCCTCCAGCGACGAGGCCCTGAGTCCATGTGGAACGCGCCAGACCATCGGCGCCGGTGACGACTGTGGAGGGGGATACAATGCCGTCCTCGTCATCGTAAACCCAGAAGGCTACCGGTGTGCCGGCGACCGGGTCCCCCTGGTGGTCGGTGATGAGCACGGTGAGCGCAGTATCCAGTGGCTGCCCGACGGTCCCCTGCTGAACCGCGCCGGCCGCGATAGTGATGGTTGCGGGTCCCGAGCGCGGCTGGTTAGGGTCGTCACCGCAGGCAAAGAGCCCGCCGAGAATGAGCAGGCCCAGCGACCGCCAGATCACCGCCCCGCCCGCTTCCGCCGCTTCCGCTTGGGCGCGGGTGGCTCGGGCACGAACTGGATATTGATGGCGAGGAGGTCCGCCTCGAACCAGGCCACCAGCCGCCCGGTGAACTTCTCGGCCAAATAGAACAGGTCGCTCGCCGTCTTGGGCATGACGTGCGCCACCAGCACGCCGTTCGCGTTGGACAGGGCGATATGGCCCCCCTTCCGGCGCTGCACATGCCGGAGCCGGGTCTTGGCCTTGTTTCCCCACTCCCAGGTGGCCGCCTCACGAATGCGGGCCCGGAGCAGCTTGTACGCGTCGCGACCTGGGGCGGGAACTGCCTGGAGGACGAGCATGCGGAGCTCCTCGGTGGGAGGCACGGGTCAGCCGTCTACCGTCTGTTCAACCTATGCCCTCCCCCCTCCCCCGCAACCCCATTCGTCAGCATCCCGGCATCGTATTCACCACGGAAGCACGGAATACACGGAAGTGATATCGAGGCTCTTGGGTGGTGGGTTCCGTGCCCCTTCCGCAGCCTCCGTGTCCCGCCTCGTATCGCGGGGAGAAATGAGGCGCGGCAGCAGGCGTCGCAGCATCATCCGCCGGCCCCTCACCATCCGCACGCCCGCATGGCCGCAACCACGATGGCCACCAGCACGACCGGCACCCCCCATCGCAGCAGCCGGTGCCGCCGGCCGACAGCGCGGTAACAGCGGTCGCACCAGGCGCCGGTGACAGGCACCGGACCGGGGAAGTGCCGAGTGTGGCCCGGTTCCCCACAGCGCTCACAGGTGCCGCAGGAGGTCTGGCCGGGCTGGCAGTAACAGAGGCGATCGCGGGACGCGAGGGTCATCGGTCAGAATGTGGCGACGATAGGCATACTGCTTACCCTCACCACGGAGGCACGGAACAGACGGAATACACGAAATCCACCACGGTGATATCGAGACAGTGCCCCGGGAGTCGTGGTTTCCGTGCGTCTTCCGTGTCGTCCGTGTTTCCGTGGTGAATGCGGGGCCGGCTCGGCCGAGCAGAGCGGGCGCTCCTCCCCTACGCCACCCGCCGCTCCGTCACCTGGCAATCTCCAACCCGTCGAGGAACGCCTCGAAGTCCGGCAGGAACTCGGGCAGCAGTCCCTCGGAGGTGTAGGTGATGGCCTGCACGGTGCCGGCGGGGCCGGCGTAGTAGTAGCCGAAGTAGCGGAAGGCGATCCCCTGGGTGGTGAACGCGATCTGGAGGCAGCGCACCTCGGTGCCGTTCACCATCCGGCGCTCGTCGGAGACCAGGTGGGCATCGGGGGCGAATTCCTGCGCATTGGAGACTGCCATCACCACCAGCGAATCCAGGTTCATCTGGATCCGCTCCGCAATCACCAGCGCATAGCCATCGCCGTTCACGTGGGTGAACTGCAGCCGGCCCGGCTTGGAGGCCTCGCTCCGGCGCCACCTGGCGGGGTCGAGGCTCAGGGTCACGTTCTTGAGCAGCACCACCTGCTCGATGGCGCTGGCCGGCCGGGTACGCTGCACCGACGCGGCCTTCGTGCCCGGTTTCTCCTCGCCGACGTTGGTCCAGGTTCCGTCGGGGTGGAGCCAGACCGCGCTGCCATCCGGCCGGGTGGCACGCACCCGCTGTGACTGCGCCAGCGCGGCGGTCGTCAGGGTGAGCGACAGGAGCAGCAGACAGAGGGAGCGTCGCACGGGTTCTCCAGCGGCCGGCGGGGGGGATCGGCGTTCGTGGCACCCGGCATGGTGCCCGACTCCCACTAACCTATCCCTGGCGTCCCTTCCCGCAATCGGGTCGTTGGGCGATTGGGCGATTGGGCGATTCGCCGTCCACGAGGCCCCGGCAGGAGGATTCAGCGTGACAACTGCAAGACACGGAAACACGGAACCAGGCACGGAAGCCACAACACGTGTCATCTACTGCCGTTACAACATCAGTTTCTGTTTTCCGTGCTTCCGTATTTCCGTGTCGCGCA
>JANRJZ010000267.1:0-4655 GCA_033763675.1 Gemmatimonadota bacterium
CCGGTCGTGCTTCAGGTCCTGGGCCAGGTACACCGTGGCCATGCCCCCCTGCCCCAGCTCCCGCTCGAGGCGGTAGCGGTCGGCGAGGGCGGCCTGGAGGCGCTCCGGGATCGGCGACATCGGGTTGGACATCACCGGACCCGGACGGCCCGCGCCCAGAGCGGCTTCGCGGGGTTCCCGATCACGAGCCGGAAGTCCCCCCGCTCCGCCCGGAACTCGACGTCACGGGTCTCCCCCACGTCCACCCATGCCCGCGCGGGGGCGGTGCGCGCCAGGGCCGGGGGAAGATCGGCGCCATCGCGGGCCAGCCGGCGCCACTCCACGACGGTGCTGTCGCGATACAGCGAGAAGGGGAACCGCCCGGCGGGCCCGATATTCACGAACCGGAAGCGATGGGCCACGCCCGCCTGCAACTCGAGCGGCGGCGGCAGGCTGTCTCCATTCACCAGGAGGTGGATCGGCTCCGCCTCGCTGTCCCAGCCGGCCACGAAGACGTGGTCCCGGCGGGGATCGAACCGCTGGCCCGGCTCGAGGACCACGATGCCGCCATAGAGCCCGGAGGTAAGCTGCTCGATGTCGTTCATGTGGGTGTGATAGATGAACGTGCCCGCGCGGGGCAGCGTCAGCCGCGCGACGAACGAGTCCCCCGGCTGGATGGACGGGGCCAGGTGACGCCCGCTGCCGCTCCAGCCGGCCACGCCGTCGGAGAAGCTCTCCAGCTCGATCCCGTGCCAGTGGATCGCGGCCGGCTCATGCAGCCGGTTGAGCACCACGATGTCGGTCGGCTGGTCGCGGGTGAGCACCAGGAGCGAGCTCACCGCCTCGATCGAGTCCGGTGCCGGACCGCGTGTCCCCCGCTGCAGCACATACGCCAGGGATCGGGGCGCGCGGGCCCGCGGCTTCCCCTCCTGGACGAAGAGCCGCAGCCGCCGCGCCTTCCCCCGGGTCGGCTCCGCGCCGTCCGCGGCGGGATGCACCACGATGCCGAGCACCAGCCCGGCCATGTGCACCGTGGGGTCGTGGGCCATCCGGTCGTGACTTCCCGGCGGTGGCGGATCCATCCGGGTGTCCGGCACGACGTGAAACCCGATATGGCAGTGGAACAGCCAGTTGCCGGCGCGGTCGGGCACCCAGGTGAGGGCCATCGTCTCGAACGGATTGAGCGTCTGGGTCACGGCCATCGGGCGCCGGCCAGCGGGCAGCGTCGAGTCGCGGCGCCCGTCACCCAGGGCGTCGAGCCGGAAGTAGAATCCGTGCAGGTGCATCGGGTGGGGGCGGACGGTTGCGTTGATCACCCGCCAGCGCACGCTGTCGCCGACCGTCGCCTCGACCCGCTGGGTGTAGGGCCAGGAGCGGCCGTTGATGGCGAGGGCGTTCCGGTAGGTGACCGAGTCGAGAGTCTGCCCCCAGATGTTCATCATGAGGATCCGGTCGGGGGGTGAGCCGCCGGCGGGATCGACAATGAAGGCGCCGGAGGCGGTCTCCTGCTCGTCGGAGACCTCGGTGCGCGTGCCGAGCACTGCCGCATAGAGGTAGGTGCCCGGCGCGCCGGCAGCGAAGGCGACGGTGGCCGATGCCCCGGGGGGGAGCACCAGGCTATCCCCCGCCGCGGTGCCATGGGTGAACAGTCCATGTGCGGTGATCGTGGAGTCCGGCAGGCGGTTGGCCACCGTCGCGGTGATCACCGTCCCGGTCCGCACCCGGATGAGCGGGCCGGGGATCTCGGGATCGCGCCCCGCCTCGCCGAAGGCCGCCACCTCGAGGCTGGGGCCACTGTCCGCCTCCGGCCGCCAGGTGGCCCGGCGGACCTCGAGCTCGAGCGCCAGCGTATCGCCCCGCATGCGGCCCGCGGGGGCCCGGTTGTCGTTGGGGTGCACGAGGAGAAGCGCACCATCGCGCCCCGCCGGCCGCGCCTGGCCAGGGAGCCAGAGCAGCGTACCCGCGGCGAGGGCCGTGAGCAGTGAGGATCCCCTCATCGGTCCTGCCGCATCTTCGCCTCGATTTCCGTGAACCAGTTGAGCACCACCGTCAGCCGCCGGGTGTCCGGGCCCGCCTCGCTGGTGCGCTGCAGCATGATGAAGGTGCGGTCGCCGGGCCGGACACCGAACGCCTGGTGCCAGGGCTGGTACACGAAGGGTCTGGTACTGAAGAGCGCCCGCCGACCGGTCACCTGGAAGTCGGACGTCCCGGCCACACTCACCGCCATCAGGCTGTCCCCGGGGGCGAGGTAGAAGAGCTCACGACTCGAGTGCGCCCAGACCGGGCTGGTGCCGCCCGCCGGCGACACCTGCCACCGGGCCTGGCCCACCTCGGGGAAGGGTCGCACATACACCTCTTCCCGACCCGATTCGAGCGAGACGTAGGCGATCCACCGGCCGTCCGGCGAGAGCGCCGGCATGTACTCGTCCGCGGGCCCGGCGGAGACGGTGATCCGTGCCGTGTCGCCCCGGAGCGGGCGGGCATAGAGGTCCCGGATCCCGGCCACCGTCCCGGTCCGGTAGGCAACCCAGGCGCCGTCGCGGGACCAGTCCGCCTCGTCGATCTGCGAGGTGTCGGAGGGAAAGAGCCGCTCCGGCTGGTCGCTGCCGTCGGCGCGGATCCGGTACAGGTGCGTGGCGGGACCGTGCATGTCGGAACTGAAGCTGAGGGACCGGCCGTCGGCCATCCAGGCACCCCGGTAGTTGATCGTCCCCGCGAAGGTGAGCCGGGTCAGCGGACCGTCATCGAGTTGCTTGACCCAGAGCATGCCGCCGATGCCGTCCGCGATGCCCACCGCCACGCGCCGCCCGTCGGGCGACAGGGTCATGCTGTTGAACCGGCCGAGCCAGGCGGGGTCGAGCACCCGGCTCCGGCCGCTCCGGTCCACTTCGGCTGGCGTGGCCCGTCCCGCGGTGAGGTTGGCGGGGAGGTACACCATGGTGCCGTCATCGCCAACGGTGAATTCGGGGATGATCGTGAGCTCGCTCTGCACGCCGCTGAGGAGCGCGACCGGCGGGCGCTTGAACCGGAGCGCGCCGACATCGAAGGGCGCACCCACCACGCTCCCGTCCTGGAGCACCGCAATCAGGGCCCCATTGGACAGGTAGAATCCGCGTGATGCGCCCCGCAGGATGGTGTCCAGCGCCTGGGTCTTCAGGTTGACGGCCATGAGCACCTGCTGGGCGCAGTTGTTGCCGCAGCGGGTCACCAGCAGGACGTCCTTCCGGGGCAGTTCGGCGGGAAAGATCATCCCCCCGTTGTCCGGCGGCGGCACGATCGTCGTGACGGCGCCGCCCGAGGCCGGCACCGCCACCAGCGCGAAGCCGGGGTTGCTGAACACGATCCGTCCGTCCTCGAGCCAGGCGCCACCGGCCAGCACCGCATTGGCGCCCTCCGCCACCTGGACCGGCGGCCCGCCACCGGCGGCGGCGATCTTGTAGACCTTGCCGTCCGCGATGTAGGCGATCCACTCCCCATCGGGAGAGAAGAAGGGCCCATCACCACCCTCGGTGCCCTCCAGGAGCCGCGGCTGCACCTCGCCCCGGTCGCGCACCATGAGGCGGGTGATGCCCCCGAGTCCGTCGCCGCCGCCGCCGGTGCGGCTGACGAAGGCGATCCGGGAGCCATCCCGCGCGATGGCGAACGCGGCGCCGTAGTAGCCGTTGTGGTTCACCCGGAGGTCGGGGAGGTCGAGCGTGAGCCGGGTGACCGGCGCCGGCGGCGGCCGGTGGAGCTGGCGGCCCAGCGCGAGCCCCGCGAGGAGGAGCAGCGCGCCGGCCACCACCAGCCGCCAGACCGGCTGGGGCCGCCGGGTTGGCGCCGTGCCGCCCAGCCGCCGCGCCGCCGTGCCCTCCCCGGTCAGCGCGGCGGCAAACTCTGCGGCGCTCTCGAACCGGTCCGCCGGCAGCTTGGCGAGCGCGGTCAGCACGGCGGCTTCCACTGTCTCCGGGACGCTTTTCCGCTGCGCGGTGAGCGACGCCGGCTCGCCGGTCATCACCTTGGCGATGATCGCCTGCGCCGTGGGGCCGGTGAAGGGCGGCTCCCCCACCAGCATCTCGTAGGTCATGGCGCCGAGGGCGTACACGTCGCTCCGCGCCGTGATCTCCCGCTCCCCCATGGCCTGTTCGGGACTCATGTAGTGCGGCGTCCCGAGGCTCATCCCGGTCTCGGTCATCCGGGCGCCTCCGGCGCTCGAGACCGCCAGCGCGATCCCGAAGTCCGCCACCAGCGCCGAGCCGTCGTGCAGCAGGATGTTCTCCGGCTTGATGTCGCGGTGGATCACGCCGTGGCGGTGGGCGTAGTCGAGCGCCGCCGCCACCTCCCCCGCCAGCCGCACGGCCACCCCGATCGGGAGCTGCTTCTCCCGGGTGAGCCGGTCCCGGAGCGATTCCCCCTCCACGAACGGCATCACGTAGTAGGCGGTGCCCTGCACCTCGCCGGAGTGAATCAGGCCCAGGATGTGGGGGTGCTGCAGGGTGGCGATGGTCTTGATCTCGCGGAGGAACCGCTCGGCCCCGATCACCGCCGCCAGCTCCGGCCGGAGGACCTTGATGGCGACCTTCCGGTCATGCTTGAGGTCCTGGGCCAGGTAGACCGTGGCCATGCCGCCGGCGCCCAGCTCCCGCTCGATGCGGTAGCGGTCGGCGAGGACCGCGGCGAGCCGATCGAGCGGAGCC
>JANRJZ010000268.1:0-3128 GCA_033763675.1 Gemmatimonadota bacterium
CTCGAGCGCAGCCACTACCTCTCGCCTGACAGGTACGCCCGCGAGAAGGAACGGCTCTTCGCCCGGGAATGGATGTGCGTGGGCCGGGAGGAGGAGGTGCCCCAGCCGGGGGACTACCTGCTGCTGGAGCTGGCGGGCGAGCGGCTCTTGCTGGTCCGCGGCCGGGACGGCGCGCTGCACGCCCACTATAACGTCTGCCGTCACCGGGGTTCCGAGCTGGTCCTCGGCGTGGACCCGAAGGGGCGCGGCGCGGCGGGCGGCACGGTCGGCGTCCGGCCCAGCGGCCACTTCAGCTCCGGCATCAAGTGCCCCTATCACTCCTGGACCTACCAGCTGGACGGCTCCCTCCGCACCGCGCCCTTCCTCGAGGACGGAAACGGATTCTGCCGTGAGGACCTGCCCCTCTTCGGCGCGGCGGTCGAGAGCTGGGGCGGGTTCGTCTTCCTCCGGCTCGACGCCACGGCGGGGCCGTCGCTGCTTGCCCAGCTGGGCGGCGCGGTGGAGCGAGTGAAGCGCTATCCGCTGGCCGAGCTCCGCACCGCGCACCGGATCGTGTACCCCGTGGCCGCCAACTGGAAGGTGATCCTCGAGAACTACAACGAGTGCTATCACTGCGGGCCGGTGCATCCCGAGCTCTGCCGGGTGGTGCCGGCGTTCAAGCAGAAGGGGGGCGCTGACCTCGACTGGGACCGGGGCGTGCCTCACCGCGAGGGGGCGTGGACCTTCACCATGTCGGGCACCACCAGCCGCCATCCCTTTCCCGGCCTCAACGCGGACGAGCGGACCCGGCACAAGGGAGAGCTGCTCTATCCCAACTTCATGCTCTCGCTGGCGGCGGAGCACGCCGCCGCCTTTACCCTCTGGCCCCACGGGCCGGGGGAGACCACCGTCATCTGCGACTTCCTGTTCCACCCCGAGGAGATGGCCCGCCCCGGCTTCGACCCGATGGACGCGGTCGAGTTCTGGGACATCACCAACCGGCAGGACTGGGTCATCTGCGAGAGCGTCCAGCGTGGCATGGCGAGCCGGGTCTTCACCCGCGGCTTCTACGCCCCGATGGAGAGCCTGAGCCTCGATATCCGTCGCTACATCGGTGACCGGCTGCCGGACTCCGACGTCTAGCACCCAACTTCCCACCCCAACCCCCTTCCCCCATGGCCACCCGATCCCGCGGCAAGAAGGCGGCGAAGCCCGCCAAGCGGCGCCCCCGCGCCGACGTGCTGACCCGGTTCTCCTCGTCCAACCAGCCCGAGCGCTACGGCGGCGCGGCCGGCCGGAAGGGAAGCAAGAACCTGCAGGCCAAGCTGACCGAGGCCGACGTCCGCCAGGCCCGGGTCCGGTACCGGAAGGGCACCCTGATCAAGACCCTGGCGCGCGCCTACCGGGTGAACGCCTCCACCATGTCACTCGCGGTCCGTGGCCTCACCTTCCGGCACGTCAGGTAGCGCACCGCATGCTCTCGACCCGTACCCACCGCGCCCTCTCCCTCGAGGGCGCGCGCCAGCTGGCGGACGCCGCCCTGGCGGAGGCCCGCAGGCGCAACGGCACCGTGTCCGCCGCGGTCGTGGATCCCGAAGGCGGCCTCATCCTGTTCCAGTGCATGGACGGCACCCAGCCCGCCAGCCAGGACATCGCCATCCTGAAGGCCCGCACCGCGGCCCGCATGCGTCGGCCCACCAAGGCGCTGGAGGACAGCGCCGCCGCTGGCCGCCCCGGCTTCCTCTCCCTGCCCGGCATGCTGCTCCTCGAGGGTGGCGTGCTGGTCCGGGTGGAGGGGGAGCTGGTCGGCGCCCTCGGGATCAGCGGCATGACCTCGGCGGAGGATGGCGTCATCGCCGCGGCGGCGCTGGCCGCCGTCGGAGCGACCGGCTGAATGGCGACCCAGCTCGCCACCCTGGCCGGCGGCTGCTTCTGGTGCCTCGAAGCGGCCTTCCAGCAGCTGCGCGGCGTGGAGTCGGTGCAGTCCGGTTACGCCGGCGGGCATACCCCCAACCCCACCTACCGCGCGGTCTGCGAGGGAAACACCGGCCACGCGGAGGTGGTGCAGATCGCGTTCGACCCGGCGGAGATCAGCTACCGTGACCTGCTGACGGTATTCTTTACCATTCACGACCCCACCACCCTCAACCGGCAGGGCGCCGATGAGGGCACCCAGTACCGCTCGGCGATCTTCTACCACGACGCCGACCAGGAGCGGGCCGCGCGTGTCGTGATCGCGGAGCTGACCGCCCAGGGACGGTTCGACGATCCGATCGTCACCGAGGTGGCGCCCCTCGACCGCTTCCACCCCGCCGAGCTGTACCACAAGGACTATTTCCGGCGGAACCCGGACCAGCCCTACTGCATCGGGGTGGTGGCGCCGAAGGTGGCCAAGGTGCGCAGCAAGTTCATGCAGCTGCTCCGCCGGGACGACGCGTGAAGCGGGCGGCGACGCTCGCGCTGCTGCTCGCGGTCGCCGCCGCGCCACTCGCCGCGCAGCAGCCACCGGCTCGCTTCGCGGCACGGGTGGATGCCTACGTGGGCTCCGAAATGACCCGGCAGGGGCTGGTGGGGCTCTCGGTGGCGGTGATGCGGGAGGGGAAGATCGTGCTCGAGCGGGGGTACGGCTTCGCCAACCTGGAGCATCAGGTACTGGCCACGCCCGCCACGGTGTATCAGTCCGGGTCGCTGGGCAAGCAGTTCACCGCGGCCGGGATCATGCTGCTGGTGCAGGACGGGAAGCTCCGGCTCGAGGACAGCGTGCCGCGCTTCTTCCCCGAAGCGCCGGCGGCGTGGAACGCCGTGACCGTGCGGCAGCTCCTGACCCACACCTCCGGCGCGGGGGACTACCCCGACGACTTCGACTACCGCCACGACTACAGTGAGGCGGAGATGCGGGCGCTGGTGCTCTCCCGGCCCTTCACGTTCGCGCCCGGCACCGATTGGCAGTACAGCAACATGGGCTACGTCCTGCTCGGCCTGATCATCCGTGAGGTGACCGGCGGTTTCTATGGCGACTTTCTCCAGGCCCGGATCTTCCGCCCGCTGGGCATGACCACCACCCGCATCATCACCGAGGCCGATCTCGTCCCCAACCGCGCCGCCGGATACCGGCGGGTGGAGGGCGTGCTCAAGAACCAGGAGTGGGT
>JANRJZ010000269.1:0-2036 GCA_033763675.1 Gemmatimonadota bacterium
TCGGCATGGGCGGCATCTTCCTGCGCCGCACCCGCCGCCCGGCGGCCGAGTTCATCAACGACCGGGGCCGCGACGTCTACAACCTGTTCCGGGTGCTGCAGGAGCACTACGTCGCCTTCCTCGACCTGCTGCGGTTCCAGATCACGACGCAGGCCAACTACGAGCGCCTGGTCGCCGTGGACCCCGAAACGCTGACCGACATGCAGCGCGCCGCGCGGTTCCTCTACCTGCAGCGCTGCGCGTTCGGGGGCAAGGTTTCGGGCCGGAACTTCGGCCTGTCGGCCGAGCGCCCCGGACGGTTCAACCTGACGACCCTGGAACCCGATCTCGAGGCGCTGCACGGGCGGCTGTCTGGTGTGACCGTGACCTGCCTCGACTTCGCGGCATTCATCCGCCGCGTCGATCGGGAGGGCACGCTCTTCTACCTCGACCCACCCTATTGGGGCTGCGAGGGCGACTACGGCAAGGCGCTCTTCTCGGCTGAACGGTTCGAGGAGCTGGCGGCGGTTCTGCGGTCGTTGAAGGGGCGGTTCATCCTGTCGTTAAACGACGTTGAAGGCGTCCGTGAATCCTTCGCCGGATTCCGCATGCACGAGGTCACGACCGCATACGGAATCGCGAGCCACGCGGGCACCGCGGGCGGCCGCGCCGAGCTCCTGATCTCGAACTATGCCCTGCCGGTGGCCTGATGGAGGAGGTCCGTTGTGCGGCCTGCCGCCGCCTGCTATTCAAGATCGAAGAGGGGGCGCTGAGCGGCGCCCTTTCCGCGAAGTGCCCGCGCTGCGGAGCCTTCAACACCCTGAGGCCACCTCCGAGCCCTGACCCCGAGCGGCAAGACCGCGACGGAAAGGATTTGCCTTGTGGCTGTTCATACCCCCCGCGTTCATGACCGGAGCCTCGATGACGAGCTTCGCGGCCTCAGTCTTTGCGCCGGAGTCGGAGGCCTCGATCTCGGCCTCCACCTGGCCGAGCCCCGATACCGCACTGTGGGTTTCGTCGAGCGGAACGCTTTTGCCGCGGCGGTGCTCGTGGCCCGGATGGCGGACGCGTCCCTGGCTCCGGCTCCTGTCTGGGACGATCTGCGCACCTTCGATGGCCGACCGTGGCGCGGTCGCGTTCATCTCGTCTCTGCCGGTTATCCCTGCCAGCCCTTCACGCTCTGCGGCAACCGGAAGGGCAGGGACGATCCCCGCCACCTCTGGCCTGAGGTTGCCCGCATCATCGGCGAGGTCGCGCCGGAATGGTGCTTCTTCGAGAACGTCCCCGGCCATCTGTCCCTCGGCTTACAGGACGTCGCCCGCGACCTTCAGGGCATGGGCTACCGCGTTGCAGCGCGCGTCGTATCAGCGGCGGAAGTCGGCGGGTCGCACATCCGCGAGCGGCTGTTCATTCTGGCCCACGCCGACGCACATCATGGGGGGCAACCGGGTTTCGGTGAAGGTGGAGGCGGGTCGGCCGAGGCTTGTGATGGACCAGAACCAGAAGGGCAAGCAAGCCTCGCTGCGGCATGCGGCGCTGACCTGGACGATGATGTGGGAGCTGATGGCGGCGACGGGCTGGACACCGGGCACCCTCGTCTCTTCCCCCCGGGTCCTGGTGACCTTGACGCCTGGGGACAGGCTCTCGCCCACCGGTGGGATGGCCCTTCAGCTCAACCCTGCCTTCTCCGACTGGACCATGGGATGGCCCATGGGCTGGACCGATCCGCTGCGGCCGGTAACGGGGTGGTCCCGCTGGCTGCGGCAAGCGCGTGGCGGATGTTGAGGGGGGAGTTTGAGGTCGATTGAACCGGCGAACCGGCGTCATTCAGCGCGGTCTTCGCGAGGGCCCCGTGAGAAATCTCTATGCTGCCAACTCTGCTGTCAAACTGTGCCAACTCTGGTGGCGAGCCACAGGGAAACCGGGCAGGGCGACTTGTCCACAGAAGTTTCATACAGAAAAGCCTTTACACACTACCGCCCTGCCCGCACTATATCTAGTAAGAGCGGCGTCAGGCATCGCTGTCTCTTGCCAGACACCCAGCATCTCGTGGGTAA
>JANRJZ010000270.1:0-5517 GCA_033763675.1 Gemmatimonadota bacterium
CCCGCCAGGATCACGGCCCAGCGCATGTCAGTCGGATCGGATCAGAGGAGGGCGGTGAGCTCCGGCGCGCGCTGCCGGAGGTCATAGAGCAGGGGGCCGGCATTGCTGCGGGCCGCCCCCAGGATGAAGAGGTGGCCTTCCGTGCCGAGCGGACGAAGCAGCGCGAGCCGCCCATCGAACTCCAGCACCCCGGCGGTGAAGCCGTCGCATTCGGCGGCCTGGCCCAGGCGGCGGGCGCCGTTGACGAAGGAGGCGGCCAGCGCCGCGACGGCTTCGACATCCACCTGCTCGCGGCCGGCGGAGTCGATCGGGAGCCCGTCACTGCTCAGCACGACGACCGCGTCCACGTCCGCGCGGGCGGCGAGGTCCTGGACGACTTCGCGCAGGCCAGCCATGGGTGCGTCTCCGGGATCAGGGGGCAGATGGCAGGGGATTGTAGGCGGGCGAGTGGGGCGAAGTCAAGGAATGACTGTGGGTTGACCCTGCTCTGTCAGGGCCCTAGAATCCGGCCATGACCCGTGCGCATCTTTGGCTCGGCGTGGCGGGATTCGCCGTCGCCGTCGCCTGCAGCGATCCCAACGCCATCCCCAAGGCGAGCCTCACCAACGAGGTGGACACCCTCACGCTGTGGGCGCTGGACGGGGGGCCGCTGACCCGGCCCACCGCCTATTCGCTGAACGCGCGGAGCGGGGTCCGGACCTGGGACGTGGGCACCAACTTCGAGTTCGCCTTCACGGTGGATCCGGCGGGCCGCCCCGTGCTGCTGCCGCTCGAGGTCCTGGGCCTCGCCAGCAGCGGGTCGCTCCGGCCGGGGCTCAAGCCGTCGACGCTCACCTTCGACGGAATGAAGCGCGCACCGCTCAACGGGTATGTGACCACCGACACGCTACCCGCGGACTCGGGCGCGCGGTATTTCATCCGCACCGGCGTCAACAGCTGCGCATCCTACGGCGTGCCGCTCTACGGCAAGCTCGAGATCCTCTACGTGGACACGGTCGCCGATACCCTCAGCCTCCGCGTCGTCGCCAACCAGAATTGCGCCTACCGCGACCTGGACCTCGGCATCCCGAAGGACTGACCCGCCGTGATTGACATCAAGCTGCTTCGCCAGGACGCCACCGCGGTGCGCGCCCAGCTCGCGCGCCGGCGGGACCCGGCGCTCGATGCCCAGCTCGAGCGGCTGGGCCTGCTGGAGCGCCGGCGCCGCGAGGTCCTGACCCGGGCCGAAACCCTCAAGGCGGAGCGCAACGCCGCCTCGGAGGAGGTCGCGCGGCGCAAGAAGGCGAAGGAGCCCGCGGAGGATCTGCTGGAGCGCCTCAAGCGTTCGGCCGAGGAGGGGAAGGCGCTGGACCAGGAGGTGCGGGAGGTGGAGGGCGCCCTTGATGCGCTGCTGTTCACCATCCCCAATATCCCGCTTCCCTCGGTGCCCGAGGGCGACGCCAGCGGCAATACCGTGCTGAAGGAGGTCGGCGCCCGCCCGGTCTTCCCCTTCACCCCGAAAGCCCATTGGGACCTGGGGACCGCCCTGGGACTCTTCGACCTCCCCCGCGGCGCCAAGATCACCGGCTCGGGGTTTCCGCTCTTCACCGGCCCCGGCGCCCGCCTGGTGCGGGCCCTCAAGAACTTCCTGCTCGACCTGCATACGCAGGAGCACGGGTACACCGAGATCGCGCCACCCTACCTGGTGAACCGGGCCTCCATGACCGGCACCGGCCAGCTCCCCAAGTTCGAGGTGGAGCTCTACTTCACGGCCGCGGACGATCTGTTCCTGATTCCCACCGCCGAAGTGCCGGTGACCAACCTCCACCGGGACGAGATCCTCGAGGCCGGGGAGCTCCCGAAAGGGCTCTGCGCCTTCACCCCCTGCTTCCGGCGGGAGGCGGGCGCGGCGGGCAAGGACACCCGGGGCCTGATCCGGGTGCACCAGTTCGACAAGGTGGAGCTGGTCCGGTTCTGCCGGCCGGAGGAGAGCCCGGCGCAGCACGAGGCGATGACCCGCCACGCGGAGACCGCCCTCGAGCGGCTCGGCATCCCGTACCGCCGCCTGGCGCTCGCGGCGGGCGACCTGGGCTTCGCCAGCGCCTGCACCTATGACCTCGAGGTGTGGGCCGCGGGCGTGGGCACGTGGCTCGAGGCGTCGAGCGCCAGCACCTTTACCGACTTCCAGGCCCGGCGCGCCGGGATCCGGTTCCGGCGCGAACCGGGGGCCAAGCCGGAGTTCGTGCATACGCTCAATGCCTCCGGCGTGGCCTTCCCGCGGACGATCATCGCGCTGCTCGAGAACAACCAGCAGGCCGACGGCTCGGTGGTGCTCCCGCCGGCGCTCGTGCCCTACTTCGGCAGCGAGCGCCTCGTGCCGCGTGCGTAGGCGCGGCCTGCGCCGGTTCGCGCCGGTGCTGGTGGTGCTGCTGGTACTGCTCCTGGTGGGGCTCTCGGCCGGCTCGGGCTGGATCGTGGTGCGGCACTTCCGGAACGATGCCACCGCCATCAGCCGCCTGTATGCCGGCGTCTTCGCCGGGCTCAACGATCCTCGTGAAGGGGGCGCGGTGGACGCGCTCCTCGCCCTCGGCGAGGAGGTGCGGCAGGCCGGGATCCCCCTCATCGTCACCGACACCGCCGGCCGGGTGACGGCCGCGGCCAACCTCCCGTTCGAGGCGGCGCTCGACGATCCCCGGGTCCGGGCCTACGCGGTGCAGCTCGATCGTGAGAACCCGCCGATCACCGACCCGGCCATGGGCACGCTGCACTACGGCCCGGTCTCCGCCAAGCGCCAGCTCACCGCCCTCACCATCCTGCAGGCCTGCCTCCTGGTCTCGATCGTCGGCGTCGGGGTGGCCGCGTGGCGCAATGCCATGGCGGCGCAGCGCGACCGGCTGTGGGTCGCCATGGCCCGCGAGGCCGCCCACCAGATGGGCACCCCGCTCATGAGCCTGCAGGGGTGGATCGAGCAGCTCCGGTCCCGCGCCACCCCGCCGCCGCGACTGGCCGAGCACCTCGAGGCGGACGCCGAGCGGCTGGAGCGGGTGGCCCAGCGGTTCGAGCGGATCGGGCGCCAGGTGCGCCGGGAACCGGTCGACGCCGGCGGGCTGGCGCGCAAGGTGGCGGACTACTTCCGCCCCCGGCTGCCGACCCGGGCCAACCGGATTGCCCTGGTGGTGGACGCGCCGGAGTCGGGCCCCACCGTGCTGGGCGACCCGATCCTGATCGAATGGGCGCTGGAGTCGCTGGTCAAGAACGCGATCGACGCCCTCCAGGGGCGCGAGGGGACCATTACCCTGCACGTGGACCAGGAGGCGGACGCCGCCACCATCCGGGTCATGGACGATGGCCCGGGCATTCCGGGGGAATTGCGGCGCCGCATCTTCGAACCGGGCATCACCACCAAGACGAGCGGCTGGGGCATCGGCCTGGCGCTGGCGCGGCGCGTCGTAGAGGACTCGCATGGCGGGGAATTGATCCTCGAATCCAGCGAGCCCGGCGCCACCTTCCTCATCCGGATACCCACGCATGCCGCCTGACCGGCCCTCGCTCATCGGCCTCGACAGCCTGAACCCGCCCCAGCGGGAGGCGGTCGAGCACGTGCATGGACCGCTCCTGGTGGTGGCCGGCGCGGGCTCCGGCAAGACCCGGGTGCTCACCATGCGGATCGCCCGGCTGATCGAGCATGCCGGCGTCTCCCCGGCGCGGATCTTCGCGGTGACGTTCACCAACAAGGCCGCCGGCGAGATGAAGGAACGGGTGGGCCGGCTGCTGGGGCAGGATCCCTCGGGGCTCTGGATCGGGACCTTTCACTCGCTCTCCGCCCGGCTGCTCCGGCGGGAGGCGGAGGCCCTGGGGTTCACCCGGCAGTTCACCATCTATGACGAAGACGACCGGCTCTCGCTGATCCGGCGGCTGATGGAAGCCCGCGGCCACTCCACCAAGCTCTTCCCGCCCAAGATGATCCAGGCGCTGATCTCGGCGGCGAAGAACCGGATGACGGGCCCCGACGACCTCGCCGCGTCTCCCTTTGACCGGCCGGCGCAGGTGGCGGCGGACGTCTACCGTGCCCTGGGCGGCGCGCTCAAGGCCCAGAACGCGATGGACTTCGACGACCTGATGCTGCATCCGCTCACGCTGTTCCGGGAGCGGCCCGACCGGCTGCGCTCCTACCAGGAGCGTTTCGCCTTCCTGCTGGTGGACGAGTTCCAGGACACCAACAGCGCGCAGTACCAGCTGGTCCGCCTGCTGGGCGCGCATGGCAATGTCTGCGCCGTCGGGGACGACGACCAGTCCATCTACGGCTGGCGCGGCGCCGACGTGCGCAACATGCAGTCGTTCCTGCGCGACTTCGGCGGCGCCCAGGTGGTCCGGCTGGAGGACAACTACCGCTCCACCCAGGTGGTCCTCGACGCCGCCAACGCCGTGATTGAGGAGAACCGGGGGCGCATCGGCAAGACCCTGCGCACCCGGCGGAAGGGCGGGGAGAAGGTCACCGTCGTCGCGGCGGCGGACGAGCGGGACGAGGCCGAGTGGATCGTGGGGGAACTCCGGGCCCGGAGCGCCAAGGGAGACTGGACCTGGCCGGAAATGGCCATCCTCTACCGCACCAACTCGCAGTCGCGGGCCCTGGAGGAGGCGTTCCGGCGGGCGGGGATCCCCTACCGGATCATCGGGGCGATCAGCTTCTACGACCGGCGCGAAGTGAAAGACCTGCTGGCTTACCTGCGGCTGGTCGCGAATCCGGCGGATGACGAGGCGTTCCTGCGCGCGATCGCCGTTCCGCGCCGCGGCCTCGGCGAGTCGAGCCTGGCGGTCCTCGCCGAGGCGGCCCGCCAGTGGGGGAAGCCGCTGCTGGCCGCCGCGGGCGCGGCAGAAATGGTCCAGGGGCTTCGTCCCAACGTGCGCGCCGCCTTGCGCGACTTCGCCGCCCTGATCGGCGAGCTTCGCGAGCGGGCCCTCACCTGGCCCCCGGCCCAGGTGCTGGAGCAGGTCCTCCAGGCGGTGCAGTACGAGCAGATGCTCATCGCGGAGGGCCCCGAAGGCGCCGACCGCTGGGAGAACGTCCGGGAACTCGTGGCCAGCGCGGCGGAGTGGTCGGAGGTGGTGGAGCCGGGGGACGAGGACACCACGACCCCGCTGGAGCGGTTCCTGTCCGAGGCCGCGCTGCTCTCCTCGCACGACAGCATCCAGGGGCCGAACGAGGGAGCCACCCTCATGACCCTGCACACCGCCAAGGGGCTGGAGTGGCCCGTGGTCGTGCTGGCGGGCATGGAGGATGGCCTCTTTCCCCTGGCGCGGGCGGAGGAGCAGGAGAACGGCCTCGAGGAAGAGCGCCGGCTCTGCTACGTTGGTATTACCCGCGCCAAGGACAAGCTGTACCTGACCTGGGCTCGCGCCCGCCGCCGCGGCGGGCAGCTGATGCCTGGGCGGCCGTCGCGGTTCCTGGCCTCGCTCCCGCCCGGGGTGGTGGAGGAGAAGCGCACCAGTTCGATGTGGGCCCCCGACTGGGGCGCGGCCTCCGCGCCGCGCCGGCCG
>JANRJZ010000271.1:0-40626 GCA_033763675.1 Gemmatimonadota bacterium
TCCCCGTTTCCCCGTTCCCCCGTTCCCCCAATTCCCGTTCCCCGTTCCCCTTTCCCCGTTCCCCCGTTTCCCGGACTCCGGTGATGCTCCAGACCTACAACCCGAAGAACCAGGAACTCCTGGTCAACATCAACGGCACCCTCATCCATCGGGACCAGGCCGGGGTGAGCCCCTTCGACTCGGTGGTCCAGGGGGGCGACGCGGTGTGGGAGGGCCTCCGGCTCTACCGGGGCAGGATCTTCCGTCTCACCGAGCACCTGGACCGGCTGCGGCACTCGGCCCAGGCCCTGGCCTTTGCGGAGATCCCCGGACCCGCCGCCATCATCGCGGAGATCCGGAAGACCCTCGCCGCCAACGCCATGACGGATGGGGTCCACATCCGGCTCACCCTGACCCGCGGGGTGAAGATCACCAGCGGCATGGACCCGCGGCTCAACCAGTCAGGCCCCACCCTGATCGTGCTGGCGGAGCACAAGGCGCCGGTCTATGACACCGCGGGGCTCGCCCTGGTGACCAGCTCCATCCGGCGGTTTCCGCCCGACTGCCTGGACCCCAAGATCCACCACAACAACCTGCTGCAGTCCATCCTGGCCAAGATCGAGGCCAATGTCGCCGGCGCGGACGACGCGCTGATGCTCGATACCCGCGGCTTCATTGCCGAGACCAACGCGACCCATCTCTTCTTCGTGGCACGGGGGGTGGTACGCACCCCGCGAACCGTGGCCTGCCCGGAGGGGATCACCCGGGCCACCGTGCTGGAGCTGTGCCAGGAGCACGGCATCCCGCACGAGGTGACCGACCTCTCCCTCAGCGAAGCCTACCGGGCGGACGAGGCCTTCTGCACTGGAACCATGGGCGAGCTGGCCGCGGTGACGACGATCGACGGCCGGAAGATCGGGGAAGGGATGGCGGGACCGATGACCCGGCGGCTCACCGAGCTGTTTCGGGAGCTGACGGCACGGGAGGGGACGGTGGTGGTGTGAGGCGAATAGGCCAATAGGCGATTGGGCGATTGGGCGATTGGGCGAGTGGGCGTTTGGGCGATTGGATGGCTCGGAGCAACGGGCGGCCACAAGGACCGCCCGTACTGGCGCCCGCAGTGGGCGGCTATCTCGCGGCCTCAAGGCAAGAATCGCTGCCGCAGTTCCGGCGGCAGCATGGGGCAGGCATCCTTGGGCGGGGCGAAGAGCCGGCCGCGCACCTGCGCGATCCGGTCGTATCCCCAGTCCAGCAGCCAGCTCGGCAGGAAGCTCCCCACCCAGGCCAGCGCCCCCCAGATGCCGCCGAGCCGCTTGCCGATGTGAATCGCGGCCTGGGAGCGGACCAGGGTCCGGCCGTCCTGGGTGCGGATGACGACGCTGTCCGGCAACTCCCGGCGCCGGGCCTCATCGTACTGGGCCAGAAAGGTCGAGCCCTGGAGCGGTGCAAAGCGGAACCGGGTGCCTTCGAGGTCCCGGGCGAGCACGAACTTGACCGAATGGTGACAGAGGCCGCAGCCGCCGTCATAGAAGAGCAGGTCAGGAGAAGCCATGGCTGCGAGTACCGCTCCCGGGGTCAGGGGCTGCCGGAGACGCCCGAATGACGTCCGGTTGACACCCAATCTGGTATATTGTCCGGTCTCATGAGCACCCCCCCCTCCCTTGGTATCCTCGAGCTCAGCGACCGCGGCGCCGGATTCATCCGGCGGCGCGAGACCGCCTACCTGCCCGAGGACGGCGACTACTACGTCCCCCCGCGGCTCGTCAGCCAGTATGGCCTCCGCACCGGGGATGAGCTCTGGGGCGAGCTGGGCCGCTCCCCCGGACGGGGGAAGGCGCCGCCGCTCGAGAAACTGACCCTGCTGAATGGCCGGAATCCGGACGAGCTCCGCCGCCGGCCGGCCTTCTCCAGCCTGGGCGCCACTCACCCCGACGCCCCGCTCATCCTCGACTGCGGGCTCCGCCGCTACGGGCAGCCGGATTACACCAACCGGGTGATCGACCTCTTCTGCCCCTTCGGGAAGGGGCAGCGGGCACTGATCGTGGCGCCGGCCAAGGCCGGCAAGACAATGGTGCTGCAGGCGGTGGCCGAAGGCATCGCCAAGAACAATCCCCAGGCCCTGCTGCTCATCCTGCTGGTGGATGAACGGCCGGAAGAAGTGACCGAGATGGAGATGATCGGCTTCGGGGAGGTGGTGAGTTCGAGCTTCGACCATCCCGCGGAGCGGCACGTCGCGGTGGCGGAGCTGACCCTGGAGCGGGCCCGGCGGCGAGTGGAACAGGGCGACGACGTGGTGCTGATCCTCGACTCCATCACGCGACTCGCCCGGGCGTACAATACCGTGGAACGGGGCACCGGCCGCACCATGACCGGGGGCCTCGACTCCTCCGCCCTGGAGAAGCCCAAGCGGTTCCTCGGCAGCGCCCGGCGGATCGACGAGTCCAGGGGGGGCGGCTCCCTCACCATCATCGGCACCGCGCTGATCGACACCGGCTCGAAGATGGACCAGGTGATCTTCGAGGAGTTCAAGGGCACGGGCAACAGCGAACTGACCCTGAGCCGGGAACTGGCCGAGCGACGGGTCTTTCCCGCCATCGACCTCAAGATGAGCGGCACCCGCCGGGAAGAACTGCTGCTGCCGCCGCCCCTGCTGGCCGTCTCGTCCACCCTGCGCGCCCGCCTCGCCCCGATGACCCCCCTCGACGCCATGCAGCAGGTGCTCACGCTGATGCGGCGCTCGGCGTCGAATGCGGAGCTGGCGGGTCAGGTGGACTGAGCGCCGGCCCTTCCGCCGCCGCCGCCAGCAAGTCCGCATCCGGCAACGCCGGCCGACTGTACTCCAGCGCCAGCTCGCTCCCCGCCACCGCCGCCTTCACCCGCTGCATGACCGTCTGCCCCACTCCCAAGGGCAAGTGGAACGCGCGCACGTACTCCGCCACCGCGCGCCCGACCGTGCAGTGCCCGCTCAACAGCTCGGCGAAGGCGTTCGCGTTCCGGATATGGGTCGCCGTCACCGCCTCCGCCGCTCGCGCCCCCACCATCTTCGCCAGCTCCAGGGTCCGCTCCGCGTAGGTCCGCCGGTAGCGCATCAGCTTGAGCACCAGGTCCGGCCGCAGCACCCGCCAGCCCCGGAGCACCGGCATCGGCGCCTGGGCCGGGAGGTCATCCAGCTCAAGGGTGGCAAGGGTCCGGGTGCGGATGGCCTCGTGCATCGCCACCGAGCCGGGCACCACGGTGAGGTACAGCTCCAGCGCCTCCAGTGGACTCACCCGGCTGGCAAACTCCCCGATGAACTGGAGCGCCTGCTGCGCGTGGGTCTCCACCAGCGTCTCCCACGCCACGGCGTAGGCCACCCGCACCCGGGTGCGATACTCCCGGGGGAACTGGCGGACGGGCATCTCGCTCGGCACGGACACGCGCTGGCACTCCTCGCGGGATGTCGTATTTCTCGACAGATGGGTTGATCAGAGCGGCACTTAAGGTTGGGAGTCCAGTGGAAAGGCACAAGCAGCCACGTCACACTGGCTGCGCAAGTCATTGCTTAACAACTGATTGCACGCCGGCAGCCGGGCAGGCTCGGCGGCTGGCTCATGGTGGTTGGGATGAGCCGCTATCAGGCGATGGTGTCCAGAGTACACGACTTCCCTCTCCAAGCACCTGCTCCACCCGCGACTCCTCCACGAGGAACCCCTGAAGCGTCGTCCAGCCGCTCCCGAAGAACGCCTCGGTGCGGGCATCGCTCCGGCGGCGGCCGGCTGTGGCCGGCGCCCGCGAGGCGATCGGCGCCCGTATGGTCCAGCCCACCACGACCGGCTGGCCACTCGGGAGGCGCGCGAACTCGAGTGAGCCACCGGCCCGGCCCGCCGGCACCCAGCTCCAGAGTCGAGTGTACCGGAACTCCAGGCGTCGGAGGGTTGCATCCTGTCGGGCCAGCCACAGCACTCCGTCAATGTCCGACAGTTCGCGCTCGGGCACCGGACGGAAGCCGAGCCCGATCCAGTCGGGGTGATCGCCAGGGGGCGGCACCAGGCGGAAGCAGTGGGTCTGGAGGAAGGGGTCGCTGAAGAAGACCTCGGGATCGGGACCGTAGTAGATCGGTCCGAAGAGGGTGTCCCGCGGCTGCACGTAGCCCAGTTCCGCGAGACTGTCGGGCGCCTGACTGGTGATCGGCCAGAGACCCCGGCCGCCACCGGGGAACCTGCCGAGCACCCGCCGGTTCCCGTCGGTATCCACCTGGATGCGGGTTCGGGTGAAGATGAACTCCAGGCTGTCCCCGCCCCCGTGGCGCTGCAGCAGGGCGAGTGACTTCCGCGCCTCGTCCCAGACCAGCGCCATACGGCGGTCGTCGTCGAGCGAGGAGCGGCAGGCAGACTCCGATTCGACCACGATCTCGCTCAGCACTACCGCCTCCGACGCCACCCGCCAGACGGAGTCCAGCGCCTGGCCGGGACTCAGCGGGAACTCCGCCGAGACCCAGGGCCGGAAGCCGATCCGGTTGACCCGCACCCGGTACCGGCCGGCGGGAATGTCGGCGAAACCGAACCGGCCACGCGCGTCCGTGGCGGCGCGGCGGAGGGCGCTGTCATCCGCGGCGCGGAGCGCATCCACCAGCACCGCCGGCAGCGGCGCGCCGCTCCCGTCATCGAGCAGCGTGCCGCGGAGCGTCTGGCCGGCCGCGGCAATCGGCAGCAGGAGCGGCAGCAGCACCGCGAGGCGAACCCGGGGCATCACGCGCGGGCTCCCGGCTCAGTCCGGAGGCGGGAGGAAGCGCCGGATCCCCGCCTCGTACTCCCGGGCCCCGACTTCGAATGCGTCGTCGTGCCCCCCAGCCACTTCGAGGAACGCCTTGGGCTCGGGCGCCGCCGCGAAGAGCTGCCGGCCATGGCTGATGGGGATGGTGCTGTCGTCCCGTCCATGGATGACCAGGACCGGCAGGCGGAGCCCGGCGATGCGCTCGAGCGAGGGAAAGCGGTTCCGCGCGATCCACCGTACCGGCAGCCAGGGATAGACCTCCGCCGCGCGGTCGGGCACGGAGGTGAAGGCGCCTTCGATGATCAGTGCGGCGGCCTCCACCCGGGTGGCCAGTTCCACCGCGATCCCGGAACCGAGGGAGTGGCCGTACAGGACGATCCGGCCGGGAGGCACCTGGAGCGAGTCGCGCAGGTAGTCATAGGCCGCCCGTGCGTCGGCATAGACGCCGGACTCGGACGGCGTGCCCTCGCTGTCGCCATAGCCGCGGTAGTCCAGCGCCAGCACCCCCAGCCCAAGGTGGCGGAACTGGTGGTTGTGTTCGGGGCGACCGGGGGTCGCGAGGTTCCCGGCATTCCCGTGCAGCACCAGCACCCAGTGCGCCGGTTCCGCGGCGGGCGGGGGCGGGAGGACCCAGGCGGTCAGGCGGGTGCCGTCGGCGCTGGGGAAGTGCGCCGTCCTTCCGCCGGGGAAGAACTCCGCCGGCGGCGGCGGCACCGGCCCGCGCTCGGGCTGGAACACGATCCGGTCCTCGTTCCAGGCCAGCCAGCCGACGATCGCGGCGTAGCAGGCCACAGCGATCCCGAACAGCAGCAGCGATGCCTTCACCGGTCGAGCCGCAGCTGCCGGAGCAGGGCGCTGAAGCGGGAATCGCCCCGGACGGCGTCGAAGAGCGGGTCCACCCGCATGTACGTGAGCCACCCGCGGCGCTCCGCCCGCGCCCGCTCGAGCCAGTGGAAGGCGTCCTCGGTGCGCCCCAGGGTGAGGGCCAGCCGGGCCCAGTTGGTGGGGGAGATGTAGCGGTCCCGCGCCAGTTCGTGGAACCGGTCCCAGGTGGCGTGCGCCGCGGCCTCCCTGCCGCGCAGCAGGTCGATCTGGGCCAGGGTCTGGAGCCCCTGCGCGTCATCGGGATTGAGGTCCAGCGAGCTCTGGATCGCCTCGGATGCCTCATCCACCCGGCGCGCCAGGGTCAGCAGCACCGCCAGGTTGAGGTAGGTATCCGCCGCTTCGGGGTTCATCACCAGCGCCTGCTGCACGTAGGGCACCCCGGCGTTGGGGGTGCGGTCGTAGTAGTAGAGCCAGCCGCAGCTCCGACGGATGGAGACCGACGTCGGGTCCAGTTCCACCGCCCGCTGCCCCTCCGCGATCGCCTCCCGGGTCTTGCCCATGGCGGCCAGGTACCAGGAGTACCACTGGTGGGCCGACGCGTAGCCCGGGTCCAGCTCCAGCGCGCGGCGGAATTCCCGCTCCGCCCCCTCCCAGTCCCAGTCGTAGATGAAGAGCACCCATGCGAGCGAGGTGTGCGCCTCCGCCAGGGAGTCGTCGAGGGCGATGGCGCGCTTCGCCTCCTCCCGCGCCCGTCCCAGCCCCTCCGCCACCGGCATGGCGCGGTAATCCACGTGCTGCGCGTACGCGTCGGCCAGGCCGGTGTAGGCCAGCGCAAAGTCGGGATCCTCGGCGATGGCCTGCTCGAAGAACCGCACCGCCTGCTCCATCGCGGCGCCGGTGCGCTGGTTCCAGGCGTGCCGGCCGCGGAGGTAGAGGTGGTAGGCCCGCGCGCTGGTGGAGGTCCGGCGGCGGCCGGGGGTACCCACCAGCCCAAGCTGGGTGCGGAGCGTCGCCACGATGCTCCGCGCCAGCTCGTCCTGCAGCGCCAGGATGTCCCGCCCCTCGCGGTCGAAGCGCTCCGACCAGAGCAGGTGGCCATCGGAGGCGTCGGAGAGCTGGGCGGTGACCCGGAAGCGGTCGCCCGCGCGGCGGACGCTTCCCTCGAGCACGATCGAGACGCCCAGCATCGCGCCGACGGCGCGGACATCCTCGCTCCGTCCCTTGAGCGCGAACACTGAGCTGCGCGGCGCCACCCGGAGGCCGCGGACGCTGGCGAGGGCATGGATCAGCTCGTCGGTAATCCCGTCGCTCACGTATTCGTTGTCGGGGTCGGGGCTGGCGTTGGTGAACGGCAGCACCGCGATGGCGTGACGCGCCGCGCCATGGTCGTAGTCCGGCAGGCCCGAAAGCGGCGTGACCAGCGCCTCACAGAACGCCGCCACGGTGGGAAAGCGGGCGTCCGGCTCCTTGGCCAGGGCGCGGAGCAGGGCCCGCTCCACGGTGGCGGGAACCTCCGGCCGCTGAGCCCGGGGGGAGCGCGGCGCCTCGGTGGCGTGCCGCGCCATCGTGCTCCGGGGGCTGGTGCCGGTGAATGGCGGTTCGCCGGTGGGCAGCTCGTAGAGCACGCAGGCGAGGGCATACTGGTCACTCCGGGCGTCGAGCACCGGATCGCCGCTCGCCTGCTCCGGGCTCATGTAGGTGGGCGTCCCCACCGCCACCCCCGGCTCCGTCACCGCCGGCCGCACGTCCGGAACCTCCGAGAGGGCCCGCGCCACGCCAAAGTCGGCCACCACCGGCTCCCCGGCCTGGAGCAGGATATTCTCGGGCTTGATGTCCCGGTGCACGATGCCGCGGCGGTGGGCGTAGTCGAGCGCGCCCCCGACCGCGCGCATCAGCCGGATAGCCTGGTCCACCGGCAGCCGCCCCTCGCTCCGGAGCTGGTCCCGGAGGGAGCCGCCCTCGACCAGGGGCATGACATAGAAGAGGGTGGCGGGGCCGCCGGGGCCGACGATCTCGCCCGAGTCGTAGAGCGGCAGGATGTGGGGATGACCGAGCTGCGCGGCGTAGCGGATCTCGCGGAGAAAGCGCTCCCCCGCCTCTCCCGTGGCGAAGACGCCGGGCCGGATCGCCTTGATGGCCACGGGGCGTCCATGCCGCAGGTCCCGGGCGCGGTAGACCACCGCCATGCCGCCGCGCCCGATTTCGTCCTGCAGCTCGTACCGCCCGGCGAGCTCGGCGTGGAGCGCGGCCAGCGGGTCCGGGGCGGTCACACCGGGTAGAACCTCCCGCCGGCCTCCGCCATCCGCACCAGGGTGTCGCACGGGGTGAAGCGGTCCCCGTGCTTCGCCGCGAGGGCGCGCAGCACCTCCACCACCTGCGCCGCGCCGAGGTGGTCGATGTAGCGCAGCGGCCCACCGCGGAACGGCGGGTAGCCGATGCCGAAGATGGCGCCGATGTCGCCGTCCCGCGGGCTCCGCACCACCCCCTCGCCCATGGCCATCGCGGCCTCGTTCAGCATGCTGTACACCAGCCGCTGCCCGGTCTCGGTGGTGTCGGCCGGCGCCCGCGGCTTGAGGCCGAGGAGGTCGTAGACGGTTTCATCGGGGCCGGTCTTCTGGCCCTTGTGGTAGAGGTAGAAGCCGCGGCCATTCTTCCGGCCCATGCGCTGGTCGGCCAGCAGCTTCTCGATCAGGTCCGAGGGCTTGAGCCGGTCGCCGAAGGCCTGGTGCATCACCTTCCCCGCCTTGGCGCCCACGTCGAGCCCGACCTCGTCGAGCAGGGTGATCGGGCCCACCGGGAAGCCGAACCGGGTCATCAGCCGGTCCAGCAGCTCCATCGGCACCCCCTCGGCGAAGAGCTGCCCCGCCTCGTTCATGTAGGGGATCAGGATCCGGTTGACCCAGAAGCCGGGACGGTCGCGGACCACGATGACGGTCTTCCCGATGCGGCGGCCGAACTGCACCGCACTCGCGATGGTATCCGGGCTGGTCTGCGCGGTGGGGATCACCTCGAGCAGCGGCATCCGGTCCACCGGGGAGAAGAAGTGGATGCCGAGGACGTTGCCCGGCCGTGCCGCCCGGGCCGCGATCTCGGTGATCGGGATGGTGGAGGTGTTGGTGGCGAAGATCGTCGTTGCGGGCGTCGCGGCCTCGGTCTCCGCCAGCACCTTCCGCTTGACCTCGAGATCCTCGAACACCGCCTCGATGACCAGGTCGGCGCGGGAGAAGGCCGCGAAGTCGGTGCCGCCGGAGAGCAGCGCCGCCAGCCGGTCGAACTCGAACCGGGTGATCCGCCGCCGCTTGAGCCGGCCGGCGAGGATGTCGGTGGCCGCCTTGAGCCCCTTCCCCACCCGAGCCAGCTCCGTGTCCCGCACCCGCACGTCGATGCCCGCGGTGCTCACGGCGGTGCCGGCGATTCCCGCCCCCATGAACCCGGAGCCGATCACCGCCATCCGCTCCACGGGCCGCGGCGTCGCAGTGGCGCCCGGCGGGAGGCCGTCGTCCTTCTTGAGCGCCGTGGTGGCGAAGAAGATGCCGATGAGCGTCCGCGAGACGTCGGTCGCGGCCAGTTCGCCGAACTTCTCATGCTCCACCCGGAGCCCCGTCGTCATGCCCCGCTCGAGCCCGGCCCGGACCGCCTCCAGCGCCGCGAGGGGCGCGGGGTAGTGGCCGCCGCTCTTCTTGAGCGTGTCTTTCCGTGCCTTCCAGTAGACGAACTGCCGGCCGGGCCAGCTCCGGTCGAAGATGGCGCCGACCAGGCCGCCCTTCTTCGCGCGCCGCACCGGCCGGGCGGGGGCGCCCGCCGCGACCAGCCGCTCCGCCGCGGCGAGCGCGGTGTCCAGCAGGATGGCCTTGGGCACCAGCTCATCCACCATGCCGAGCTTGAAGGCCTTGTAGGCGATCTCGGTCTTCCCCGGCATGATGATGCCAAGCGCGGCGCTCAGCCCGATGAGCCGGGGGAGCCGCTGGCAGCCGCCGGCGCCGGGGAGCAGGCCGAGCTGCACCTCCGGCAGGCCCAGCTGGGTCTTGGGGTGATCGCTGGCGACGCGCCAGTCGCAGGCCAGCGCCAGTTCCAGCCCTCCCCCGAGGCAGGCGCCGTTGATGGCGCAGACGACCGGCTTGGGGAAGTCGTCCAGCCGCTGCAGCATCTCCTGGCCCTCGCGGGAGAGCCGGGTGAATTCCTCCCGGGTGGAGAGCCGGGTGAACTCCTCGATGTCGGCGCCGGCGATGAAGTTGTCGGCCTTGCCCGAGATGATGACCACGGCCTCCACCCCGGCATCGTCCCGCAGCCGGGTAAGGGCCGCATCGAACTCGTCCTTCACCTGGGCGTTGAGCTTGTTGACCGGCTCGCCGGGCAGGTCCAGCGAGAGCACGGCGGTGGTGCCGTGCCGAGTCGTCGTGAGGGCGGTCATGCGCGCTCCAGGACCATCGCGAACCCCATCCCGCCCTGGGCGCAGATGGAGATCAGGCCGAACTGCACGTCGCGTTTCACCATTTCGTTGGCCAGGGTGGTGGCGATGCGGGCGCCGGTGGCGCCGAACGGATGGCCGATGGCGATGGACCCGCCATGGACATTGGTCCGCTCCCAGTCCACCTCGCCGACCGGCGCCGGCCGCCCCAGCTTCGTGGCCCACTCCTTCGAGGCCCAGGCCTGCGCGTTGGAGAGCACCTGGCTGGCGAAGGCCTCGTGAATCTCCACCAGGCCCAGCTCCTTCCAGGTGATGCCGGCCCGGTCGAGGGCCTTGGGCACCGCGTAGGCCGGCCCCATCAGCAGCTGCCACCCCGGGTCCACCGCGGCCACGGCGTAGCTCCGCACGGCCGCCAGCGGCCGGTAGCCCAGCGCCCGCGCCTTTTCCTCGTTCATGACCAGGCAGATGGCGGCGCCATCGGTGAGCGGCGAGGCGTTCCCGGCGGTGACGCTGCCGTAGCGCCGGTCGAACACCGGCTTGAGCTTGGCCAGCTGTTCCAGCGAGGTGTCGGCCCGGATGAGGTTATCGGTGGTCACGACGTCATCCATGCCGCGCCCGCCGAACCAGGGCGCGATCTCCTCCGCGAACCGGCCGCTCTGGGTCGCGGCGGCGGCGCGGTGGTGGCTCATGAGCGCCAGCCGGTCCTGCGCCTCGCGGCTGATGCCGTTCTCCTTGGCCATCTTCTCCGCCGACTGGCCCATCGATTCCCCGGTGGACGGTTCGGCAATCGCCGGCGAGACGGGGATGAGGTCCTTCGGCCGGACCTTGAGGAAGGCGCCGACCCGCTGCCCCAGCGACTTGGCCTTGCTGGCCTCGAGCAGGATCTGGGTCATCCGCCTGCTGTGCAGGATCGGGATGTCCGAGAGCGATTCCACCCCGCCCGCCAGCACCACGTCGGCATGGCCCAGGGTGATCTGGTCGGCGGCGTAGCTGATGGCCTGGCCCGCGGAGGCACAGGCCCGGTTCAGGGAAAAGGCCGGCACGGTGCGGGGGAGCTGCGGCAGCAGGCTCACCTCGCGGGCCACGTTGGGCGCAAGCACCGACTGCACCACCTGGCCAAAGGCGACCTCGTCCACCTCGCGGCCGTCGAGGGCGGTGCGTTCGAGCAGTTCCTGGGCGACCCGACGCGCCAGCTGGACGGCGGTGACGTCCTTGAGGACGGTACCACTGCGCGCAAAGGGAGTGCGGAGACCGGCGACGATCACGGGACGGCGGGGGGAAGCCATGGCGGGTTCTCGGGTACCTTGGGCGCGGCCGGGCGGCGCGGCGCGTTGGCGCGCACGCCGGTGCGCGCTTACAGTTTCTGGGCGACGACCGAGGCGACGGCGCGGACCTTGTTACCCTCGATCGGCTCGAACACCTCGCGGCCGTGCAGCACCTCGAGGGGGCTCACCAGCCGGGCCAGTTCGCCGGGCTGCAGCAGGTGGTCGTCGGACGTCGGGCCCCAGCCGAGGGCCCGTTGCCAGTCGAGGTAGGTCTCCATCATGAGGAGGCCGCCGGTCGCCACCGCCCGCTGGATGTCGGCCATCCGGGCGCGGTCAAGATAGTTGAACAGCAGTACCACCTCAAAATCCCCGAGGTCAGGCCACTCCCCCGTGAGATCCACCGAGCGGAAGTCCACCTCGACGCCCAGCCGGGCCGCCGCCTCGCGGCCGGTCTCCAGCTTGGTGTCATCGTCATCCAACGCCACCACGCTCGCGCCCCACTGCGCGGCCTTGAGCGCATGCCGCCCCTCGCCGCAGGCGAGGTCCAGCACCCGCATCCCCGGACGGATGAGGTAATCGTGCCAGGTGAGCCACGTACTCGGCCGGGGCAGGTACAGGACGGGCGGGGGGGCCCCGCGGGTGAGATCTGGCATCGACCCTCGATTGAACGTCTGACCACCGCGCCGGTGGACCTGCTGGTCGTGGGCGGCGGCATCACCGGCGCCGGCATCGCGCGGGATGCGGCGATGCGGGGCCTCTCCACGATCCTCGTCGAGCAGCGGGACCTGGCCTTCGGCACCAGCTCGCGCTCCAGCCGCCTGATCCACGGCGGGCTCCGCTACCTCGAGGAGGGGGACCTCAAGCTGGTCTTCGAGGCGCTCCGGGAACGCAAGGTCCTGCTCACGATCGCCCCGCACCTGGTCCGCCCCCTGCCGTTCATCTTTCCGGTGCACCGGGGGGACCGGGTACCGCTCTGGAAGATCTGGGCCGGCATCTGGCTGTACGACCTCCTAGCCGCCTTCCGCAATGTGCGCCGCCACCGGTTCCTCGGCAAGCGCGGCCTGCTCCAATTGGAACCGATGCTCAAGGAGAAGGGGCTGCAGGGCGGCGCCCGGTATTACGACGCCCAGTGCCACGACGCCCGTCTCACCCTGGCCACCGCGCGGAGCGCCATCCGGCACGGCGCCCTGGTGGCCAATTACGTGACGGTGGACGACCTCCTCAAGGCGGACGGCCGGGTGCGCGGCGCCCGGGTTCGGGACACCATCACCGGCGCGACCGGTACCATCCAGGCCCATGTCGTGGTCAATGCCACCGGCCCCTGGTGCGACCGGCTCCGGCGGATGGAGGACCCCACCGTGCCACCGCTGCTGCGCACCACGAAGGGGGTCCACGTGATGGTGCGGCGGCAGCAGCTGGGCCACGAGGCCGCCATCACCCTCACCAGCCCGATCGACGGCCGGGTCATGTTCGTGCTCCCCTGGGGGGAGTTCTCCTACATCGGGACCACCGACACCGACACCGGGGAGGGCCCCGACGAGGTGCACGCCACGCCCGAGGACGTGGTCTACCTGCTCCGCTCCGCCAACGCCGCCTTCCCCAACGCCCACCTTGGCCCGGCCGACGTGCTCGCCACCTGGGCCGGGCTCCGGCCCCTGATCATGCCGCCAGACGCGGTGGGGGCCTCCCAGGTCCCGCGCGAGCATGTGATCCTCGAAGGCGCGGGGGGCATGCTCACGATCGCCGGGGGCAAGCTCACCACCTACCGGCTGATGGCGCAGGAGCTGGTGGACCACGTCACCCGCGCCCTCGCCGCGCTCGATGGCCGGGCCCGCGCCCCGCACCCACCGACCGACGAGGAGGCACTCCCCGGCGGCGAGGTCGCCGACCTCGTGCCGCTGGGCCAGCCCGGCCTCGACCTGGGACTGCCGGCCGCGACGGTGGAGCATGTGGTGCAGACCTTCGGCACGGAGTGCGCCGCCGTCTTCAACCTGGTGCGCGAGCGCCGGGAACTCGCGGCGCCTCTCGACCCCGGGTACCCCGCCATCGAGGCGGAGGTGGTCCACATCGCGCGGCGGGAGCTGGCCCAGCGGGTGGAGGATGTGCTGGTGCGGCGCCTCCTCCTCTACTACGAGACCGCGGACCAGGGCCGCGCGGCGGCGGCCCGGGTGGCGGCACTGCTGGGGGAGGAGCTGGGGTGGGAGCCGGCGCGGGTCGGCGAGGCGGCGGAGGAGTACCGGGCTGGCCTCGGGCCGCCCGCGGCAACCCCCTGACGCCAACCGGCCACCGGCGCAGGGCGCCGGTGGCCGGGGGCGGGCCGGAAGCGAGGGGCCCGCGGCTACGGGATCACGACGACCGTGCCCGCCATGCCGCCGGGCAGCCCGCCATGGATGCCGCAGTCGTACTGGTAGGTGCCGGTGGCGTTGAAGACGACGAGGTAGGTCCCGTTCTGGTTGATGGTGCCGCTGCTGGTGAACTGCGGGACCCCCTGCGACCGGACGGTGTGACTCCCCGCCAGGCCGGTCCAGCGGACCGCGCCCCCCTGCTGCACCGTATCCACCGCCGGGTTGAGGGTGTTGTTCTTCCCGCTCTGGAAGAAGATGTTGCCCATCCCCACTTCCACCGGCGCCAGGATCACGGTGAGGTCGTAGTCCACGTTGGCGCCGGCCACGGTCACGGCGGAGGCCCGGACCACCGCGGCTCCCGGGGTGCCGCCCGCGGTCACGGTCATCGAGGCGATACCGGAGGCGTTGGTCACGCTGCTTGCCGCGCCCACGGTTGCCGAGCCGCTCTGCACCACCCAGTCCACCGCGATGCCGGACCGCGGATTGTTGAACTGGTCCGTCACCTTGACCTGCAGCGGGGCGCCGAAGGCGGTGTTCACCACGCCGACCTGGTCCGCGCCGCCGAATTCCACCAGGGCGGCCGGTACGTCCGGCGCACCGGTGGCGGAGAACGTCACCGGCGATCCGGTGGCGCCGGCCAGGGCCGCGGTGGCCGTCTGCGGCCCCGCCGCCGATCCGAGGGTCCACACGATGGTGGCGACCCCGTTGGTGTTGGTCTGGGACGTACCCGCCGAAACCGAACCCTGCTGGGCGGTCCAGACGACGGTCTGCCCCTCCAGCGGGTCGCCATCCTCGGTGACGAACACCCGGAGCGCCTGCGGCAGGGCCGCGCCCACCGTGCCGTTCTGCAGGTCACCGCTGAGGGTGGATGTCTTGGCGATCGCGATCACCGGGTTGTTGCCGTTGCCGCCGTCACCGCTGCCGCCGCACGCCGCGATCACCGCCGCGGCGCCGATCAGGCAGGTGCCCTGCCACCTGTGCCAACGCATGCCGACCTCCGGAAGGTTGCCGGCGGCCCGGGGGGCCCTCCCCAAACGCCGACTTCATAGACTGTCCGACCGCGGAATATCCTACCGCTAAGGGACGAGGCCGCAACCCGCCGGGACACATCGCCCCCCACCCCGGGGTGGGGCCCGCTGGTTATCTTGGTTCGGAACCGGCGGTTACCCCCCGGCCAGGATCCGTCAGACGAAAGGTAGTGATAGACCCGTGGAACCGAATGTGTTCGAGACCGCGAACGCGGGTTTCGCCCAGATCATGTACGAGGAGTACCTCCGGGACCCGGCCGCGGTCTCGGAGGAGTGGCGGCGGTACTTCGAGAACGGCAACGCCGGCCTGGGGCAGGAACAGGGGAACGGCCACCATCCGTCGGTGCAACCGGCCGAGCCGCCGAGCCGCCGAGCCGCCGAGCCGTCCTCGATGGAGCCACCCAGCCGCCGGGCCACCGAGCCGCCTCCGACCCCTCCCGGCGCGGTCCCGATCACTGGCCCGGCGGCGCGGCTCGTGGCCAACATGAACGAGAGCCGCGGCATCCCGACCGCGACCAGCTTCCGGGAGCTGGCGGTGGCGCAGCTCGAGACCCGGCGCCGGGAACTCAACAACGCGCTGCGGGCCGCAGGCCGCACCGAGAAGGTGTCCTTCACCCACCTGATCGGGTACGCCATCGTCCGGGCCGCCGACCGGCATCCCGCGCTGACCACGGTCTATGTCGAGGTGGACGGCGCGCCCCACAAGCTTCCGGGCGGCCGGATCAACCTCGGCATCGCGGTGGACGTGGAGCGGAAGGACGGGAGCCGCGGCCTGGTGGTCCCGGTCATCCATGACGCGGCGCGAAAGAGCTTTGCCGAGTTCCACCAGGTCTACGAGTCGCTGGTCGAGAAGGCGCGGGGCAACAAGCTGCTGCCGGACGCCTTTGCCGGCGCGACCATGACGCTCACCAACCCCGGCGGGCTGGGGACGGTGGCCTCGGTGCCCCGGCTCATGCCCGGCCAGGGCAGCATCATCGCGGTCGGCGCCATCGATTATCCCGCGGCCTTCAGCGATGTCTCCGATGACCGGCTCCGGGAGCTCGGTGTCGCCAAGGTCATGACGGTCACCAGCACCTACGACCACCGGGTGATCCAGGGCGCCGAGTCGGGGGAGTTCCTCCGCACCCTCGACCTCCTGCTCCAGGGGGAGGAGAAGTTCTACGACGAGGCCTTCGCCAGCCTCGGGCTCGCCGCCCCGGGCGCCACCGCCCCGCCGGCCCCGCCCGCCGCGCGTCCCAGCCGCGGCTCGGTGCCGGTGGTGGAGTCGCAGGCGGACCTGTACCATGTCGCCGCCGCCATGGCGCTGATCAAGGCGCACCGCACCCACGGCCACCTCGCGGCCCGGCTCGATCCGCTGGGCAGCGAGCCGGTCGGGGATCCCGCCCTGGACCCGGCGCCGCTGGGCCTCAACGACGAGGTGATGGCCAAGATCCCCACCTCGGTGCTCCGGATCTCGACCCCGGGCCAGAGCCTCGCGGAGGCGCTGCCCCGGCTGCACGAGGCCTATTGCGGCACCATGGCCTACGAGCTGGAGCACATCGCCAACCACGCCGAGCGGGTCTGGCTGCGCCAGATGATCGAGACGGGGTACCACCGCCAGCCGCTGCAGACCGAGGAGGCCCGCTGGCTGTATCAGCGGCTGATCGATGTCGAGGCGTTCGAGCGCTTCCTGCACAAGGCCTACCTGG
The DNA here is from genome assembly GCA_033763675.1 of Gemmatimonadota bacterium. Classification (GTDB taxonomy): domain Bacteria; phylum Gemmatimonadota; class Gemmatimonadetes; order Gemmatimonadales; family GWC2-71-9; genus JADJOM01. The sequence continues at coordinate 16,291 of JANRJZ010000271.1, forward strand.
GGCAGAAGCGGTTCTCGATCGAGGGCGTGGACATGCTGGTGCCGATGCTCGACCTGGTGATCGAGCTGGCGGCGCAGCAGGGAGCGCGGGAGGTCGTGATCGGCATGGCGCACCGCGGCCGGCTCAACGTGCTGGCCCACACCGTAGGCCGCCCGTACGAGACCATCTTTGCCGAATTCGAGGGTGCCAAGAACGCCGACCTGGGCCAGCTCAAGCCGGACGGCGGCACCGGCGACGTGAAGTACCACCATGGCGCCGAGGGCGCGTTCAAGTCGCAGAGCGGCAAGGTGGTGACGGTCACCCTCTCCCCCAATCCGAGCCACCTCGAGTTCGTCGGCCCGGTGGTGGACGGGCGGGCCCGGGCGGAACAGACCACCCGGAAGAGCCGCGAGGCCCACCACGACCCGACCGCCGCGCTGCCGGTGATCATCCACGGCGACGCCGCCTTCGCCGGCCAGGGGGTGGTGGCGGAGACCTTCAACCTCGGCGCGCTCAAGGGGTACCGCACCGGCGGGACGGTGCACATCATCACCAACAATCAGGTCGGCTTCACCACGGACATGATGGACAGCCGTTCCACCCGCCACGCGAGCGACCTGGCCAAGGGCTTCGACGTCCCCATCATTCACGTGAACGCCGATGACGCCGAGGCCTGCCTGGCCGCAGTGCGGCTGGCCATGGCCTATCGCGAGAAGTTCCACGAGGACGTGCTGATCGACCTGGTGGGCTACCGCCGCCACGGGCACAACGAGGGGGACGAACCCTCCTACACCCAGCCGCGGATGTACGAGCGGATCCGGAGCCTCCCCACCGTGCGGCAGCAGTACGCCCGGCTGCTGGAGCAGCGTGGCGTGCTGGCCGCGGCGGAGACCGAGGGCCTCTACGAGGCCGGCTACCAGCGCCTGGTGGACATCCAGCAGTCCTTCAAGGCCAACCTGGGCCAGGTGGCAAAGGAGCACGCCCGCGCCCCCGACCAGTCCTCGGGCGTGGAACCCGAGACGGCGGTGCCGGCAGAGCTGCTCCGGGCGCTCAACGAGCAGCTGCTGACCTGGCCCGAGGGGTTCACGGTCAACCCCAAGCTGGTGAAGCAGCTCGAGCGCCGGCGCGCCGCGCTCGGCCCCGAGGGCGGGATCGACTGGGGCCACGCCGAGGCGCTGGCGCTCGCCGCGCTGCTGGTGGAGGGGGTGCCGATCCGGCTCACCGGGCAGGACAGCGAGCGTGGCACCTTCAGCCAGCGGCACCTGGTGCTGCACGACGCCAACAACGGGCAGCCGCACACACCGCTGATGCACCTGCAGGGGGCGCTGGCCAGCCTCGAGCTGCACAACAGCCCGCTGTCGGAGCTGGCCACCCTCGGCTTCGAGTACGGCTACAGCGCCGCGGCCCCGGAGACGCTGGTGCTCTGGGAAGGGCAGTTCGGCGACTTCGTGAACGGCGCCCAGGTCATCATCGACCAATTCATGGTCTCCGGCCTCTCCAAGTGGGGGCTGACCACCCGCCTCACCCTGCTGCTCCCCCACGGGTACGAGGGCCAGGGCCCGGAGCACTCCAGCGCGCGGCTGGAGCGGTTCCTCCAGCTCTGCGCCGAGGGCACTATCCGGGTGGCCAACCCCACCACCCCGGCGCAGTACTTCCACCTGCTCCGCCGCCAGGCCAAGCGGAACCGGCAGCGGCCGCTGGTGGTGATGACCCCGAAGAGCCTGCTGCGTCTGCCCCAGGCCACCAGCACCGTCGAGGAGCTGGCGACGGGGTACTGGCACCCGCTGCTGGGCGATCCCATCGCCGACAGCCACCGGGACCAGGTTCGCCGCCTGGTGCTCTGCTCCGGCAAGGTGTATTACGACCTGCTCACGGGCGCGGCGGGCATGGACCGTTCCCGCCTGGCCCTGGTCCGGATGGAGCAGCTCTACAGCCTCCCCGAGGAGGAGTTGCGCGCGCTGTGCAGCGGCTACCCCAACCTCACCGAAGTGGTCTGGGCCCAGGAAGAGCCGCGCAACATGGGGGCCTGGAGTTACCTCGAACCCCGGCTGCGGGCCCTGCTGCCGGCCGGGGTCACGCTGCGCTACAGCGGCCGCCCCGACCGGGCCAGCCCGGCGGAGGGCTATCCCACGGTCCACGCGGCGGAGCAGAAGCGGATTGTGGAGGAGGCACTGGGGTAGGGCTGTTGGGCGAGTAGGCGATAGGGCGATTGGGCGATTAGGCGATTAGGCGATTAGGCGATAGGGCGATTGGGCGATGAGACCAGCCGCCGAGCCGCCGAGCGAAACGTCGGAGGGCCGGGTTCCCTTGGGAACCCGGCCCTGTTGCCTTGCCACCAACCGCCTGACCGCCCAACCGCCTAGTGGTTGCCGTTTCCGTTCCCGGCGTAGTGCACGAACTGGGGCCGCGCCGGGGGCAGGAACTCCCGCTCCGAGGTCTGGCGCACCAGGTCCTTGACCCAGTCGGAAAGATGCTCGCCATAGTGCAGCAGGAACACGCCACGGGCGCGGCGCTGCGCGATGAAGGCGACGAACGGGGTGTCCGCCTTGGCGGAATTGCAGGGCTGGCAGGCGATGACCAGGTTGTCCGGCCGGTCATAGGCCGTCTGTCCCTTGCGGGGATAGACATGGTCCAGCGTGGTACGGTCCTCGGGGATTTCGACTCCGCAGTAGGCGCAGACGGAGCCATACTGGTCAATCAGCCAGCGGCGATGGGCATCCATCGAGCGGCGACCCAGACTGCGGTCCTTGGTGGTCGGACGAGAGGACGGGCGACGACGATCTGCTCGAGACACAACGATATCCTTCAGAGACAGGGTGCAGCGAAGTACAGGGGTTCCTCCGCGGTTAACAGACGTTCCAAAACTAGATGCGAAACCCGTGCCTAGCAACTCCGGCCACCTTGGCAGCCTTTTCGCCCCCCGGACCGGAGCCGCGACGGGAGCCTGCCGGGGCGGGCCGAACCGGAGGAGACACGATTCCCGCCGGCCGCACCGGGCGGTAGTATATCCGGACCCCCAGCCCACCCCGCCCCGTCCGGGAGTTCTGCCATGCTGGCCCCAGCCATCACCAGCCTCACCCCTGTCCTCTTCGTGGACCGGATCGCCCCCTGCCTTCCGTTCTGGGTGGAGCGGCTCGGCTTCTCCAACGTCGCGGAGGTCCCGGGCCCCGATGGCCAGCCCCAGTTCGTCATGCTGGTGAAGGACGGCATCGAGGTCATGTACCAGACCTGGGCAGCGCTGGCGGAGGAGGTGCCGGCCGCGGCCGCCCAGCCTCGCGGACACGCCACCTCTCTCTTCCTTCAAGTGGTCGATATCGCCCATGTGGACCAGGCGATGGCCGGCGTTCCGCGGGTCCTGGACCGGCACCGGACGTTCTACGGCATGGACGAGTTCACCGTGCGTGAGCCCGGCGGGGCGCTGGTGACCTTTGCGATGAGAGTACCGGAAGGGCAGTGACCGGGGTACGGCGCGGGGGCTCAGGCGCCTGCCTTCCGGAAGGCGAGAGCCACTCGCGCCGCGCTCCAGCCGAGCAGGAGCGCATACCCCAGCGGCAGGATCAGCAGGACCGGCCCGGGCAACGAGACCAGCCCACCCAGCCGCTCCAGCAGCCGGCCGAACGGCGCCGGCGGGAGCAGCATGAGGAGTCCGCCCCAGGCCAGCAGCGCCGCGACGCCGAGGGACCACGAGGATCCGGGACGCAGCCACTGCCACCCCGCCGAGAGCAGCGGCACGGCCCACCACCCGCCCAGCCAGGTCCCCGCCGCGATCAGCATGGCGAGCAGCGCGATCTCGAACGGCCCCCGCCGCTTCACGGCGCCGGCTCCAGTTCCAGCACGGGCCCCGCATGCGCGCCCAGTCCATCCGGGGTGCGCGGCAGGAGGAGGGTATCCAGCTCGCCGTTGCTCCACTGCCCGATCCGGTCGGCGTAGCGCGAGCTGGCCGGATTCCCCGACTGGCCGCCGGGGTAGGTACCCCAGCCCCGCACCTCCGGGCCAAGCTCCACGACCATCCGCCAGCTGGGGCCAAAGCTTCCGGAGCCGCTCGAGGGGTTGAGTGTGGATTGCCCGCCCTGCACCGGGACGCGGAGCGCCGAGAGTCCGGGAAGCCTGAGCATGTGATAGATGTTCGCGTGCCTGACACGGTCCCAGCGCCAGCCGCCGGCATCGGGCGCCCCATGCCGGGCAATCACCGCCTGGAGCCCTGCCGCCAGCGCATCGGCGAGGATCCGGTCCCGATCCTCGCGCACGCCGGTCGTCGCGCGCACGTCCCACCACGGGTTCGCCGGGTCCGCCAGCAATCGTGCGGTCACCGCCCACCCCGGGGTGGCCACCGCCCCGTCCGCCCGCGCCGGATCGAGTTCATCCCAGAGCCGGTCCCCCAGCGCCCGCATGGCGGCCTCGTAGAGCACCGCCCGGGTGTTCTCCCTGGTGTACCGCCGGTCCCACTCGGCCAGCAGCCGGGCGGCGCGCCCCACCGAGTCACGCTCGGGAAACCTCGCCGCGGCGGCCAGCAGCGCCGGCACGAACAGGTCCGCCGCCGGACTGCCGGGATCGGTCTGGTAGCGGCGCATCGCATCCGGGGTCACGGCGCTGTCGGCCCGGAGCAGCTGGTTGATGCGGATGGCGCGCCACGGGGAGTACCAGTTGGCCCCGAGGTAGCGCGGCTCGACGGCGGGATCGATCGGCTGCTGGTTGGCCGACGCCAGGAAGCCCTGCGCCGGCGCGATGGCCTGCGGCAACTCTTCCGGGGACCAGTCCCGGCTCCAGTCCGCGCCGCTGCTGTCACCCCGCTGCAGCAGGTCCCCGCGGCCCGAGGGCCGGACCGGGAACCGCCCGGTTGAACGGATGGCGATGGTCCCGTGCCGATCTGCGACCAGCATGTTCTGCGCGGGAGCGCGGTGCTCCACCATGGAGTCCAGCCAGGCGGTGGCGGTCGCGGCCCGCGCCGCCCGGCCGAAGAGCGTGAGCCGGCCCGCCGGCTCCAGCATGGTCCAGCGATGCGATTCCCACCCGCCGCCCCTGGCCTGGAGCAGCGGACCACGGTGAGAGTACCGGAGCGTATCGGTGTGCACCACGCGGCCGGCCGGGTCCAGGTACTGCTCCACCGCGAGCCGCAGGTCGCGCCAGGTCCCGTCCACCCGGTAGCGGGCGGGATGCGCGGGATCATCTACCGTCTCCGCGTAGCGATCGTAGACATCCGCCTCGGTGTTGGTGAGCGACCAGGCGAGGTCGCGGGTGAAGCCGATCACCATCCCCGGCGCGCCCGGGAGCGTCACCCCGTACACATCGAGTCCATCCGCGGTGATGAGGTGCGCCTCGTACCACACCGACGGGAGGGAGAGTTCGAGGTGGGGGTCCCCCGCCAGCAGCGCGTGGCCGGCCGCGGTGCGACCCGGCGCGACGGCCCAGTTGTTGGAACCGACGGCGTCGGCCTCGAGGGGGGCGTCCCGCTCCATGGTCCCCCGGCGGGCTGCCCGCGTACTTCCGCCGCCCGGCGGGGGCAGTGGGGTCCGATCATGGCGCGGCGCCGCCTGACCGTTGGGTTGGATCGGTTCCTGGATCGGGCTCTCGCGGGGATAGAGGGCGTCGGCCGCCGCGTCGCCGACCAGCCGCGCCGCGGCCGCGTGATTCTCCTCGAGGTCGCTGCTCGCCAGGATCCACCCCATCCGGCCCAGCAGGTGCAGGGAATTCACCGGCTCCCACCGCGCCGGCGCCACACCGAGGACCTGGTACTCGAAGGGATGGCGCGATCCCGCGGCGGCGATGCGCGCATTGATGCCGTCGCTCAGCGCCTCCAGGGCGCGCCGCTCGGGGGAATCCGGCGGGAGGTCGGCCAGCCGCCGGGCGGCGGCATCAGGGAGCCCGAGGCGCCGGCTCTCCTGGTCCATCGGGAGCGCCCGGGCGCCCAGCAGCTCGGTAAGGCGGCCCGCCCCGGCTCGCCAGCTGAGTTCGAGCTGGAACAGCCGGTCCCGCGCCACCACGTAGCCCAGCGCGCGGGTGGCGTCCAGCTCGGTGGCGGCGAAGATGTGGGGGACGGCGCGGTCGTCGTAGCGCACCGTGACCGGAGCGGTGAGGCCGGGAATGATGCCGGTCGCGCGCGCGGGAAGCTCCGCCTCGCGGGCGACGCTCCAGATGCCGCGAACCGGATCGAGCAGGGGGCCGAGCCGCGGCAGCGGCCCGGGCCGCAGCAGGCTGGCGCCGGCCCGCAGGGTCAGGGTGGCGGCCGCCAGCCACGCGCCGGCGCGGCCGCCGCTCACGGATGAAAGCGGGACTTGAGCAGCCGGCCCCAGCTCCAGGCCACCGGATCCACGGTCGTGGCCGGCCCGGAGTCGTTGACGATCGGGTGGCCCTCGTTGGCCCAGCGGAAGAGGCCGCCGTCGAGGTTGGACAGGCGGCTGAACCCTGCCTCCGTCATGCCCAGCACCATGGCGGCGCCCACGACCCCTGGCCCGTCGTACACGACGATCGGCTGGTCCCGCGGCACATGCTCCAGCGCGGTGAGGTCCGGGGACGCGGCGTCGATGTTCACCGCGCCCTCGATGTGGCTCACCGCGAACTGCGCCGCGGGGCGCGCGTCCACCAGCAGCGGCGGTGGGCGGTTCGGGTCGCGGGTCCAGGCCACCAGCTCCGCCGGGGTCACCTGGCGCACGTCGCGGAACTTGAGCCGCACCGCCTGCCGCAGCGCGAGGCTCCCCAGCGGGCTGCCATCCCACGCGAGCCCGCCGACGACCGCCACCAGCAGCACCAGGGTGACGATGGTCCGGCGGGTAAAGCGCTTTTTCGTCATGCGGTCAGGATGCGCCCGGACGGCCGGGTTGTCAACGCGCCGATCGGAAATGTGGCGATGGTCACATGCGACGGCTGGAGACGCTCCCCGGCGGTCGCTACCTTTCCGGCGGCGATGCTCACCCTCCTCCTCAATGCCGACTGCTACGCCCCGGAATACCGGGGGCGGCAGCACCTCCTTCTTGGCGGTGGCCGGGTGCTGTGGATGGGCGACGAGGCCCCCGCGCTCGACGCCCACCTCGGCGTCAGGGAGCACGACCTGGGCGGTCGCCGGGTGATTCCCGGACTCATCGATGGACACGTCCACCTGACCGGTGGTGGCGGTGAGGCGGGATACGAGACCCGGGTCCCGCCGGTGCCACTCACCCGCTTCACCACCGCCGGCATCACCAGCGTGGTCGGCGTGCTCGGCACCGATGACGTGACCCGCACGCCCGCCGCCCTCGTCGCCACCGCGCGCGGCCTGGAGGCGGAAGGGCTCTCTGCCTGGTGCCACACCGGGGGGTACCACTATCCGCCGGTCACGGTCACCGGATCCGTCCGGGGCGACATCGTGAGCCTCGACCGGGTGATCGGCGTGGGGGAGATTGCGCTGAGCGACCATCGCTCCAGCCAGCTCACCCTGGAGGAGCTGCTCAAGCTCGCTGCCGAGGCCCACGTCGGCGGGCTGATGACGGGAAAGGCGGGGATCGTGCACCTGCACCTGGGAGACGGCGCCCGCGGCACCGGCCTGATCGAGGAGGCGCTGCGGACGGCAGAGATCCCGGCGCGGGTCTTCAACCCGACCCACGTCAACCGGCGCCGGGCGCTGTTCGAGGAAGCCTGCGCCCTGGTGAGCCACGGCGTCACGATCGACGTGACCGCCTTCCCGGTGGCCGCGGGCGAGGACGCCTGGTCGGCGGCGGAGGCGGTGGAGCGGTATCTCGCTGCGGGACTCCAACCCGAGCGGATCACGGTCAGCTCGGATGGTGGCGGCTGCCTTCCGGTCTTCGACGCCGAGGGCCGGGTGCGGGAGATGGACGTGGGCCGGCCCGGCGCGCTGCTGGAGGCGCTGGGGGAGCTGCTGGCCCGGGGACACGGCCTGGAACGGGCGCTGCCACCGTTCACCTCCAACGTGGCCCGATTGCTGCGGCTCCCGCGCAAGGGGCGGCTGGCCGCCGGCATGGACGCCGACCTGGTGGTGCTCGACGAGGCCGGCCGCCCCGCCGACGTGATGGCGGGCGGGCGCTGGCATGTGACGGACCGGACAGCGGTGGTCCGCGGAACCTTCGAAGGAGCCGAGGCATGAGTCCGTCCCGCCCCAGTGGCGACGCCCCCCGTGGCTACATCATCCCCATCGGCGGCGCCGAGGAAAAGATCCACGACCCCGCGATCCTCAAGCGGTTCACCAAGCTCTGCGGCGGGCGCGAGGCGCGGATCGCGATCATCCCCACCGCGTCGCTCGCGTCCGATACCGGCCGGCGGTACGAGTCGCTGTTCGACGACCTGGGCGTGGCCCACGCGGAGGCCCTGCCGCTCGAGAGCCGGAACGACTGCGAGCAGCCGGAGGCGCTTGAGGCACTGGAGCAGGCCACCGGGGTGTTCCTGACCGGGGGGAACCAGCTCCGGCTGGCGACCCACCTCGGCGGCACCCCGATCGCCAAGGCGATCCGGCTCATGAACGCCGCCGGGGTGCATGTGGCCGGCACCTCCGCCGGCGCCGCCTTCCTGTCGGAGCACATGATCGCCTTCGGCGAAGAAGGCGCCAGCCCGCGGGCGGGCAGCGTCACCCTCTCCCCCGGCCTCGGCCTGACCAACCGGGTGGTGATCGACCAGCACTTCCGCCAGCGGGACCGGCTGGGCCGATTGCTCACCGCCCTGGCGTACAACCCCTTCGCCGTGGGGCTGGGCCTCGACGAGGATACCGCCGCCTTCATCGGCCCCGACGAGACCGTCGAGATCCTCGGCAGTGGCGCGGTCACCATCGTGGACCCGTCGGAAATCGAGTTTTCCTCGATGGACCAGGCCACCCGCGATGAGCCGGTCTGCCTGCTCGGGGTCCGGCTCCACATCCTGATCCGGGGCGCGGCCTTCAACCTCCACACCCGGGTCGCCTCCCCGGGCACGGTCGCCACCACCAAGGGCTGACCCGCCCTTCCGCCCCGCCGATTCTCACGGTAGCCTAAGGCTACCGTCTCTCCGGCCCGCGGCGCTCCCGCGGGCCTTCGTCGCCCATAGGCCCGCCCGCGAGCCCACGATGCGCATCGCCGATCGTTCGGTCTATATCGGTCCGAACCTCTACGCCCATTTCCCGGTGATTCGGCTGGAGGTGGACCTCGGCCACCTCGAGGAGTGGCCCACCTCGCGCCTGGGTGCCGGGTTCGTGGACGCTCTGTTCGCCGCGCTGCCCGGGCTCCGGGAGCACGGCTGCTCCTACGGCGAGCCGGGAGGCTTCCTGCGCCGCTGCCGCGAGGACGAGGGAACCTGGCTGGGCCACGTGCTCGAGCATGTCGCGATCGAGCTGCAGCAGACCACCGGGCGGAAGGTGACCTTCGGCAAGACCCGCTCCCTCGACCGGCCCGGGCTCTACCAGGTGGTGTTCCAGTACGAGGAGGAGTCGGTCGGGCTGGAGGCGGCGAACCTGGGGCTGACCCTGCTGCAGGCGCTGCTGCCGCCCGAGCTGCGGGACCCGGACGCGTTGCCGGCGGACTTCGACTTCACCCGGGCGCGGGAGAGCTTCATCCGCTTCGCCCAGCGGCGCGACCTCGGACCCAGCACCGCGTCGCTGGTCCAGGTGGCGCAGGACCGGGGCATCCCCTGGATCCGGCTGAACGAGTACAGCCTGATCCAGTTCGGCCACGGGCGGTGGCAGCAGCGGATCCAGGCCACGATTACCAGCCGCACCCCGCACATCGCGGTGGAGCTGGCGTCCGACAAGGAAGAGACCAACCGGATCCTCGGTACCCTGGGGCTGCCGGTGCCGAAGCAGCGGCTGGTGCAGTCGGAGGTTGAGGCGGTGCGGGCCGCACGGGAGATCGGCTATCCGGTGGTGGTGAAGCCGTACAACGGGAATCATGGCCGTGGGGTCTCGATCCACCTGACCGAGGACGAGCAGGTCCGGGTGGCCTTCGGCGTGGCCCAGCAGCACAGCCGCAGCGTGATCATCGAGACCTACATCACCGGCGACGACCACCGGATGCTGGTGGTGGACGGTCGCCTGGTGGCGGTGGCCAAGCGCGTGCCGGGGCACGTGGTGGGAGACGGCGCGCACACGATCGCGCAGCTGGTGGAGCTGGTGAACAGCGATCCGCGCCGCGGCGTGGGGCACGAGAAGGTGCTGACCCGGCTCGAGTTCGATCACCAGGCCGAGACCCTGCTGGCCCGGCGCGGTTACCGCCCGGACACCATTCCCGCGGCCGGGGAGGTGGTCTACCTCCGCTCCACCGGCAACCTCTCCACCGGCGGCACCGCCATCGACGTGACGGACCTGGTGCATCCCGACAACGAGGAAATGGCCGTCCGCTCGGTGAAGGCGATCGGGCTCGACGTCGGCGGGGTGGACTTCCTGAGTCCCGATATCGCGGTGAGCTACAAGGAGAACAACGCCGGCATCTGCGAGATCAACGCCGCCCCCGGCTTCCGCATGCACGTGGCCCCGAGCGAAGGCAAGCCGCGGGACGTCGCGGGGGCGGTGATCGACATGCTCTTCCCGCCGGGCGCACCCTACCGCATCCCGATCGCCGCGGTGACCGGCACCAACGGAAAGACCACCACCGCGCGAATGCTGGCCCATATCCACAAGCTCTCGGGCAAGTGCGTGGGCCTCACTACCACCGACGGGGTGTACATCGACGGCCAGTGCACCGTGAAGGGGGACATGACCGGCCCGGTCGCCACCCGCATGGTCCTCAAGGATCCGCATGTGGAGGTGGCGGTCCTGGAGGTGGCCCGCGGCGGGCTGCTCCGGTCCGGCATGGGCACCCGCTTCATCGACGTCGGCGCCGTGCTCAACGTCCAGTCGGATCACCTCGGCCTCAAGGGAATCGACACCCTGGAGCAGCTCGCGGCGGTCAAGCGCATCCCGGTGGAGGTGGCGACGGACACCGCGGTCCTCAACGCCGATGATCCGCTGGTGCTCCGCATGGCGGACTACACCGCATCGAAGAACCTGTGCTACGTCACCATGCACCCCTCGCACCAGCTGGTGAAGGAGCACATCCGCGCCGGGGGCCGCGCCGCCTGCCTCGAGACCGGCATCAACGGTCAGATGATCACGCTCTATGACCGGGGCACCCACATCCCCCTGCTCTGGAGCCACCTCATCCCCGCCACGATGGAGGGCAAGGCCACCCACAACGTCCAGAATGCCATGTTCGCGGCGGCGATGGCCTTCAGCATGGGAGTCAAGCTGGAGGACATCCGGCATGGGCTCCGGACCTTCGACACGACGTTCTTCCAGGCGCCGGGCCGGATGAACGTGTACGACGATCACCCCTTCAAGGTGATCCTCGACTACGGCCACAATCCCTCGGCGGTGGAGGCGATGTGTACCCTGGTCGAGCGGCTGGAGCCGGCGGGACGCCGCCTGGTGGTGCTTGCCGCGCCGGGGGACCGCCGCGACGAGGACATCCGGGAGATCGGCCGCATCTGCGCCGGGCGCTTCGATTACTACATCTGCCGGCGGGACGACCGGACCCGCGGCCGCGGGCCCGACGAGGTCCCCCGCATGCTGCGCGAGACGCTGCAGGTGCACGGGGTGCCCGCAGGCCAGATCGTCACCATTCCCGATGAGGCGGAGGCCATCGAGGCTGCGCTGCGCTGGGGCCGGACCGGTGATGTGCTGCTCATCTTCGTGGACCAGATCACCCGCAGCTGGAAGCAGGTGGTCCAGTTCCAGCCCGATGGCGAGGCCCGCCCCGAGCCGGCCCGGCCCGCCTACGTCGAGGCCCCGCCCGCGCCCGAGCCGGTGCTGCTCGAGAGCGACCAGCTGGTGCGGGACGAACGCGGCGTCCGCCTGGCCCGCGACGCCGGGGACGACTGACCATCGTCCCGCCGCCCCCGACGCCGGCCTCGCCGCCGGTCGTGACCATTGCGGATTCCCGCCGGGTCCCCGGCCCGAACCTGCTGTGGGACCGGCCCGGCGCGGTGGCCGAGATCACCTGCCCCGATGACCGGATGGAGGAGTTCCTCGCGGCATGGCGGGTGGCCGCCCGCGCCATGCTCGACCGCCTCGGCTGGCAGGAGCAGGGACTCACCAGCCGCCGCTTTCCCCACGGCGCGAGCGTCGCCATCAGCGCCCCCATCGACGCGCTATTCACCGCCACCGAGGTGAACGAGTGGGCCATCGCCCGCGCCGCGGCGCAGCTCGGCGACCCACCCGCCCCGGACGAGGAAACCGCGGCGCGGTTCCTCGCCGAACGCCGCCGTGCGGAGGCCCGCCCGGGACTCGTGGCCCTCCACGCCGCCGCGGTCGCCCACGGCGTCACCTTCCTGCATGATCCCGACGAGGTCTCCGTGGGCGGTGGGACCGGCTCGCGCACCTGGCCCCTCGGCGAGATTCCCACCCCCGACACCGTGGACTGGAGCGCGGTGCACGACATCCCCACCGTCCTGGTCACCGGCTCGAACGGGAAGACCACGACGGTGCGGCTGCTCGCCGCGGTGGCGACCGCCGCCGGCCGGGTCACCGGACTGAGCTCCACCGATACCGTCACCATCGCCGGGCAGGTGCTCGATTGGGGCGACTGGGCCGGGCCGGCCGGCGCGCGGGCCGTGCTGCGGGACCGGCGGGTCGAGTTCGCGGTGCTGGAGACGGCGCGGGGCGGCATCCTGCGGCGCGGGCTGGCCGCCACCCACGCGGCCGCGGCCATCGTCACCAACATCGCCGAGGATCACGTGGGGGAGTGGGGCGTCGGCGACCTGGCCACCCTGGCGGAGACCAAGCTGGTCGTGGGGCGCGCCCTCCTTCCGGGCGGGCGCCTGGTCCTCAACGCCGATGACCCGACCCTCGTCGCCGCCGCGGGGGCGCTGCTGACCACCCCGGTGCTCTGGCTCTCGCTGGATCCCGACTCGCCGGTGCTTGCGGCCCACCTCGCCGCGGGCGGGGATGGCTGCTGGGTGGATCACGGCGTGGTGCTGCTCCAGTGGCAGGGGCAGCGCACGGAAGTGCTGGCGGTCGCGGAGGCCCCGATCACCCTCGGCGGCGCCGCGCGGCACAACGTGTACAACCTGGTCGGGGTCGCCGCGCTGGCGGCCGTGGCGGGCCTGCCGCTCGAGAGCATCCGCGCGGGGCTGCGCGGTTTCGCCGGCAGCAGCCGGGACAACCCCGGCCGGCTCAACGTCTATCGCCTCGGCGGCGCCACCGCCATCGTGGACTTCGCGCACAATCCCCACGGGATGGACTCGCTCGCCACGCTGGCCGCCGCGCTCCCGGCGCAGCGACGGCTGGTGGTGCTGGGCCAGGCGGGGGATCGGGATGACCATGCCCTGCGCGAGCTGGCCCGGAGCGCCTGGGCCCTCCGCCCCGACCGGATCGTGCTGAAGGAGATGGAGAAGTACCTGCGGGGCCGCCCGCTCGGTCAAACCAGCGACCTGCTCGCCGCGGAGTTCCTGGCGCTGGGGGCGGCGCCCGAGAGCATCGTACGCGCGCCATCGGAATACCTGGCCGTGACGACCGCGCTGGCCTGGGCCCGTCCCGGCGACCTGCTGGTCCTCCCCACCCACGCCGAACGGGGACGGGTGCTCACCCTGTTCGAGCGGTTGCAGGACGCCGGCTGGGCGCCGGGCCAGCCGCTGCCCGCCTGAACACAACGACGGCCGGGATCACGGGATCCCGGCCGCCAGATCATCAGGCGCCACGACTACCGGCGGCCGCGGCCACCCTTGTCGCGATCGTCCACCTTGCGGGTCTTGGCGAGTTCCTCGGCCTGCTTGGCGGCGAGGCGGATCATCCGCTCCGGGCTCTGCGCCTTCATGATCTCCCGCGGCGCCCCGGCGGTGAAGGTCACTTTCCCCTCCTGGACGTCCGGCGTGAGCGGCCGGCCGGTCGTCAGCTCGAAGCACCCGAGAATCTCCTCCCCGGCACCGGTCGCCGACTTGATCCGCTCGCCCAGCGCCTCACGACTCTGCAACCCTTCCAGGGTCACTGGCGGGGTCCCGAAGGGCGTGATCGGCCGCACCAGGAACGCCACCTTGGCCCCGCTGACCGAGGCCCCGATCCGCACTTCCTTCCCGCCAACCTCCCGCGCCCAGCGGTGGGCTTCCCGCTCGGCGGGGGTCACGCTCTGGCCCTTGGGCGCCGGGGCCATCCCGGGCTTCCCGGTGCCTCCCGCCTTCTGGCGTTCCTGGGTTCGCTTGAGCGCCTTCAGGTATTCCGGCTCGTCTGACACGGATTCTTCTCCGACTGGCAACATGGTGGTACTGGGGAGGGTCAAGATACAACGGAAGGCGGGGAGAGGGGAGGCGTGTCAGGGTTCGGTGCTCCCCCGAAGGGGCGGGTAGACCTCACACTGCGCCGCACGGTCGCTGTAGAGCACGCAGAAGGCGCCCGGTGCCCCCCACCGGGCCACCCACTCCGACATGACGACCCGGTCGGAGGGACTGAACCGCGGCGCGGGCCGCTCGTCATCGGTGGAACGGATATGGGTGTGGATGGTCCCGATCCAGTCGGGTGGCCCGCACCGCTCGATGGAGCCCAGCGCCTCCGCGGTGAGGCTGTCGGATTGCTCGAGGTCCAGCGGACCGAGCGTGAGGACCCGGACCGTGTCCACCTCCCGCGATCCTCCGAGACACGCCACGAGCTCCCGGCGCTCCCGGGTGCTCGCGTCCCACAGGTCCGCGAAGCCGTTCTTCGCCGCCTGGGAGAGCACCCACTCCGGCTGGGCCTGCGCCGGCAGGGCTCCCGGGAGTCCCATCGCCAGCCCCACCACCCACCAGATTCGCATGACACTCCCGCTCCCAAAGTCTCCCTTCCCTGTCTCCTGCCGTCCTGCCGTCCCATCCAGGAAATCGCCGCGCCTCACGCCCTCGTCACCATCGCCCAGAGGCCGTAGAAGAGCAGCAGGGTGGAGAGCCAGCCCACCAGCGACCAGCGCAGGAAGGCGCGCCGGATCACCGCCGGATCGTCGCTCCGCTCCAGCCGCAGCTGCTCCGGCAGCAGCACCGCCAGCCAGGAGAGCGTGGACAGGGCCAGCGCGATGATGCCCTTGAGCAGCCAGGGCGTGTCGAGCACCGGGTAGTCCATCCGCCGGATCATCAGGATGCCGGTGACGGTGAGCAGGGCGCCACCGCCGACGGTGAAGCAGAGGTCGGTCCAGAGGATCGCGCGCGCCACCGGCCGGAAGGGAACGGTGCCGGCGCGCCAATGCCGGTAGAGGTAGTAGGACCAGGCCCCCGTCACGGTGACATTTCCCACGAGCAGCACCGCGCCGACCACGTGCAGCGCCTTGAGCGAGAGGTACTCAACCATTGCGGGGATCGAAGGGGCCGCGGAGCAGGCCGAGGGCGTGACGCAGCCGGTCGAGGCGCTTGTTGATGGACGGCTTGCCCGGCAGCAGGAGATCCATCGCGGTGCGATCCTCGATCGAGAGCCGGGCGTCCAGCACGGCGAGGGTGGCCGCGAGCGCCGATTCGATCCGCAGCGCCATCTCCCGGCGGCGCGCGCGGCCCTCGCCGGCGCTGCCACTCCGGCCGCCGCTCCCGGCGAGGGCCACCGGCTCCCCCAGCCAGACGAACGCCTCCGGCAACTGCTCCCCAAGGTACGCGTAGCGAAAGGCCACCGGCCAGAGGGTGAGGGGGGCGTCGTGCCATGCGATGATCTGCGCCGCCCCGCGCTCCGTCGCGGTGATGGGCTCCGCGGGGGGCCGCCGCGCCCCCTGGGGAAAGACCCAGAGCGCGGTGCCTGGCCGCCGCAGGTGCGCGGTGGCGGCGGCCAGGTCGTCCCAGGCGCGGACCGCCGAATCGCGTCGCACCGGCAGGGCGCCCACCCGCCGGAACACCGGATAGCGGTCGAGGTTCGCGGCCTCCATGAGGATCTGGAAGTCGAGGCCCAGGCGCGCCGTCACCAGGCAGGCGAGGAACCCGTCCCACCAGTTGGTGTGGTTGGCGACGAAGAGGATCGGCCCCCGCGGCGGGCGCGCTTCCGGGGCAGCGCCTTCGCCGGCGTGCCAGTGCACCGCGGCAAAGTGCCGCTGCGCCAGGCGCCGCACGTACCCGGCAAAGAGTCGCGCGGCGACGGGGTGGGGCGGCGGCGGGGGAGTGGCCATCCGGCCTCAGGCCGGGGTGGCGTCCAGCAGCGGCGTCCGGCGGCGCCCGCCGCCGAGGATCTCGCGGCCGAGAATGACGAGCTTGCGGGAGAACGGGACGTAGGCCCGGGTCCGGAACACGTCGAACCCGAGGCGCTCGATCTGGTCCAGGATCCCGGCGTAGGTGCGCTGCATGAGGCGAACCGTAAGCCGGGATCCGTCATTCGGGAAGCCGGCAAAGGCCGGCTCCGCCGCCAGGAAGTACTCCCGCGCCCGGCCGGCCTGGAACTCGAAGAAGTCCCGGACCCGCGGCGTGAGCACCCGGCGTTCCAGGTCCGTGCGGGACAGCCCCCACGCGGCCAGCTCATCGGCGGGGAAGTACACCCGGCCCTGGTCGAGATCCTCCCGCACGTCCCGGAGGATATTGGTGAGCTGCATCGCAATCCCCAGCTTGACCCCGGCCCCATCGTCCGGCCCGACGGGAGCTCCAAGCACCGGCGACAGCATCAGGCCCACACCTCCCGCTACCTGGCTGCAATACCGCTCGAGCGCCGGGAAGTCCGGCACCGCCACGTGGTCCAGATCGGTCGCCACGCCGTCGAGCAGTGCCAGCATGGGCGCCAGCGGCACCGGGTAGCGCGCCAGCGTGTCATGGAGCGCGAGCCACTGGTCCCCTGCGGGCGTCTCGCCGGCATGCATCTGCCGGACCAGCTCCCCGAGGCGGTTCAGCTCCCCCCGCACCTCCGCCACGGGCCGGGTGCCCCGTTCGTCCACCAGGTTGTCGGCGTACCGGCAGTAGTCGTAGAGCGCGAAGACCGCGCGCCGCTTCGGCGGCGGCAGGAAACGGCTCGCGAAGAAGAAGCTCCGGGCCCAGTGCGCCGTGACCGACTCGGCCCGCGCATAGCTTCGGGCCAGGGCGCCCTGACTCTCGCCGACGCCGGCGAGGCCCGAGGGGGCGGAGCTCATGTCCGATGCGCCAGCCGCGGGGAGGGCGGGGGCGCGGAAGCGGACATCGCCTCCTCGCCCACCTTGAGTCCGGCGCGGCGCAGCCGCGACCGATTGACTTCCGAACCCTCACCGCCGAGCACGAGCCGGGTGCCGGGCGGCAGCAGCCGGGGCAGCCGCCGCAGGTCCGGCAGCAGGCGCAGCACGTTCTCGGGGTCGGCGCCGGAGAGCGCCACCACGGAGGGGACCATGGTCCAGGCCGCATCGGCCAGATCCTTGAGCGGCAGGTCCGCCCCGAGGTACTGCACCCGCCAGCCACCGTGGACCAGCTCGGTCAGGGTGACCAGGAAGCCCCACTCGTGACGCTCGCCGGGGAGACAGGCCGCCAGCAGCACCGGACCGGCGGTGGCCCCGGCCCGCAGCTCCAGCTTGAGCTGCTGCACCACGACCTCGCTGGCCAGATGCTCGGCCGCCACGCTGAGCTTGCCGAGCGCCCAGAGGTCTCCGATCACCTCGCCCAGCGGCAGCACAATCTCCCGCCCGAAGCGCGGCGTGCCCAGTCGGGCACGGTGCCCGTTCAGCAGCGCCGCGAGCCCGTCCCGGTCGAGCCGTCGCACCGTATCCAGCAGTTGGGAGAGCGGGGAACCATCGGTGGCGTGGCCTTCGGCCCGCATGATGACCGTGTCCCGGGGCTCACGCACCAGGTCCCCGATCCGCTCGCCCGCGGCGCAGAGCCGCCCGAAGGCGCGCAGCAGCGCCACCTGCTCACTGGTGTAGACCCGGTACCGATTCGGCAGCCGGCGGGGCCGGACAACTTCGTAGCGACGCTCCCAAGCGCGAAGCCGGGCGGTCTGCAGCCCGGTGAGCTCCGCGACTTCATGGATCTCATAGCTGCGGTTCGGGGAGATGGTGGTCATGGCCGACTCTGTGTTGTTCAATGTTTTTGCTATCAACTTTGAACAAGTATACCACCCCTGACACCGCCCCGCCAGCACCCGCTATTTTTGGCGGTCCTCACCGGAGCCCTGACCTGACCACACCCGCCACTCGGTCCCACGTGACGCCCGACGCCACGGGCAGCGCCGCCTCCTGGCAGGTGATCAACTCGCTGCGCGTCCTCGCGATGGACGCGGTCGAGCAGGCCCAGTCCGGACATCCCGGGACCCCGATGGCGCTCGCGCCCGCCGCGTGGCTCCTGTGGGACCGCTTCCTCCGCTTCGACCCCGCCGCGCCCGACTGGCCCGACCGTGACCGCTTCGTGCTCTCCTGCGGCCACGCGTCCATGCTCCTCTACGGCCTCCTGCATCTCGGGGGCTACGCGCTCTCGCTGGAGGACCTGCGGCAGTTCCGGCAGTGGGGCTCGAAGACGCCGGGACATCCCGAGCGAGGACACACGCCGGGCGTGGAGACCACCACCGGGCCGCTCGGGCAGGGCGTGGGGAATGCGGTCGGGATGGCCCTCGCGGAGCGGGTGCTGCGGGAGCGGTTCAACCGTCCAGGGTTCGAGGTCGTGGACCATCGGGTCTGGGGCTTCGTCAGCGATGGCGACCTCATGGAAGGGGTGGGGGCCGAGGCCGCGTCGCTGGCCGGGCACCTGGGACTGGGCCGGCTCACCCTCATCTTCGACGACAATCACATCACCATCGATGGCGACACCGCGCTCAGCTTCAGCGAGGACGTGGGGCGCCGCTTCGAGGCCTACGGCTGGCAGGTGCTGCGCGTGGCCGACGGCAACGACCTCGACGCCATCGGCGCCGCCCTCGAGGCGGCCCGCGCGGACGCGGCGCGGCCCACCCTGGTGATGCTCAGGACCCGGATCGGCGACCCCGCGCCCACCAAGGGCAACACCGCCGCCGCGCACGGCGCGCCACTCTGCAAGGATGAGGTGGCGAAGACCAAGGCGATCCTGGGGTGGCCGGAGACGCCATTCCATGTGGCGCCCGAGGCGGCGGCGTGGACGGCGCACTGCCGGGAGCGCGGGGCCCACGCGCGCCGGTCCTGGGAATCGCTGCTGGACCGCTATCGCGCCGCCCATCCCGAGCTCGCCGCCGAATACACCGCTTGGCTCTCGGGCCGGCTCCCGGCCGGCTGGGACCTGGGGCTCCCCGCCTTTACCGCCGCCGACGGCCAGGTCGCTACCCGGCAGGCCTCGGCGAAGGTGCTCAATGCGCTGGCCCAGGCCCTCCCCAACCTCGTGGGCGGTTCGGCCGATCTGGCCGAGAGCACCGGCACCGACATCAAGGGGGGCGGCAGCTTCACGGCCGTGCAGAGCGGCAGGAACTTCCATTGGGGCGTGCGGGAGCACGGCATGGCCGCGTGCCTGAACGGGATGGCGGCGCACGGCGGCCTGCGGCCCTTCGGCAGCACCTTCCTGATCTTCACCGACTACTGCAAGCCGTCCATCCGCCTGTCCGCGCTCATGCGGCTGCCGGTGATCTACATCGGCACCCACGACTCGATCGGGCTGGGGGAGGACGGACCCACCCACCAGCCGATCGAGCAGCTCGCGATGCTCCGCGCCACGCCGAATGTCACCGTGATCCGCCCGGCGGACGCCACCGAGACCGTCGAGGCGTGGAAGGCGGCACTCAGCCGGAGCGACGGGCCGACGGTCCTGGTCTTTTCCCGGCAGAAACTCCCGGTCCTCGACCGCGCCCGGCTGGCGCCGGCGGCGGGGGCGGCACGGGGCGGCTACGTGCTGCTGGACGCGCCGGGCGGGACGCCGGCGGTGATCGTCATCGCCACCGGGGCGGAGGTGCACCAGGCGCTGGCGGCGGTGGAGCGGCTGCAGGCCGCGGGGATCGCGGCGCGGCTGGTCTCGCTGCCGTCCTGGGAGATCTTCCAGTCCCAGCCGGCGGCCTACCGGGAGTCGGTCCTCCCGGCCGCGGTGACGGCCCGGGTGGCTATCGAGGCGGCGACCAGCTTTGGCTGGCACCGGTTCGTCGGCGACCGGGGCGAGGTGATCGGCATCGACCATTTCGGCGCCTCCGCCCCGGCGGAGCGCCTGTTCAAGGAATTCGGGTTCACCGCCGACGGCGTGGTCGCCGCGGCCAAGCGAGTGCTCTCATGCTGAATCCCCTGATCCGTCTGGGTGCCCTGGGCCAGAGCCCGTGGTACGACTTCATCACCCGCGACCTGATCGCGTCGGGCGAGCTGGCGCGGCTGATCCGGGAGGACGGGCTCCGGGGGATGACCACCAACCCCACGATTTTCGAGAAGGCGATCGCCGGGAGCGGCCTCTACGACGAGGAGATCCGCCGGCTGTCCGCCGGTGGTGCTCGGCCGGCCGAGGTGTTCGAGGCGCTGGCGGTAGCCGACGTACGGGCGGCGTGTGACCTGTTCCTGCCGGTGCACCGCCAGTCGGCGGGGGTTGACGGCCTGGTCTCGATCGAGGTCTCGCCGACCCTGGCGCACGACGCGGCCGGCACCATCCGGGAGGCGGAGCGGCTGTGGCAGCGGATCGCGCGGCCCAACGTGATGATCAAGATCCCGGGCACCGCGGAAGGCCTCGCGGCGATCACCCACTGCCTGGCACAGGGCATCAACGTGAACGTCACCCTGCTGTTCGCGGTGCGGCGCTACCGCGAGGTGGTGGACGCCTTCTTCCGCGGCCTGGAGCAGCGGGCGGCGGCGGGGAAGCCGCTGGAGGGGATCGCGTCGGTGGCGAGCTTCTTCGTGAGCCGGCTGGACGGCAAGGTCGATCCGCTGGTGGGTCCTGACGGCCCGCGGGGGCGCGCGGCCATCGGGAATGCGGCCCTGGCGTACCAGGCGTTCGAGGAGCTGTTCAGTTCGGCGCGGTGGGAGGCCCTCGCGGCGCGGGGCGCCATGGACCAGCGGCCGCTCTGGGCCTCGACCAGCACCAAGGATCCCGCGCTGCCGGACATCTACTACGTGGAGGCGCTGGTGGCGGAGGAGACGGTGAACACCCTGCCCCCCGCCACCTTCGCCGCCTACCGGGACCACGGCCGGCCCGAGCTGCGCATCCGGGAGGCGATGGCGGAGGCGCCGGCGCTGTTCGCCGACCTGACCCGGCGCGGGGTGAATCTGGACGCCATCACCGCCGCCCTCGAGACCGAAGGGGTCCGGTCGTTCGCCGCCTCCTTCGAGTCGCTGCTCGGGGTCATCGAGAAGAAGGCCGCCGTGCTGGTGTAGGCCGGTTCCCGCTGTCCCCGCTCCCCGTCACCCATCCGGATCCATGATCGCCACCCTCAGGCGCCTGACGCTTACGCACTGGATCTTCATCGGGATGGGCGCCGGCATCCTGGTCGGGTGGCTGGCGCCCGGCTTCGCCGCCGAACTGAAGCCGCTCTCCACGATCTTCCTGCGGATGATCAAGTCCATCGTGGTGCCGATCATCTTCGGCACCCTGGTGATCGGCATCGCCGGCCATGGCGACGACCTCAAGCGGATCGGCCGGCTCGCGATCAAGTCACTCGGCTACTTCTGGCTGATGACCTTCGTGGCGCTGGCGATCGGGCTCCTGGCGGGCAACCTGACCCAGCCGGGGCGGGGGGTGATCCTCCCCCCGCCGGATCCCAACAACACGGTGAAGCCGGCGCCGACCGACCTCGGGGGCTTCCTGGAACATGTCGTGCCCCGGAGCATCTTCGAGGCGGCGACGACCGGTGAAGTGCTCCAGGTAGTGTTCTGGTCGGTCCTGTTCGCGATCGCGCTCACCCAGGTGAAGGGCCGGCCCAAGGCGTTCATGCTGGACCTGGCCGAAAGCCTCGCCCAGGTGATGTTCAAGTTTGTCAGCATCATCATGAAATACGCGCCGATCGGCATTGGCTGCGCCATGGCGGTGACGGTGAGCCACAGCGGCATCGGGGTCATCGTGAACCTGGGCAAGCTGGTCCTCACCCTGTATGCCGCGCTGATCGTCTTCGCCCTGGTGGCGCTGGTGCCCGCGGCCCTCCTGGCGCGGGTCCCGCTGCGGGCCTTCCTGCGCAAGGTGAAGGACCCGGCGATCATCGCCTTCACCACCACCAGCTCGGACGCGGCGCTGCCGCTCGCCATGGAGCGAATGATCGAGTTCGGGGTGCCCCGGCGCATCGTGGCATTCGTCCTGCCCACCGGGTACAGCTTCAACCTGGACGGCTCCACTCTCTACCTGGGCGTGGCGTCACTGTTCGTCGCCCAGGCGGCGGGGGTGGACCTGAGCCTGGGCCAGCAGCTCTTCATGATGCTCACCCTGCTCATTACCTCGAAGGGGATCGCGGCGGTGCCGCGCGCCTCGCTGGTGGTGCTGGCCGGGACCCTGTCGCAGTTCGGCCTGCCACTTGAGGGCATTGCCGTCATCCTCGGCGTGGATGAGCTGATGGACATGGCCCGGACCACCGTAAACGTGGTCGGGAACTGCCTGGCCAGCGCCATCATGGCCCGGTGGGAGGGGGAATGGGGCAACGAGCCCGGACCGGGCATCGAGGAACCACCCGCCGCGGTGGCGAGCGCCTGACCCCGGCGGGGCGGCGGGCTGCAACCAATCGGCGGCCCCGGCCGTCTATCTCCCGACTCTCACCCCGGACCCGAAGGTCATGCACCCCAGCCTCTTCCTGCTCGCCCTCGCCGCCGGGACGCCCCCGGCCGTCAGCGCCCCGATCAGCAACATCACCTATGCCGTCAGCTTCACCCGCGAGACCGCCGCACGGCGGAGCCTCGAGGTCGGGATGCGGTTCGACGTGGGCGGCAACGGCGATGTCCTGCTGTCCTTTCCCGTCTGGACGCCCGGCGCATACGACGTCACCAACTTCGCCCGCTGGGTCTCGGAGTTCACCGCGGTGGGGGACGGCAAGCCGCTCCGCTGGGACAAGCTGGACTACGACACCTGGCGGTTGCGTCCGGCGGGGGCCAAGTCGGTCACGATCCGATTCATGTTCTACGCCGACTCGCTGGACAACGCGATGGCCTGGAGCCGCGAGGAGTTCGCGTTCTTCAACGGCACCAACATCTTCCCGTACGCCGAGGGGCGGAGCCTCGACTTCCCCGCCACCGTGCGGGTGAAGACCGAGGCGGACTGGCGGGTGGCCACCGGGATGCGCTCCACCGGCCCGGGGAGCTACGCCGAACGGAACTACCACGACCTGGTGGACATGCCGTTCTTCGTGGGCCGGTTCGACTTCGACAGCGCCACCGTGGACGGGCTCAACGTCCGGCTCGCGACCTACCCCGCCGGCACGCTGGCGGGCGACGCGCGCGCGGCGTTCTGGGCCCAGTACCGGCAGCTCTTCGCGCCCCAGATCAAGGTCTTCGGCGAGCGGCCGTACAGCAGTTACACCACCCTCATGGTCTTTCCCCCGGGGTTCGGGGGCGGCTCGGCGCTGGAACACCAGAACAGCCACGTCGGCATCTACACCCCGGAGGGGATCGGGCAGCCGTGGATCGCCTCGGTCACCGCGCACGAGATGTTCCACGCCTACAACGTGAAGCGGCTGCGGCCGGCGGAGATGGTGCCCTACCGCTATGACGTGGCCCAGCCCACCGTCTGGCTCTGGGTGAGCGAGGGCATCACCGACTATTACGCCGACCTCACGATGCTCCGGGGCGGGGTGATCGACTCGGCCGCCTTCCTCGAGGAAACCGGCAACAAGATTGCCCAGGTGCGCGAGGTCCCCGCGGTGGCGCTCGAGGACGCGAGCCTGTCCACCTGGATCCACCCGACCGATGGCACCGGCTACATCTACTATCCCAAGGGCTCCCTGGCCGGCCTGCTGCTCGACATCCTGATCCGCGACGCCAGCGACAACCGCCGCTCGCTGGACGACGTGATGCGCGAGACCTACCAGCGCACCTACAAGCAGGGGAAGGGATTCGGTGCGGCGGAGTGGTGGGGCGCCGTCTCCCGCGCCGCCGGAGGCCGGAAGTTCGACAGCTTCAACGAGCGCTACATCGACGGCCGCGAGCCGTTCCCCTATGACAGCGTGCTGCCCCTGGCCGGACTGCGGTTGGTCACCGACAGCATGCGGGTGCCACGGCTTGGCATCAACACCAATTCGGATTCCGCCGGGACCGTGGTTCTGGCGGTGAACCCCGACGGTGCGGCCGCCGAGGCCGGGGTCCAGGCGGGGGACCGGCTGCTGGCCCTCGGGGAGATTCCGGTGGAGGGGGAGCCGTCGTTCGCACGGTTCCGCGCCGAATACGGCAGCCGCGAGGGCGCGGCGCTGCCGATCAGGGTGCGGCGCGACGGGCAGGAACTGACGCTGACAGGCAAGGTACGGCTGGCGACGATTACCGAGGAACGGCTCACCCTCGACCCCGCCGCCAGCCCCAAGGCGCTCCGGGTGCGGCAGGGGATCTTCACGGGGAAGTAGGCGATTGGGCGTTTGGGCGATTGAGCGAAGGCCGCGGTGGCCATTGGGTGGTTTCCCAGTTCCACCGCCCCCCGTCCGCCCCACCCGGGGGTCGTAGC
>JANRJZ010000272.1:0-4883 GCA_033763675.1 Gemmatimonadota bacterium
CCGGAGACCAACCTGGTCTGCTTCGTGGCCCGGCAGATGACGTGGCGGGATGGTGTCCTGGTGCCGGCGCCGGCGTCGCTCGGGAGCATCAACCGGCTGAGTGAGCTCATCTTCAACGCGGCCAGCATCCCCGGTGCCCGCTCGCCGCACCGGCTCTCGGCGGCGCAGCCGTTCTTCATCTCCCGGACCCGATTCGAGGAGGGACAGTATCGCGGCGCGACCCTCACGCACCTGCTGACGCAGCTGGAGATCGGGGAGCGGGACTACACCCGCGAAGGGCTGTTCGTGCTGCGCTCCACCGTGATGAACCCGTGGCACAGCGAGGCCCGGCAGGCGGGGATGGACTACCTGTACGAGTTCGTGCGATTCCTCCACCGGTCCGCGGCGGAGGCGATGCGGGAGATCAGTCCGCCACCTGCCCCGTGACGACCTCGCGCTTCTTCATGCGGACGATCCGCAGCTTGAAGGTCTCTCCCTCGCCGTAGCTGCGCAGCACCCGCACCAGGTGGGCCGGCCCCATCAGGGTGCGCCCGTCCACCGAGAGCACCACGTCGCCGGGCTTGAGGCCCAGCCGGGACTCCGGCGGCAGGTTGACCACCAGGATCCCCTCGTCGATGCCGAAGTACTTGCCCAGCCCGGGGTTCATCGGCGCCAGCTCCAGGTTGGCGAGCGGCGTCCCCAGGGTGTAGATCGGCGCGGGGATGCGCATCGGCGCGCGCACCTTCATCGAGTCGAGCCGGAAGAGCCCCTCGAGGGCTTCCGGGTTGCCATCGAACTGCACCGTGTAGCGGCGCCGAGCCTCCACCGCCGCGGGATCGTCGGGGCCGAACGAGTAGCCGAAGCTCCCGTCGGGGCCGCGCCAGGTGAGGGTGGGCTCCTCCCCGGCGATGACCGAGGCGTTCCGCCGCTGACTGCCGCGGAGGTACTCGATGGCCAGGGTATCGCCGGGCTTGAAGTCCGCCATCAGCTCGAGCAGCCGGATCCCCGAGGAGGAGACGTCGCGCGACATGGACGGCAGCGGCATGGTGACCGCGGTCCGGTTGACGCTGGTGATCACGTCCCCGGAGCGGATGCCGGCCCGGGCCGCGGGGCCATTCGGGGTCACGCTCTGGATGCGGGCACCGAGGGAGTCGTCATCCCGGGGCCGCAGGTCCAGTGACACGCCGAGCTTGGCGCGCCGGGTGGTGATGACCTGGATCTGGCCCTCGAACACCGGGCCTGGTGGGGGCGGCGCGCGCCGGACGAAGACCCGGTCCCCTTCCGGCGGCCGGGTGAGTTCCTGGGCGGAGAGGACCGCTGGTTGTCCGAGCAGGAGGCCCAGCAGGAGGACGGCGGGAAAGGTACGCATGGCGGGCTAGAACCCCACGTTGCTCGCACGCGTGAGGTGGACATCCACCAGCGCGTCGAGCAGCCCCACCCGCTCCTGCCACAGCCGCAGCAGGGCGGCGTCGCGGTTGCGGGCGTCCTGCATCTGCACCGTGTTCAGCTCCCGGTCCAGCACGGCGATCCGGTCCTCGAGCTCCCCGGCCACCCGGGCGGTGACGCCGTCGGTGACCCTGGCGTCGGGGTTGTACGCCTCGAGCACCCGCTCCAGCTGGTTCGAGCGGGCCATGACATCATCGATCGCCACCGCGGTCGTGACCTGGGCCGTCTCGGTGCGCCGCTGCAGGACCACGAGGGTGAGTGCCGCGGCCGCGGCCAGCCCGCCCACGGCGGCCCAGCGGAGCCGCCGCACCCGGCGCGCCGCCGTGGCCCGGCTGTTCACCGCCGCCCACTGGTCCCGGGCGGGCCGGAGCGCCGGCAGCGCCTTGAGCCGGGCCACCCGCTGCTCCAGCCTGCGAAGCTCCGCCTGGCACGCCGCACAGCCGGCAAGGTGCTCCCGCGCCGTCGCGGTGCCCGGCTCCGCGCCCGGCTCCCGCAGCGCAACCAGCTGGTCCAGGGAGAGGTGGCTCACGCGCGGGCCTCCTCCTCCCCGAGCCAGCGGCGGAGGCGCGTGTGGGCGCGGGCCAGCTGGGACTTGGAGAAACTCACCGTCTTCCCCATCATGCCGGCGATTTCTTCGTGGGTGTAGCCTTCGACGTCGTGCAGCCAGACCACCGCGCGGCTGGTCTCGGGGAGCCGCTCCAGCGCCGCCTCGAGGTCCATCCGGAGCCCGCCATCCACCTTCATGGTGGGGCGGTGGAACTCCTCGTCCAGTTCGTCGGTGTCGCGGTACTTGTTGCGGCGGAGGCGCATGAGCGCCTTGCTCGCCGCGATGCTGCGGACCCAGCCCCAGAGACTGCCATCCCCCCGGTACTGGCCGATGCTGCGACAGACCTCGAAGAAGGTCTCCTGCAGCACGTCCTCGGCGTCCTCCACCGTGCGGCAGATGCGCCGCGCGAGGTTGTACACCGGGGTCTCATAGGCGCGGTACACCCGCTCCAGGGCGGCGGCGTCGCCGGCCCGGGCGCGGGAGAGGACTACTTCTGAGTCAGAAAGCACGTAGGCATCGTTCATGACGCAGGGAAAGATGCGGGAGGATGGGTGACGGTTGCAGGGGGACCCCCGGAATCGGCGCCGTGCCAGGCGACCGGCGTGGCGTGATCGGTTCCGACGTCAATGCTCAAGTCCTTTCACAACAGTCGGTTAGGTGACAGGCATCGGCTGACGGCCCGGAACAGCCCGAATTGAGCCAGTATAACGGCAACATCCAGCCGCCTTCAGGACATCATGTCGGCCCACCCAGATGATCCGGGTGGGCCCTACGGCGTCGCTGCTGTCGGGGATGCAAACCCGGGACGGGGGACCCGTCGTGTTGCGCGATTCCGGCTCGAGGCCTAGCCTAGAGCCATCCCCGCCACCCAGGCTCTCCGTCACCATGGTTCGTCGCCCACGGTCCCTCCCTGGCGCCGCCCTGCTCCTGCTCTGCTCCCTGGGGTGGACCAGCCTCGGCGCCCAGCACCGCTACGCGGACCCGGCGGGCCGGTTCGAGCTGCGGGTGCCGGCGGGGTGGTCCGCCAGCCCGCTGAGTGACGGCGCAGCCAGTCTCAGGAACGCCAGCGCCACCGTCATGGTCATGCTCTCCGGGGATGCTCCCGCGGAGGCGCTGGAACGGCTGCTGCTGCAGCACCGCCTATGGCAGGAGTTCCGGGAGATCCACCGGGGGGAGGACTCGCTCGCCGGGCGCGCGGGCCGGTATGCCCTCGCGTCGGGCCGGGATCCCCGGGGCGTGGCGCAAATGGTCCGGATCGTCGCGGTCCAAGCCGATAGCGGAACCCTGGTTCTCGTGGCCCGAGCCCCGCAGCGGGAATTCGAGACGGTGGAGCCGGAGGTGCAACGGATCGCCCGGGGGATCAGGCTGAGTGGCGAGGAGCCGGCGCCGGTCGCGGCTGCGGATTCCCCCGCGACCGCCGCGACGGTGGTGCCGCCTCCAGGTTCTGAACCGCTCCCGACCCTGGAGCCCACTCCCGCTCCGGCGGACCGGGCCCGCGCCTTCCTCGGCGTCTCCACCCGCACCGTGGATTCGGTGGCGGTGAAGCGGCACGGCCTGGATCAGGTGCGGGGCGCGATCGTCGGACAGCTCTATCCCGGCGGGCCGGCGGCGCAGGCCGGGCTCGAGGTGCTGGATGTCGTGATCGGTGCGGATGGGAGCCCGATCAACGCCCCCGAGGAGTTGATGGCGGCGGTGGCGCGGCACCGGGCCGGTGAGACGATCACCCTCCAGGTGGTGCGCCAGGGACAGATCGGGACCGTCAGGGTGAAGCTGGGGAGCGCGCCGGAGCCGTGAGGCAGGACGGCAGGACGGCAGGACGGCAGGACGGCAGGACGGCAGGACGGCAGGACGGCAGGACGGCAGGACGGCAGGACGGCAGGACGGCCACGATATAACGAGATGGAGATTCATGCGAACGCGAATCGTTTTCAGAATGGGAGCCATCTTCGCGCTCGGCATCGCGGGAGCGCTGCCAGCGCAACAGACCCGGGCGACCCCGGCAACCAGGAGCGGCGTCATGCGGATGCGGCTGGTGAAGATCATGGACAGCCAGGGCTGGGGCACGCCGGTGGAAGCCGCCCGCCTGCTGATTCCCTCCGACTGGAAGACTGAAGGCGGCATCCAGTGGGCCCAGGGCATGCTCCGCTGTCCGCAGAACATCATCCAGGCTCGCTGGCGCGCGGTGTCGCCCGACGGCCTCACGGGATTCGAAGTGCTGCCCCAGTACTCCTGGGTCTGGTCCGACGACCCGATGCAGCAGCAGACCATGCAGCAGAGCGCCGCCTCCGGGATGTCCTGCGACGTCAATCCGGTGATGAGCCCGATGGACTTCCTGGCGCGGATGGTGGTGCCGCGGCTGCGGCAGCAGGCGCGGGTGGTGGGCGGTGAGCCGCTCCCGGCGCTCTCCCGTGCGGAGCAGGTGGGGCTCGACCGGAGCTACGCCGGGATGGTGCAGCAGGGGCTGCTGCGGGGTGCGCGGGCGGAGGCGGGGCGGGTCCGGGTGCAGCACAGCCTCGGCAACCAGCCGGTGGAGGAGTGGCTGAGCGCCACGGTGACCACCATCGCGTCTCCGAGCGCCAACAGCGCCGCCCTGCTGAACGGGGGCATGGCGATGACCGCCACCAACTTTTCGGTCATGGCGTACAACATCTACGCCACGTGGGCGCCGCGCGGCCAGTTGGACAACAGCGCCAAGCTGTTCGCCACGATCTTCGCCTCGGTGCGGCCCAACCCGCAGTACCAGGCCGCCGCGGGCCAGTGGCTGGCCGGCATGGCCCGCACCCAGCGTGAGGGGGCGATGGACCGGCACCGGATCTGGCGCGAGGCCCAGGCCCAGATCAGCGCCTCGATCCAGCAGACCTACGCCCAGAACCAGGCGGTGCAGGACCGGATGGCGGAGCAGTTCGGCCAG
>JANRJZ010000273.1:0-17313 GCA_033763675.1 Gemmatimonadota bacterium
CATTCTCGCGGCGGCCCGCACCGGTGAGGTGGGGGACGGCAAGGTCTTCGTGGTGGACGTCGAACAGGTCCACCGGATCCGCACCGGCGAGCGGGACGAGGCGGCGGTGACGCCGACCGTGCCCGCCGCCGTCTAGGGCGAACGCTTACCCCCCTCGTCCGGGCGGGACGAGGGGGGCAGGCGGCATCGTCGGGTCCGGCCGGCCGTCAGCCGAGGGAGGCCTGGGCCGCCGGGACGCCGAGCGGGGTGTCGGAGCTGAGGGGCGCCGGGCCGAGCAGGTACTCCAGGGCCTCCGCCGCGCTGTAGCCGTAGCGGGATCGCCCGGCGAGGATGCCGGTGAGCATGACCAGGTCGTCCCCGCTGGTGACCAAAGGCGGCTCGATGGTGCCGTTCTTCCGCGACTGCCCGATGCCGATGGTCCCCATCAGGGCATTGCAGAGGCACTTCCGGCCCTCGGTCTCCTCGAGGGTGCCGCCCTTCTTGAGGTAGGTCGCGATCGGCTCGCTGGCGCAGCGATAACTGAGCCGGCCCTCCTCGGTCTGGTAGGCGGTGCGGAGGTAGCCCAGGTCGCAGACTCGCTCCCGCTTGACCTGGTCGGCAGGATTCTCGTCCCAGCGCACCACCTTGAAGGGGAACCCGGTGGGGCTGGCCACCGGATCGGTGAACACCTCCGCCCGGCCTTCCACCACCGCCTTGAGCACCGACAGTTTCAGCTCGGGGAGGATGCCCGACTCGTCGCTGTAGGCGAACAGGGTGCCGACCTGGATCCCGGCGGCCCCCACATCCAGTGCCTCCTGCAGGCGCCCCGGACGGCCGGCGCCGCCGGCCAGCCAGAAGGGGAGCCCGAGTTCCTTCACCTTGTCCAGGTCCACGACGTCGCGGTGGCCGTAGATCGGCTCGCCCCGCTCGTTGAGCCGGACATCGCCGCGCGGGGGCGCATTGTGGCCGCCGGCGGTGGGACCTTCGATGATGAAGCCGTCTACCCGGCCGCTCGCCTTCCGCGCCAGCATCGTGGCCAGCGAGCTGCTGGCGATGATCGGGAAAAAGAGTGGCCGCCTGAGCTCCTGCGGCGGGCCATCCCAGTAGTCCTTCGGGTCCAGCCGCATCCGCACCGGGTCATCGGGATTGCGGCCCTCGACCTCGAGCCGCATGCTGGCCGGCTGGTGCGCGGCAAAAGCATCCAGCGCGCCGGGCACTTCCTTGGGGATGCCGGCGCCCATGAGCACCACGTCCACCCCGGCGAGCATCGCGCCGTATAGGCCGGCGAGGGTCGGGAGCTGGATCTTGGTGAGCAGGTTCACGCCGATGGGGCGATCGTGCCCTTCCTTGGCCAGGAAGACCTCTACGAACGTGGCGAGCATGGTGAAGTGTTCCTTCTCCACCTTGGCGCCCTGCCGGTACATCGGGAGCTCCTTGTAGGGCTCGCCGGGGGATCGGCCATCCGGGCGGAAGTACTTCCGGAGCGCCTCCTGCGCCACCTGGGGCATCGGGAAACGGGCCATGGCCCGTCGGAGGTGGCCACCGATGTCGCCGTCCTGCAACCGCCGGACGAAGACGGTGTCGATCCCGGTACCGGAAATGACGCCGAGGTGGCCCGCCATTGCGACCGCACGGGCCAGGCGCCAGTTTGAAACGCCCACCCCCATCCCACCCTGGATGATCTGCGGTATTGCCGAGGCTTTGGTCATCCTTTAAGAATCGCCTCCGGTACCCCAAAAAGCCAATTTGGGCTTCCCCTTTGGCCCCCGGGGCGAGATTATGGCCCTCTATGCGGACCCGTTTCCTCCTCTGTTGTGGGATGCTGGCCCTGGCCGTGACGCCCGTCCCGGCCAGCGGCGCCAGGCCCTCCCAGGAGGCGCTGCAGCGTCTCCTCGGCGGGGCCCGGCACCCCGATCTCCGCTGGCCTGACATCCGGGATGTCGCGGGGGACCTGAACCGGCTCTACACCAGCCGGCAATGGGTGCCGCTCTGGTTCTCGGGGGACACGCTGACCGCCCCCGCCTGGGCCCTGCTCCAGGTGCTGGACCAGGCGGCCAATCGCGGCCTCGATCCGCTGGATTACGACGCGCCGTGGCTCGAGACCCAGCTCCACCGGAGCGCAGCCCCCAGGGATTCGCTGGCGGCGCGGCTGGAACTCGCGTTGTCCGTGGCGGCGGCGCGCTACGCCACCGCCCTCCGGCTGGGCCGGGTGAACCCGCTCGCGGTCCACGCGACGTTCCGCGTCAGCACCCCGGCCGATTCCTTCGACGTGACCCGGACGCTCACCTCCCTGGCGGTCACGCCGTATCCGAACGAGGTGCTGCGGGGCCTGGAGCCGCCCTTCCTGCATTACTGGCTGCTCATGGCCTCGCTGGTGCGCTACCGCGAACTCTCCCGGGATTCGGCGCTGGTCGTGCTCCCTCCCATGCCTGCGCGGCTGCGACCGGGGGACGTGTACGCCGGTGTCCCCACGCTCCGCCGGTTGTTGCGGCTGCTTGGGGACTACCGGGACAGCACCGCCGCCCCGATTCTCGACACCGTGTACGCCGGCGCGGTGGTGGAGGGGGTCAAGCGGTTCCAGATGCGGCAGGGGTTCGCCCCCGACGGGGTCATCGGCGACTCCACCCGGGGGCGGATGCAGCAGCCCTTCGCCCAGCGCATCCGGCAGATGGAGCTCTCCCTGGAGCGCTGGCGCTGGATGCCGCGGAGCTTCAGTGCCCCGCCCATCATCGTGAACATTCCCGCGTTCCGGCTGTACGCCTTCCGCACCCTGCGGCTGGACGAGGCGGACATGCTGGCGATGAACGTGGTGGTGGGCACCGCCTTCAAGACCGAGACGCCGGTCTTCGCGGCGGACCTCGAGTACCTGATCTTCTCCCCCTATTGGGACGTCACGCCCACGATCGCGCTCAACGAGATCAAGCCGGTGGCGCTCGGGAATCCTGAGTTCCTCACCCGCAACCGCTACGAACTGGTGGAAGGGGGCGAGGTGATCGCCCCGTGGCCGGAAAACGTGGCGCGGATCGGGCAGGGGGTCCGGGTGCGGCAGACGCCCGGCGCGCACAACGCGCTGGGCCGGGTCAAGTTCATCCTGCCCAATGAACACCAGGTGTACCTGCACGACACGCCCTCGAAGGCGCTCTTTGAGCGCACCCGCCGGGACGCCAGCCACGGCTGTATCCGACTCGGCGATCCCTTTGGCCTGGCGAAATTCCTGCTGCGGGACCAGCCGGAATGGACGGACGAGGCGATCCGTGCCGCGATGACGGCCGAGGCACCGACCACGGTGCGCTTCCGGCAGCGGATTCCGGTGCAGATCACCTACGCTACTGCCGTGGCGCGGCAGAACGGGGACGTGTTCTTCTACCCGGATATCTATGGCCACGACCGGACGCTGGAAGCCCTGCTCCGGAAGGGGTATCCGTACCGGGCGCCGGCGCGGCTGGCACCCGTCCGCCGGGTCCAGGACCCCGGGTGAGGCCGCTGCCGGGTTCCGCTCCCCGTACCACCCCCGCTAAGTTCCCCGCTCCTTTGAAACGACACTAGAGTCATGCGACACGGCGGCAGGGCCACGGGGACGATTGGCGCGCTGGGGATCATCGGGCTGGGAGCCACGATGGTCGCCGGGGTGCTGGGCATGGCCTCTCCTGGCGCCGCAGTGCCCGCGGCAGGCACGACGGCGGTGGCGGTTGTCGCCCCGGCCACCGACTCGCTCGAGCAGGTGATCCGCCCGCTGCTCGGCCTCTCCGGCCGGCTGCGCGCCGTGAGCCTTGCGACGGATAGCCTCCAGGCGTCGCCGCTGGCCGCGCTGGTGCCCGCCCTGGCTCGCCGGACGCCCGGGCTGCACTCCACCGGACTCGCCGCGCCGAACGGCGACCCGATCCGGCTGCTCAACCTGGTGCCGCTCCGGGCCAAGCGCGGCCCGACCTGGAACGGCTACCGCGTGGGCTTCTGGCCCGGCGAGCAGGCCGCCCGGCCCTCCACCCGGTATCCGCTGCCGGACGGATTCCTCGAGGTCACGCCCGGCAACCAGGACCTGCCGCTCTCCCAGCATTTCCGGGTGCGGGACTTCCTCACGAAGGACCAGGCACAGGTCTGGCCCAAGGTGCTGGTCATCCGCCTCCCGCTGCTCGACAAGCTGGAACTGATCGCGGCGGAACTCGAGGCGCTGGGGCGGCCCACGGCCGTGCGGGTGATGTCCGGCTTCCGCACCCCGCAGTACAACGCGCTCGGCGTCGGCGCCCGCGGCGGGCGTGCCCGCGACAGCCGCCACATGTATGGCGACGCCGCCGACATCTACGTGGATGCGGACGGCAACGGCGCCATGGATGATCTCGACGGGGACGGCCGGGTCTCGATTGCCGACGCGCGCTGGCTGGCCGCGGTGGCGGACCGGGTGGAACGGGAATATCCCGCGATCGCCGGTGGCATCGGGATCTACCGGGCCAACGCGGTGCATGGTCCGTTCGTCCATGTGGATGTGCGGGGTACCCCGGCGCGCTGGTGACCGCGGCGCGCCGCCCGGCGCGCCGCGTCAGTGCGAAGCCACCGTCGTCACCGAGGCCCCAGGGGTGGCCGCCCGCAGCCGTGCCGCCTCCCGCCGCAACACCCCTTCCTGCCACAGCGAGTAGACCGCCGGGATCACCACCAGCGTGAGGATCGTGCTGCTCAGCATCCCGCCCACCCTCTCCACTGGTTCCGGCGTTGGCGGCACGACGTTCAAGAAACCCTAACGTCCCGGTCAGTCAAGCTTAATCCACCGCGGCGATCTCGAGATACATTCAATCCGGTGTTGCGCCGGGTTTCTGCTGGCAATCAGGATGCGGTAGTCCGATGCACTGGGGCGAGGCCCCCGTGGAGGAAGGCTCATGGCGGGTAATCATTGCCTCGGGAGAGTCCACATGTGCTGCTGCGTACCGGTCGTCAGTTGCCGCCGCCTTGGTGCCAGCGGTCTCGGAGGCCTCAAGTGAGAGTGCTCCAACGGACCCTGGTCCTGGTCCTTGGCGGGTGCCTCGGGGGCGGCACGCCCCGCCTGGCGCAGGCACAGGCTGCGGCCCCGGCGCTGACCCTCGGATCCCTCTACCGCCAACTCGACGTGGCCAGTCCCCAGCTAACGGCTGCCCGCGCCAGCGCCCGCGCCGCGAGTTTCCGGGTCGCCCCGGTGCGTACCCTGCCCGACCCTCAGCTCCAGTTCGGCCTGATGAACCGGAACCTGCCCCGGCTCGGTCTCCAGGATCCGCTGGGCATGAACCAAGTCCAGCTCATGCAGATGGTCCCGTTTCCTGGGAAGCTCGGGGCCGCGGGCAGAGGAGCGGAGGCCCGTGCCGAGGCAAGCATCGCGCGAGCCGAGGACCTTGGCTGGGAGCTTCGCAGCAAGATCG
Organism: Gemmatimonadota bacterium; assembly: GCA_033763675.1. Classification (GTDB taxonomy): domain Bacteria; phylum Gemmatimonadota; class Gemmatimonadetes; order Gemmatimonadales; family GWC2-71-9; genus JADJOM01. Next base: position 5,361 of record JANRJZ010000273.1, read on the forward strand.
CCGCAATCTTCTATGAGATCTACGCGACCGAACGATCCCTTGCGGTCGCGGTGGGGACCCAGCAATTGCTCCGGGATATCGCCACGACGGCAGAGCGGATGTACGCCGTTGGCGAAGGACGCCAGACCGACGTCCTGCGCACCCAGGTCGAGATCAACCGGATGACGGAAGAGATCCTGCGGATGCAAACCATGCGTGATGCCCTTGCCGCCCGGTTGAATGCGCTCCTCAACGCGCCGCCCGACGGGCCCGTTGGTTCGGCCGAGCCGCCGATGTTCCCCACCCCGCTGCCCGAGCTCGACTCCCTGATCGGGCTGGCATTTGCGCACCGCCCAATGCTGGCCGCCGGTCGGAAGGACGTCCGTGCCGCAGACGCGGCGCACGCGCTGGCCCGGCGAGAGATCTGGCCGGACCTGCAACTGGGCGTGATCTACGGGCAGCGGCCGATGCCGGATGGCAGCACCGACCGGATGGCGAGCTTCATGCTCGGCTTCAATCTCCCGGTGTTCGCGGGGAAGCGGCAGCTCACAATGCGACGGGAGACCCAGGCGATGCGTGACATGGCCGCGGCCGACCTTGCCGCGATGGAGGCGGACACCCGCGGCCGGGTGGGTGTCGCCCTGGCCGATCTCCGCCAGGCGAGGCAGCTGTACCACCTGTACCAGGCGACACTGCTGCCGCAGGCGCGCGCCACTGTCACGTCCTCCCTGGCCGCCTATCAGGTGGGTGACATCAACCTCATGACCCTGCTCGACGCGCAGATGACGGTGAACCAGTATCAGCAAGCCTTGTACCGCCTGGAGGCCGCCGAAGGTCAGAGCTGGGCGGAGCTGGAAATGCTCACCGGCACCTCGTTGCTTGACCCGAACCAGACCCGCGCCACGGAGCCACGATGACCGGGAGCAACTCTCAACGAGCCGATGGCGCGGAGAACCCTTTCGGGCCGTGGGCGGCTGGCCGCCGCCGGCTGCTCCTGGCCCTCGGCGCGGCCGGTGGACTGGCCGCCATCGGGGCACTGACCTATTTCCTCGGTGGCGGCGGCGGGGACACGGCCGCGAAGGAGGGGCACAGCCATGGCGCCGCCCTCGTGGCGGATTCGGCCATGCCGGTCTCGCTCTCGGACAGCGACCAGCGGCGCATCGGGGTGACTTTCACCCGAGTGGATCTCTCGCCGCTCAGTCGCCAGGTGCGGACGGTCGCCCAGGTGACGTATGACGAGACCCGGGTCAAGCAGGTGGTCCCGCGGATCGACGGATACGTCGAGGCACTGTACGTCAACGCCACCGGGCAACCGGTCACCCCGGGCCAACCACTCTTCGCGCTCTATTCTCCGATGCTGGTGACGACCCAGCAGGAGTTGCTCCTGGCGCAGCGCCTGGTCGGGCAGGTCGCCGCTGGCACGCCCGACGCGATCCAGGGGGCGGCCTCGCTGCTGGAGTCCGCCCGGACCCGGCTGCTGTACTGGGAGGTGCCGCCGGATGTGATCGCGCGGGTCCTCCAGACCGGGGTGATCGAGCGCACCGTCACCCTCCGGTCCCCGGTCTCCGGCGTCGTGGTCGAGAAATCGGTACTGGGTGGGCAACGACTCATGGCCGGAGAGGTGGCCTACAAGATTGTGGACTTGAGCCGGGTGTGGATCGAAGGAGAAGTCTTCGAGCCGGATCTGCCGTCGGTGTACGTCGGGCAGCGGGTCACGGCCGAGTTTCCCGCGTTGCCCGGGGAAGAGCGGGCAGGCCGCATCACCTACGTCTATCCCACACTCAACCCCGAGACCCGGACCGCGCGGGTCCGGGTGGAGATGGCGAACCCGGATCTTCGGCTCAAGCCGGGGATGTACGCCACCTTCCACTTCACCGCGCCGACGGAGAAAGTGGTCAATGTCCCGCGCTCCGCGTTGCTGGTGACCGGAAAGCGTACCCTGGTCTTCGTGCGGGACTCGCTCGGCACCCTGACCCCCCGCGAGATCGTCACCGGTCGAACCACGGATGACCGGGTCGAGATCATGAGCGGGCTCAGCGAAGGGGAAACGGTGGTGGCCTCGGCCACGTTCCTGGTGGACGCGGAATCCAATCTGGGTTCGGCGCTGGGTGGCATGGCCAATATGCCCGGGATGGAGGTCACGACGCCCCCGCAGCGGAGCGGCCCCGACCGGCCCAGGGTTTCCCCCGTCCCGACGAATCCCGCCGAGACGGTCCGCAGCATACCTGACATGCCCGGCATGAACCATGGCGGCGACACCGCCAGACCGGAATAGGGCGCCATGCTGCGGAAACTCATCGAGTGGTCAGTTGCCAACCGTCTCATCGTCCTCCTCGGAGCCGTGGCCGCGATCTTCGCGGGCATCACCGCGCTCCGACGGACGCCCCTTGAGGCCCTGCCGGACCTGAGCGATGTGCAGGTCATCGTGTCGGCCGAGTTCAACGAGCAGGCTCCGCGGATCGTGGAAGACCAGGTTACCTATCCGATTGCGGCGGAGATGCTCAAGGTCCCCGGCTCCCGGACCGTGCGCGGCTACTCGTTCTTCGGAGTGTCATTCGTCTACGTCATCTTCGAGGACGGAACCGACTTGTACTGGGCCCGCTCGCGGGTGCTGGAGTACCTGAACGGGATCAAGGGGAAGCTGCCCGCCAGTGTCAGTCCGACCCTGGGGCCGGACGCGACCGGGCTGGGGTGGGTTTTCCAGTATGCCCTGGAGGACACCACCGGCCGACTGACGCTGGCCGAACTGCGATCCATTCAAGACTGGAACCTCCGCTACGCCCTGACCGCCGTCCCAGGCGTGTCTGAGGTGGCCACGGTCGGCGGATTCGAAAAGCAGTACCAGATCGACCTGGATCCGGCCAAGCTCCTGGCCTACAACATCCCGATCACCCGCGTCATGTCGGCGATCCAGAACGCCAACGCGGACGTCGGCGCCATGGTGATGGAGCTGTCCGAGCGGGAGTACATGGTCCGGGGTCTCGGGTACCTCAAGTCCATCGGCGACATCGAGAACGTCGTGGTGGGAGCGACGTCGAGCGCCACGCCGATCCGGGTTGCCGAACTGGGGAGGGTCGCGATCGGGCCGGCGGTGCGGCGGGGCGTCGCCGAATTGGATGGGCGGGGCGACGCAGTCGGCGGCATCGTCGTCATGCGGTTCGGGGAGAACGCCCTCGGTACCATCGCCAAGGTCAAGGCGAAACTGGTCGAGATCCAGAGTGCGCTCCCGCCCGGCGTCGTGATCACCCCGGTATACGACCGGAGCGACCTGATCGAGCGGGCCATCGAGAACCTCCGGGGCAAGCTGATCGAGGAGAGCATCATCGTCGCCCTGGTCTGCATCGTCTTCCTGCTGCATGCCCGCTCCGCGCTGGTCGCCATCCTGACCCTCCCCATCGGGATCCTGATGGCGTTCATCGCGATGCGGGGAGTGGGCGTGGGCGCGGACATCATGTCGCTCGGTGGGATCGCGATCGCCATCGGCGCCATGATCGACGCGGCGATCGTGATGATCGAGAACATGCACAAGCACATGGAGCGGGCCGTTGACGCCCGTTCTGCAGGGGCGGGCAGGGCGCTCGCCGGCGCCCGGCTCGATACATCGGTCTTGAGTGCCTCCGAACGCTGGCGGGTGGTGGTGGAGTCCGCCAGAGAGGTGGGACCGGCCCTCTTCGTCTCCCTGCTGATCATCACGGTGTCGTTCCTGCCGGTGTTCACCCTGGAGGGCCAGGAGGGCCGGCTCTTCAAGCCGCTGGCCTTCACCAAGACCTTTGCGATGGCGGCCGCCAGCCTGCTGTCGGTGACCCTCGTACCGGTCACGATGGGGCTCTTCATTCGCGGGACGCTGTATCGCGAGCGGGCCAACCCGGTCAACCGGGCGCTGATCTGGCTGTACCGGCCGGTGATCCGGTTCGTGCTCGGTCACCGGTGGCCGGTCATCTGGACGGCACTGGTCGTCCTGATCCTCACCTGGCTGCCCTGGAAGCGGCTCGGCAGCGAGTTCTACCCGCCGCTCGGTGAGGGCACGATCCTCTACATGCCGACGACCCTTCCCGGGGTCAGTGTGGCGCGCGCCCGGGAGATCCTCCGGATCCAGGACGGGATTCTCAAGGGGTTTCCGGAAGTGGATCACGTCTGGGGCAAGGCGGGGCGTGCCGGGACGGCGACGGACCCCGCAGGCCTCGACATGATCGAGACCACCATCAGCCTCAAGCCGGAAAGCGAGTGGCGTCCCGGCATGACCTATGACCGGCTGGTCGCCGAGATGGATTCGGCGGTGCGCCTGCCTGGCGTCACCAACGCCTGGACCATGCCGATCAAGGGCCGGATCGACATGCTCGCCACCGGCATCCGGACCCCGGTCGGCATCAAGATCTTCGGGCCGGACCTGTCGGAACTCGAGCGCCTGGGGAAGGCCGTGGAGCAGGCGGTGCAGACGGTGCCTGGTACCCGCAGCGCCTTTGCGGAGCGGGCGGTATCGGGCTACTACCTCGACATCGACATCGACCGCGCTGCCGCTGCCCGCCATGGGCTCAATGTGGGTGATGTTCAGACGGTGATCGCGACAGCGGTGGGGGGCATGACCGTCACCCAGACGGTGGAAGGTCGGGAGCGATACGGGGTGCGGATCCGGTATCCCCAGGAGCTGCGGGACACACCCGAACGACTCGCGTCGGTGCTCGTCCCCGTTGCCCACGGCTCGGCGGCGCAGGGGGGCGGTGGTGGGATGGGCATGGGCGGAGGCCCCGTCACGGCGCTCGGGCGCGAGGCCTCCGTGCCACTCGGGCAGGTCGCCACGATCCGCCAGGTGGCCGGCCCCATGGTCGTGCGGACCGAAGACGCCATGCCCACCGCCTGGGTGTACGTCGATGTGGCCGGCCGCGACATCGGCGGCTACGTGGCAGAGGCGGAGCGCGCGGTGGCGCAGATGGTACCCCTGCCGTTGGGCTACCGTCTGGTCTGGAGCGGGCAGTACGAGTACATGCAGCGGGCCGCGGCAAAGCTGAAGCTGGTCATCCCCGCGACCCTCGCGATCATCTTCCTGCTCCTGTACTTCAACTTCAAGAGCGTCGGCGAGACCCTGATCGTCATGCTCTCGCTCCCGTTCGCGCTGGTGGGCGGGATCTGGCTCCTGTGGGCCCTGGGCTACAACTGGTCGGTGGCGGTGGCCATCGGGTTCATTGCCCTGGCGGGGGTGGCGGCGGAGACGGGGGTCGTGATGCTGATCTATCTCGACCATGCCTGGGAGGCCCAACGGGCCGCCGGCCGACATTCGCTCCGCGGGCTCTACGAGGCCGTGATGGAGGGCGCGGTGGAACGGGTCCGCCCCAAGATGATGACCGTGACGGCCATTATCGCGGGCCTCCTCCCGATGCTCTGGGGCTCCGGCGCCGGCTCGAGCGTCATGCGGCGGATTGCGGCCCCCATGATCGGAGGCATGGTGAGCAGCACGGTACTCACCCTGGTGGTGATTCCCGCGGTCTACTCGCTGTGGAAGGAACGGGCGGTGCGGGTGGCGGAGCGGACCGCCGCAGACTCCTCCGGGGTGGGGGCGGCGAACCCCGCCGCACGGTGATCACCGACGCCGGGCGGCGTACAGGGTCAGTCGGCCGAAGCCAGTGTCCACGGTGCCGGTCTCAGCGACGCCACTGAGGCCGGCGGCGGCCATCTCAGCCGCCAGGCGGCCCGAGAACGCCGGGGCGGTGCGCTCCAGGCCATCCAGGACACGGTCCGGGAACGAGAGCACCGTCATGATGGGGGAGGTCTGCCTTCCCCAGTCCGCGACGTGCAGGCGCCCGCCAGGCTTGAGCACCCGGACGACCTCGACCAGCGTCCGAGACCGCCCCGGCCCATCGAGGTGATGGAAGAAGAGCGTTGACAGGACGACATCGAACGTCGCATCCGGGTAGGGAAGGTTCCAGGAAAGGCCTTCGTCGAAGCGCAGGGGGAGATTCGCTCGACGTGCCTTGGCTCGGGCCCGCCGCAGCATGTCGGGATCCCCATCGAGGCCGACGACCTCGGCGTCCGTCTGCCGTTGCTTCAGGTGGATGGCCAAGGTTCCGGTGCCGCAACCGAGATCGAGCACTGCCTCCCCCGGCCGGATTTCCGCCTGAGCGATCAACCTGCCCTTGAAGGTCGTTTCCCGCCCACCCAGCCGCAGCACCCCATCGTAAAGTGGGGTCAGCCATCGCCACCCGAGGGCGGGGACGAAGCGGCCGGGGGGCACCTGTTCGGATTCCAGCATGGGGCCATCCAGGGAAGACCGGGACATCCAGCATCGCCTCGAGATGGCTAGCAGACCCTGAAGCAGGCATTAAGCCTTCTTGACCCGGCCAGGAGCGAACGCGGAGATCATGGGAGCTTAACGGCCAGTTTTGGCTGCCTTCGTGGGGAGCAGGATAATGTCGAGGAGCTTCCTTGGCGGAGGTCAGCGACGGTATGGTCATGCTGGCGACGGTTGCGGCACTGTCGGGTCTCGAATGGGTCTGGGGCGCGGTCGTGGCCGGCGGGCTGTTGCTGGCATGGTCGCTGACCCCCTTCCGGGCAGGACGCGCACAGAGGTCGTCTGGAGCCCCGGCCCGGCGTACCTTGGCGATCTACCCGCTGCTCTGGGTTCGCCGTCCCGACGAGGTCGCCGCGCTGCTCAAGCATCAGCCGGGCGTTGAGGCGGTAGACCTCGATCTCCGTCATGGTCAGGCGCGAGTGACCTTCGATCCGGTCCTCACCTCGGTCGCCAGGCTCGAGTCCTTCGTGGACGAGTGCGCTCGCCACTGTGGTGGCACCCGTGCGCCGGACCATGCCTGCCCGACCGATCCTCATGAGACCTGACCCGCGGCTCGGCCAGAAGGCGTACCCCGAGCGCCAGGGTGCCGGTGGCTTGGATCAGCCGCGGCCGGCGCCCCTCCTCCCGTTTCTTCCGGAGGTTCGAGCTGGGGTCTCTGCCACGTGGGTTTCCGGGTCGAACGACATGTCCCAGAACTTTTCGAGGAGGGTGGTGCGGCTCACCACCCGCTCGGGATTCGGCAGGAAGAACTCCGATTGCCGGAACTCGCGGGGGGAGAAGTCCAGCGGGTGGCCCCCGCGGAGTCAGCATCACGATGGGGCATCGCATGCCGCTCCGTCTCAGCTTGGCCGCGACCTGCAGCCCATTCCTCCGGGGCAGCGGAGCGTCGAGGAGAAGCAGGTCATAGGGGTCGAGGTGTGCCAGATTGCCGGCCGCGATGCCGTCCCCGGCGATGTCCATGGCATGGTCCGCTTCCTGAAGCGCCGGCGTGAGGAAGCGGGCCACCTTGGCGGCGTCCTCCACCACCAGCACCCGCATGACGCCCCCTCGTGAGCGGTTGCCACAGTGAACCGCGCCCCCACCCTCGGTGCCAACCTTAAGAAATCATAATCTCGGATTGAAGGTGCGGTAATCTTTTCATGCTAGCTTCCATCCATGTTCATACAACCTACCCCCGCCATCCGGCGCGCACTCGGCCGGGTCGCCCTCGCCGGTGGCCTGTTGACCACACTGCATGAGCCCCTCGCCGCGCAGATCGACTACCGGAACCTGGACGATGACCGTCCGGTGCTGACCGAGGATGCCTACCCCATCGAACGCCATGCCTTCGAGTTCCTGCTGCCATACGCATTCGAGGACGCGCAAGGTGGTGGCCGCCTCCACGCTTTCATCCCGGAGATCGCGTACGGCATCATTCGCAATGGCCAGATTGGCCTCAAGGCTCCCATCGCCGGCGCCCGGGAAGCCGGAGATACCGATTGGGGTCTTGCGGGGCTTCGTGTTTTCGGCCTGTACAATCTGAACTCCGAGGGCCGGGCACTGCCGGCGCTTTCGGCACGAGCCGACCTGCTGCTGCCGGTCGGTTCCCTCGGCGGCGACGTCACCCGAGTGAGCCTCAAGGCCATCGCCACGCGAGGGTGGGGCCGGACCCGGGTACACGCCAATGCGGCCTGGACCCTGGGAGACGAGAACAGGCTGGCCGCCGTGGAGTCCGGGCATCGGTGGAGCTACAGCCTGGCGGCGGATCGCACCCTGTTTCGGCAGAGCCTCCTCCTCATCGGCGAGGTAGCCGTCCGGCGGGCCGTCAAAGGCGCGCCCGTCGAGGTGAATGCCGCGGTGGGCGCCCGGTACCAGTGGACCCCGACCGCGGTGCTGGACTTCGGCCTCCGGCGCCGGCTCAGGACGGCTGCCGGACCGGATCTCGCGATCACCATCGGGCTTTCGCACGCCTTCGCCGTCCGCTGGCTGATGCCGGCTGGACGCTGAAGCGGAGAAGGAGAACACACCGAATGCCGACCCAACGGTTTCAGCTTGTCCTGGGACTCCTGATTCTGGTGCCGGGGGCGCTGAGCGCCCAGGACCAGCGCAATGAGCAGTTCTACTATCCCGGCAGCTTCAACTGGCAGTTCCTGAGCCGGTACCCCGAAGGCGGGCGGCTCTTCAACGCCTTCGACTACGGGCACGCGGTACTGTACGAGAAGCTGTACACCCGTCCCCGTGACCTGAAGCGAGAACTGGAAGACCGCCAATTCGACTACCTCACCCGCGATCTCCTGGTGCGTCCGCCCCGCTTCGCGGTGGTCGAGGAAGCCATTGAGCCGGCCTACGCCAAGCTGGCCTGGCGGGCAAAGCTGATGTTCGACTGGGCCCACATGCTGCACCGGCAGATCTACGACATCTACGCCGACCCGCGGCTGGACCGGGCCCAGCAGGACTCCCTGATCGAAAGGGTTACCGACTATTACCTCTCCAACCGCCGGCTCGCCTTCGCCGCCCATCCCAAGAGCATGGCGTTGATGGACGACCAGTACTACAGCCAGGTCTTCCGCCGGGATTACCCCAAGTTCAACGGCCTGATCTGGGCCTACCACTGGCTGCAGGTCGGGCTCTATGAGCCGCTGATCGAGGGGCGTTCGCCGGCGGAGCGGAAGGCCGGGGTGCAGGCCGCGATTGCGCGGTTCTGGAGCATGATGGAGGCAGCGCCGACCCGGTTCCCGAAGGTCATGCCGATGACCTCGGCGGTGGCCCCGCGATTCAGTGCCGCCCATCCTCGTGCGGCAGTGATCTTCGACAACCTGCACATGACTCACGACATCATCTCCGACATCCTGGCGGCCGATACCGTCCCGGCAGGCCGGAAACGCGCGGTGATTTATGCCGCGCTGGACCAGATGCAGGATTCCACCCGAGATGTGATGACCATGGACGAATGGCGGAACATGGGGGAACTGATGGGCGGGCTCGCCATCATGGGCGGCCCGGCCACGGGCCTCCTCCCCCCCCTGCCAATCAACCACCAGGGAATGGACTCCATGCCGATGATGATGCATCACCCTCCCGCCGACTCCACCCGGGCCGACCCACACGGTGGGCATCGTGCCCCTTCAGGCGAGAAGCCCCGAGCCCCCACATCGCCGGCGCCGCCCCAGCCGCCGGATTCCGCCAGCCAGCACCCCCACCCCCGTGGAGTGAGGCAATAGCCATGGTGTGGCTCCCGATGCACAGCGGCCATCCGGTGATGGTGCATCTCCCCCTAGTGAGTCTGCCCCTTGCAGTTGGGCTGGATCTCCTGGCACGCCGCCGGCGTGAGGGGCCCTGGCGCCAAGCGGCCTCGGTCCTGTGGGGGCTGGGACTCCTGGGCATTCTGGCTGCCATGGCCACCGGCCTCCTGGCGTACTCCCGGGTGGACCACTCCGACCTGGGTCATGCGGTCATGACGCTGCATCGAAACCTGGCCCTTGCCGCGGGTGTGCTGCTGCTCGTGGGCGGGGTGGCCCGCTGGCGCTGGCCGCATGCCACGTCGGCCGCCGTGCCCGGGCTGCTCGGGCTGGCCCTGATGGTCACTGCCGCCTATTTCGGCGGGGAACTGGTCTTCCGCCATGCCATCGGCTTGCCAAATACGGTGCTGGAGCAGGTGATACGAGAGCGCGATGGACAGGCCCACGAGGGCGTGCCGGAGAGATACGAAGGCGACTCGGCTTCGCCGGGAGCGATTGATTCCGTTGCTGCTCCCCGCCGCGATCACCGCGACGCGGCCCCACACTCGCACTGAGGCGGCAGCCGGGGGTCGCGGCACCGGCCGGCCGCCCTGCTCCCTGGTTCCATCCTATCGTCGAACAGCTTGCACCTGCCCCGATGGTGGACCGTCGCCTGCTGGTGGGCATGGCCATCCGGTACCCTCCTCAAGCGCACGCAACCCCATCCTCCGCGGAATCACAGCGTCCCTCCACCTGAACGACGGTGCAACACCGCAGTCGCCAGTCGCGCTCAACGAGCTTTAACCCCGCGGTCAGCCTCCTCTCACGACGGGGATGCCACATTGCTGCCGGATGAAGTCCCGATCCTCCGTGCCGCGAGGGCGCGGATCAGCGACTCACCTTTCCAGGAGGTTGTTATGCGCACCGTATTCACCGCCGCCGCACTCCTTGCCGCGGCCACTGCGGCCCCTCTGTCGGCCGCGGCCGAGCGGCCGGCCTGCGACCCGAATCCGCTGACCCAGGGTCATCCCTTCTGGATGAAGATGCCCAGCACCGCGATCGACCTCCGGACTGCGCCTCCCGCCACGGCGACGAATCCGATGATGCAGGGCTTCTGGCGCGTGTTACCCGCGCCCGGACCGGCAGTGCGCAGTGGCTCCGCGCCGGTCAATCCGCTCACGAATCGGTCATGAGCGGGCCCTGCGAGGGGGGGAGCCACCTCCTCATCCCCTCCTCGCGCCGGCGGGAGCCATAGTGCGGGCCTGACGAGAGGTCACCGGTGAGCGGGGCGGGTTACCACTGGGGGAGGATCGCGTATGGAGGTCTGGCACGCTGATCCAAGCACACCACGGACGCCCGGCGTTCCGGGAGGTCAGCCGGTCACCTTCTGGGCAGGAACCCGTCCGGTCGCTGGCGGACAATCAGTATCGCTGCGCTACCGGGCGGCGCCCACCGACCGAGCCCCCGTGCAGGATGAGGTCCCGGCCTACTGGCAGTTCAATCGCGATGGCTGCAGTTACTGGCGCGCCGAGCTGGGTCCCCTGGCCCCGGGCACGAGTCTTGACTACCACTTCGTCGGAGACTCCCACGAAGGGGCAACCAGATCCGACGCTCGGCAGGTCCTGGTGGAGCCGTCGATCGCGCTTGCGCTCATCTGGCATTTTCACCAGCCGCTGTATCGCGATCTTGCCCACGCCGGCCCGGCCGGGAGCTACCGCCTCCCATGGGTGCGCCTGCACGCCCTGAGAGACTACTACACCAAGCCGGCTCTCCTGGAGGAGTATCCCGATGTGCACGTCACGATCAACGTGACGCCGGTCCTGTTGTCGCAGCTGGACGACTACGTTGGGGGAGGTGCGACCGATCGAGCGCTCGATCTCACCCTGGCCGATTTCTTCACGCTCGATCGTGAGGAAAAGCGAGAGTTGATCAGCACCTGTTTCGACGCGGATTGGCACCGGCAGATCATGCCATACCCGAGATACCGGGATCTGTTCGCGCTGCGCCGCTCCGGGGCACGGCTCTCCGCCCGTGATATCCGTGATCTGCAGATGTGGTCCAATCTCTGCTGGTTCGCCCGGGCGTTCCAGGAGGGGGAGGTACTCCTCTGCACCGGGGAGGTAGCGAGCGTCCGGCGATTCGTCGAGAAGGGAGAGGGCTTCACCCGCCAGGACTGCCGGGAGATGGTCGCCGAGCAGTACAAGATCTTGCGAGCGGTGGTTCCCCTGCTTCGGCTCCTTCAGGAGCGGGGTCAGATCGAGGTGTCTGTCACGCCCTTCTTTCATCCCATCCTGCCACTGCTGCTGGATAGCGAGGCCGCCGTGGTTGACCGGGTGGGTACGCGACTGCCCCCGCGCTTTTCCTGGCCCGCCGACGCGACCTGGCAGGTGAAGTCGGCTCTGGAGGACTACCCCGCCCGTTTCGGGCGGGCCGCGGACGGGATCTGGCCAGCCGAGGGGGCCGTGAGCCAGGACGCGGTCGCCCTGCTGGCGGA
>JANRJZ010000274.1:0-5648 GCA_033763675.1 Gemmatimonadota bacterium
GGCGCACATCCGGACCCTGCTGCTCACCTTCTTCTTCCGGCAGATGCCCGAGCTGATCGAGGCGGGATACATCTATATCGCGCAGCCGCCGCTCTTCCGGGTGGCGCGGGGCAGCGGCAAGAAGGAGGAGAAGTTCTATGCCTACGACGAGAAGGAGCGGGACGAGTACATCAAGCGCCTCTCCAACGGCGAGGCGCGGGGCTCCGTCGCGGTGCAGCGCTACAAGGGCCTGGGCGAGATGAATCCGGGCCAGCTCTGGGAGACCACGATGGACCCGGGGCGGCGCACCATCCTGCGCGTCACCCTGGATGACGCGGTGGAGGCCTCCAAGCTGTTCGACGAGCTGATGGGGGACGAGGTCGAACCACGCCGGCTCTTCATCGAGCGCAACGCGAAATACGTGTCACACCTGGACGTCTAGACCGTCCGGCCGCGGCGGGAGGAGCCTGGAGGCGCCAGGGCAGTCCCTGGCGCCTCAGTGTTTCGGGGCCCCCGGCCCCCAGTCGTCCCCTGCGAACCCGTCCTCCGGCTGCTGCCCCACCCCCAGGTCCCGCACCTCGCGCTCCGCCGACTCCAGTTCCTCCAGGTCTGCCGGCGCCGGCGGGTCGGCGGGGTCGGCCGGCCGCCGCCGCCCGGGGGCGAACAGCCAGGCCAGCACGCCGACGATGAGGACGGCGGTGAAGATGCCGCCCATCAGGCCGGCTCCTCCCCCGCCGTGGTGACCCGGCACAGCACCAGCGGCAGCTGCGGCTCCGGGGGACCGAAGCGCATCGCCCGCCCGAGCGCCGCCATACCGACCGCGATCCCCTCCGCATCCCGCGCGAACACCGACGCGACCGGTTCCCCCCGCGCCACCGTGGCACCGGGGCGACCGGAGACCACGAACCCGACACTCGGCTCGACGCTCTCCCCGAGCCGGCGACGGCCCCCGCCCATCGCCACCACCGCCTCCCCCAGGGGACGGGGATCCACCGCGGCGATGGTCCCCGCGGCGGGCGCCTCGAAGAGCTCCACCTCGAGCGCCTGCGGCAGGCGTCCCGGATCATCCACGATCCGGGGGTCTCCCCCCTGGGCCTCGATGAGCTGCCGGAACCGCTCCAGGGCGGCGCCGGAGCGCAGCGCGCCGTCCACCAGGCGCAGGGCGCCCGCCACGTCGGGAGCCCGCCCGGCGAGCAGGAGCATCTCGACGGCGAGCGCCCGGGTCACGGTCATGAGGTCCTCGGGCCCCTGCCCTGTCAGCGCGAGCAGGGCCTCTTCGACCTCGAGTGCGTTCCCGATGGCGCGGCCGAGCGGCCGGTCCATCGCCGTGATGAGGGCGGCGGTGGGGCAGCCGTGGGCGGTGCCGAGGTCCACCATGCTGCGCGCCAGAGCGCGTGCCTCATCCAGCTGGGGCAGGAAGGCGCCGCCGCCGGCCTTGACGTCCAGCACCAGGCCGGTCAGCCCTTCGGCCAGCTTCTTGGACATGATGCTGGCGGCGATCAGGGCCGTGGCGGGCACCGTGCCGGTGACGTCCCGCAGCGCGTAGAGCCGGCGGTCCACCGGGGCGATGGCCTCGCTCTGGCCGAACATCGCGACCCCGATGCGGTCAACCTGGGCCCGGACCTCGGCCAGCGAGAGGTCGGTCCGGAAGCCCGGAATGGCCTCGAGCTTGTCCGTGGTGCCGCCTGTATGGCCCAGCCCCCGGCCCGACATCATGGGCACCGCGACATCCAGGCTGGCCACCAGCGGCGCCAGCACCAGGGAGACCTTGTCCCCGACCCCGCCGGTCGAGTGCTTGTCCACCCGCGGCCGGCCGCCGTCGGCCCACGCCAGGCGGGCACCGGAGTGGAGCATGGCCCCGGTCATGGCGGCAAGCTCCTCCCCGGTGAGCCCCCGCCAGACCACGGCCATGAGCAGGGCCGACATCTGGTAGTCCGGGACCTCCCCCTGGCCGTAGGCCTGGAGCAGGTCGGTCCACTCGCGGGCGGAGAGGGCGCCGCCATCTCGCTTGCGCGCGATCAGCGATGGGACGAGCATTGAGTCCGGGGGATGAGGGACGGGAAACTGGAAACGGGAGCAAGGATGACGCGCACACGGCAACATGGCAAGCACTGGGCCGCACTCGCGGCCCTGATCGGCTCGGCCCTCGCAGCCCCGCTCGGGGCCCAGACCGAGTCCGCCGCGGAGGAGGAACTGCGCCGGGGGATCGAGACCCACCTGGCCCGGGATCCGGAGACGGCGCTCCGCTACTTCGAGGCGGCGCTCGCGACCGAGCCGGACAACTATGAGGCCACCTGGCGTGCCGCCGAGACCCTCCTCGATATCGGGAAACAGACGCCCGACTCGGTGAAGAGCCCCACCCGGGACTCGCTCTACGCCCGGGCGGAGGCGCTGGGGCGGCGGGCGGTGGAACTGCGGCCCGACGGGGCCGACGGGCACTATGTCCTGGCGGCGGCGATCGGGCGGGCGTCGCTTACCAAGAGCAAGAAGGAGCGGGTGCGGCGCGCCAGCGAGATCCGCGAGACGGCGCTGCGGGCCATCGAGCTGGACCCGGCCCACCACAAGGCCTATCACGTCATGGGGCGGTGGAACGCCGAGATCATGCGGCTGTCGGGGTTCGAGCGGTTCTTCGCCAAGAACTTCCTGGGCGGCAAGATCTTCAATGCGGCGAGCTGGGACAGCGCGGTGGTCTACATGGAGCGGTCGGTGGCGGCCAGCCCCGAGACCATTTATCACCACCTGGACCTGGCCGAGATCCTGGTCGAGCGGGAGCGCTTCAGCGAGGCGCGGATTCACCTCGACCAGGTGGCGAGCCTGCCGATCTTCGACGTGATGGACCCGGCGTACCAGGAGCAGGGGGCGGCGCTGGCCCGCCGGATCGAAGGCCGAAAGGACAAGCGGCGCTAGACGCCGAGCTGGTCCTCGACCGCCTCCAGGCCCTGGGCGAGCCGGTCGCGCAGGGCCTCCTTCTTTTCCTCGAGCATACCGCCGGCCCGCTTCCGGGCCCTGCTCCAGCCCCGCTCGGCGTCCCGGCCAAGGCCGCGCGCCCGCTTGCGGATCAGGCGGCGGGTATCGTCGCCGGAGGCGGGGGCAAAGAGCAGCGCCAGCCCGGCGCCCACGGCGGCGCCAATGACCAGGCCGGTCAGGAAGGTGCTGCGGTCCCAGGACTGCTCCTCGGGGGCGTCCTCTTCCCCATCCCGGGGAGGGTGACGGGGATCACGATCGTCGCGCATGGAACCTCCAGGTTGTCGCTGGGAAAGGTACCCCGCCTTGACCGCCTCCCGCCACGCCGCGACAATTCGACACCCTTTCCCGAATCCCCCATGACCGTTCAGGCCGTTGTGTCCGAGGATGTCGAGCGCCTGCAGGCCCGGGTGCGCGAACTCGAGCGCGAGCGCCGGCACCTCCTCGCCGTCATCGAGATCCTGCAGGAACTGGCGGGCTCGCTGCATATCGCGGACATCATGCAGGCCATCGCCCGCCGGCTGGGGGAGGCGTTTGGGCTCGACCGGGCCTCCATCTTCCTCGCCGAGCGGGACGCCAGGACCGCGAGGCTGGTGGCGAGCTTCGAGGATCCGAGCATCCGGAACTACGTGGTGGATCTGGAGCGGTATCCCGAACTCCGCCGGGCCCTCACCGACGGCGAGACGGTCTATATCCCCGACGTGGAGCTGGATCCGACGATGGCCCACCTGAAGGGGGCCTTCGATACCCGGAACGTCCGGTCGATCACGGTGGTGCCCATCACCTGGCGCGGGGCCTCGATCGGGGCCATCATGCTCCGCACCTTCCGGGACGGGCCCGCCTTCTCCGAGGCGGACGTGCACTTCTGCCAGGTGGTGGCGAGCCTGACGGCCAAGGCGCTCCGGAATGCCCATCGCTTCGAGAAACTGCAGGCGCGGGTGGGCGAGGGGGGCGGCAGCCGGGCGGCGGAGCGGGAGCGGGTGGCGCTGATCGGCTTCCTCCGGCGGCTGCTGGACGAGTTCGCCGCGCGGGAGGGGCCGTGGAGCGAGGGGGTGCTCGCCCGGGCGAGCGCGGAGGAGCTCGAGCGCCTGGTGGGCGTCGCGCTCACCGTCCTGCAGCAGGAGGCGGCCGCCCGGTAGGATGACCCCCGCCGACCGCGCCGCCGAGCTGCGCCAGCTCATCCACCGCGCCAACCACGCGTACTACGTCCTCGACGCGCCGGAGGTCTCCGACGCGGAGTATGACCGCTGGATGCGGGAGCTGGTGGCCCTCGAGTCCGCCCACCCCGCCCTGCGCACGGCCGACAGTCCCACCCAGCGGGTCGGAGCGGAACCCGCCCCCGCCCTCGCCAAGCACACCCACCTGCGCCCGATGATGTCGCTGGCCAATGCCTTCACGCCGGAGGAACTCTCGGCGTGGGAAGATCGGAACGCGCGCATCACGGAGGATGCCCGGCGCGGGGGGTACACCACCGAGGTCAAGATCGATGGCTCCGCGGTCAGCCTGACGTATCGGGACGGAGCGCTGGTGAGCGGGGCCACCCGCGGGAACGGCCGGGTGGGAGAACTGGTCACGGCCAATCTCCGGACCCTGCCGGACGTGCCCCTCCGCCTGGCCGGCGACGGGCATCCGCCCCTGATGGAGATCCGCGGCGAGGTGTATCTGCCCCGCGCGGCGTTCGAGCGGCTCAATCGCGAGCGGGAGGAGGCGGGGGAGCCCCTGTACGCCAATCCGCGCAACACCGCCGCGGGCAGCCTCAAGCTGCTGGACCCGAAGCTCACGCGCCGCCGCCGGCTGCGCATGTTCGCCTTTCATGTGGAAGTCATCGAGGGCAGGCTGGCCGTGCGGCACCAGTGGGAGGTCCTCGAACTGCTGGCGGCCTGGGGCTTCCAGGTGGAGCCGCACCGGAAGCGTCATCCCGATCTCGCCGCGGTCCACGTTGAAGCCGAGCGGCTGCAGGGCAGGCTCAAGTCCCTCCCGTTCGACGCGGACGGGGTTGTGGTCAAGGTGGACCGGCTGGCGCTGCACGCCGAACTGGGCGTGGTCGGTGACCGGGAACCCCGCTGGGCCATCGCGCGCAAGTTCGCCCCCGAGGTGGCGGTGACGCGGCTGCTCGACATCCAGATCAACGTCGGGCGGACCGGCGCGCTCAACCCCTTCGCGGTGCTGCAGCCGGTGGAGCTCGGCGGGGTGACCGTCTCCAGCGCCACGCTGCACAACGAGGACCTCATTGAGGCGAAGGACATCCGGATCGGCGACTGGGTGGAGGTGATCCGCGCCGGAGAGGTCATCCCCCAGGTGGTGGGGCCGCTGCGGGAACGCCGGGACGGGAGCGAGCGGCCCTTCGTCATGCCCGCGCGCTGCCCCCGCTGCGACACCGCGGTGGTGCGGGATGCCGATGAGGCGGTGCGCTACTGTCCCAACCCGGCCTGCCCGGGGCGGGTATTGGAGGGCATCGTCCACTTCGCGAGCCGGGAGGCGATGGACATCCGGGGGCTGGGGTACGAGCGGGTCCGCCAGCTGCTCGAGGAAGGTCTGATCCGGGACGTGGCGGACCTGTACGACCTGACGGCGGAGCGGCTGGTGCAGCTCGAGCGCTTCGCGGAACAGTCGGCGACGCAGCTGGTGGCGGCCATCGAAGCCTCCAAGGCGCGGCCGCTCTCGGTCCTGCTGTTCGGTCTCGGGATTCGCCATGTCGGGAAGAC
>JANRJZ010000275.1:0-15574 GCA_033763675.1 Gemmatimonadota bacterium
ATCCCCAGCAGGTCGTAGTACTCGCTCACTCCATCAATCCTTCCACCAGCCGGCTCGTGTGGTCCACGAGGCCGATGATCTTGTCGTAGGGCATCCGGGTCGGGCCGATGACGCCGATGACGCCCGTGAGTTCGCCGGAGCGGTAGGAGCTGGTCACCAGGGTGAAACCGGCCAGCCGGGTGTCGGAGTTCTCCCCGCCGATGGTGATGGTGAGGCCGGTGCGCCGTCGCGCCGCCAGCGCCTGCTGCAGCAGGTCCCGGCGTTCGGTGAGGTCCAGCAGGTCGCGGATGGCGCCGCTGCTGGCGAACTCCGGCTGGCCGGCCAGCATCTGGGCGCTGCCCAGCACCACGGTCTCGGGTCCGGCGGGGAGGCCGAAGATCTCCTCCCCCTCCTCGATGAAGATGTTGAGCAGCTCCCGGTCATCCGCCGCGCGCTCGGCATCCCGGAGCCGCTCCGGCAGCGTGGTCCGGATCTCGAGCAGGGTGAGCCCCGCCAGCCGCTCGTTGAGCAGCTGGGCCACCCGGCTGACCGAGTCGGCCGGCAGGGTGCCGGAGACCTGGACGAAGATGGTCCGGACCGCGCCACTCTTGAGGTGAAAGACCAGCAGCAGCCGTTCGGTGGAGACCTGCACCAGGTCCAGCTTCTCGAGCACCACCCGGTCGAGTGCCGGGGCGACCGCCACGCCCAGCTCCCTGGTGAGGACGCCCAGCACCTGGGCGGCGCGGCGCAGGATCTCCTCCAGCGCGCTGCGCGACGGGGCCAGCTCCGCGCTCAGCATCCGCTGGTCTTCGCTGCTGGGGGGCGCCAGCCGGCTCAGGCTGTTCACGTACCAGCGGTAGGCCCGGTCGGTGGGAATCCGGCCGGCGGAGGTGTGCGGGTGGTACAGGAAGCCCTTCTCCTCGAGGTCGCCCATGGTGTTGCGGATGGTTGCCGAAGACACCCCCAGCGGGAACCGCTGGGCAATGGTCTGGCTGCCCGCCGGTTCCGCTGTTTCGATGTAGACCTGGATCACCGCTTCCAGCACGCGGATCTCCCGGTCGCTCAGGGCGTCGAGGCTCATGGGGAGGTAATCTAGCAGGCCCCGGGGAAGTCGCGAAATGGCTGGGACTTAGGGGGCGTCGAGCCGAAATGTCGCGCGCTGCCGAACCAGCACCCTGACCGGCTCTCCACGGTAGCTCCCGGGGGTGTAGCGGCACTCGGGACTGGCCAGCCCGATACGGGCCGCCTCCCCGAAGGCTGGATGGGTCGCATGGGTCACCCGCACCGACGTGGTATCGACCCGCCCGTCTCGACCGATGACGAACTGCAACTCCGCCGACCCCGCGAGCCCAAGCGCCCGCAATTGGCCGGGATAGTCGCCACTGCAGCGCGCGCCCCGCGCGAGTCGAGGAACCTCGTCGGCCTCCGCTGCCAGCAGCACGGCGTTGCCGATGCCGGACGCACTCGCCGAATCCCCAGGTAATGCCGCCCGCGACTGGAAAAAGGATTTCGGATCAGCCGGCGTTCCCGGCATCTGCGGGGGAATCTCAGTGGGTACGACCACCGGGACCTCAATGGGGGGGAGACCCGGGTTCGGTGCGGGCTCCAGCATCGGTGCGGAAGGGGTGGCTGTCGCCGTGGCGGTGGATTGGGTGGGAGCCGGTAGCTCGAACGTGATCTCGCGCGGCGGGAGCGGCGGGGTGGCGGGCCGTCCGCTGCCGCGCGTGACGCCAATGGCTCCAATGCCGAGGCCCAGGTGCAGCATGAAGGAGAGCAGCGACTGTCCGGCAAGTGGGGTACGGCGCCGGCGGGACTCGACCAGTTCAGTAAACATGAGACCGCTCCGAGGTGGGGGGTACTCCCACGATCGGGCCGGCCAATTACGCCGCGCCCCGGCTCCTCATGACGAATCGATGACACCGGGATGAGAGTCCCCCGCCGCCTGCGCCACCAGCGCATCCAGGCGAAGCCACCCCTCCGCCGTGAGCACTATCCGCCCGCTTCGGATCGTGGCCCAGTCCGCGGCGACCCACTGCCGCGCCTGCTCGCCCTGGAAGAACTCCACGGCGAGACCATCAGCGGTTCGCAGCCCGAGGTAGAGGTCCTCCAGCGCCACGGCCGAAGGGTCCAGCCGCTCCTCTCCCGCCACGGCGCTTTCCCCCGCTTCAAGCGCGCGGCTCCAGTCGGTCCACTCCCGCCGATTCCACCAGCGGAGGCTTCCGCTGGCGCTGTGGGCCGACGGACCCAGGCCAAGGTAGGGCGCCCGCCGCCAATAGGCGCTGTTGTGCACCGCCCGCCGCCCCGGCCGGGCGTAATTGGAAACTTCGTAGTGCTCGAACCCGGCAGCGCCCAGCCGCGCATCGGCCAGCAGGAATTCGCGGGCGTACCGCTCCTCGGGTGACGGCACGGCAGCCCCTCGCTCCACCCAGTGGCCCAGGGGGGTCTGCCGCTCCACGGTCAGGCCGTAGAGGGAGAGGTGCTCGGGTTCCAGGGCCAGCCCCCCCTCCAGGTCCCGGTCCCAATCCCGGTGCAGCGCTTCGGGGAGGGCATAGATGAGGTCCAGGGAGAGGTTGGCAATTCCCGCGTCCCGCAGCGCGGCGACCGCCCGGGGAACATCCGACTCGGTGTGGGTGCGATGCATCCAGGCGAGCACGGCGGGGTCGAAGGACTGCACACCAAGGGACACCCGGTTCACCCCGGCGGCCGCCCAGGCTCGCGCCGACGCCGGGGTGACATCCTCGGGGTTCGCCTCCAGGGTCACTTCCGCTCCGGGGAGAAGCGGCCGATCGGCGGCGACCCGCTCGATGATGCGGGCGATGGCGCCGGGGTTCAGCCGGGAGGGGGTACCGCCCCCGAAGTAGATGGTGGCGAGCGGCGCGGCGGGATCGAACCGGTCGGACTCGCGCCACCCCTCCCATTCACCCAGGAGCTGCGCGGCGAAGGCCTCGGAGGGGACCTCCCGCCGCACTGCGATGGCGAAGTCGCAGTAGCTGCACCGGCGGGCGCAAAAGGGGACGTGAACGTAGAGGTGCATGGGTGTCGGCTCGGCGGCTCGGCGGCTCGGCGGCTCGGCGGCTCGGCGGGCAAAGTAACCGGGCGGTGGCGCCCGCGGCGCCCGGTTGACAGCATCTGCGGGGAGGGGCATCCTACCTGCGGTTCCCGGGACGCCTGCCGTCCCCGAGACAGTCCCACGCCAAGGGGGTTCCGTGTTTCGCTTGAAGTCCGTGCGGCAGCGCCTGGCCGCGGCGGCCCTGCTCGTGGCCGCGACCGTGCCATCCGTCCTCCCCGCCCAGAACAAGTTCTCGGTGACGCCCTGGGTCGGCAGCTTCTTCTCGATCGCCGACTACTACAACGATGAGTTCGACCTGACGGTGATCGGCGGAACGGGGACCACCAACATCACCGTCTCGCAGGAGAACACCGCGATGTTCGGCCTCCGGGTCTCGTTGCCGGTGAGCGCGACCATCGCCGCGGAAGGGTCCTTCGGCTATGCGCAGAGCAACGTCCGGTTCGTGATCGAGGATGCCTTCGCGCCGTTCGACGCCGCGACCACGGACAAGGGCAGCGTCATGATCGGGAGCCTGCGCGCGGTGATCCGGCCCCGGCGCAGCAACCTGAGTCTGGTGCTGGGCGGCATCGTGGTCCACCACGGCGGCAGCTTCTGGGATGATCCGGCGCTCGACGGCAAGCTGACCAACTTCGGCGCCGTGGCGGGGATCGGGTTCCGGGCCAACGTCACGCCGCGATTCCCGATCGACATCCGGGCGGAAGGCAACTTCTACAGCTTCGACCCCGACAAGGGCGACGATGCCAGCCTCGGCTTCTACCCGGGCAAGATGCAATCGGACCTGGTCTTCAGCGTGGGGGTGCCGCTGGGCGCCCGGTAAGGCGGTTGGGCGGTTGGTGGTAGGTGAAAGGGCGACGCTCCGATGTGGAGGGTCGCCCTTTCGGCGGTTGACCAACCGCCTAACCGCCCAACCGCGCAACCGTCTCGCCCCTACTGCCCCGTCACCGCCCCCGGCACCCCACGCGGCACCGTGCCGCCGTCGCCAAGCTGGCCCCGATCGTTCCTCCCCCAGCACATCGCCTCGCCACCGCGCGCCATGGCGCAGCTGAAGCCTTCGCCGGCGGAGATCGACGTGAAATTCCCGCCCCCGACCGGCACCGGCCGGCTGCGGTCGGCCTTGGTACCGTCGCCGAGCTGGCCCTGGCGGTTCTCGCCCCAGCAATAGACCTCTCCGCCGCCGGTGAGGCCGCAGCTGTGGTTCGCCCCGGCGGCGATCTCGGAGAAGGTCTGGCTTCCGGCCACTGCCACGGGGCTGCCCCGATCGGACTTGGAGCCGTCGCCCACCTGCCCGCTCTCGTTGGCACCCCAGCAGAAGGCCTTGCCCCCCGTGGTGAGCGCACAGGTGTGCTTCCCTCCCGCCGCGATCCGGGAGTACTTCTGGCCGCCGGAGACGTCGATCGGATCTGACTGCTGGTCCTGGCCGCCGAAGCCAAGCTGCCCGGAGAAGCCATCGCCCCAGCAATAGGCCTGGCCGCCGGCGGTGATGGCGCAAGTGTGGTTGCCGCCGGCGGCGAGCTGCACGAAGCTCTGCCCGCCCTTGACCGCAACCGGGCGCTTGCGGTCGGCGGTGCCGCCGTCGCCCAGCTGGCCCTCCTTGCCCCGGCCCCAGCAGTACGCCTTGCCGCCGGAGAGGCCGCAGCTATGCATCGCCCCGGCCGCGATCGTTGAGAAGGCCAGGTCCCCGGTCACCGGCACCGCGCTCGGCCCACTGCTGGTGCTGCCGCCGTCGCCGAGCTGGCTGTTCTTGTTGTCGCCCCAGCAGACGGCACGGCCGCCACTGGTGAGCGCACAGGCGTGGGCCCGGCCCACCGCCAGCTGGCTGGCGCCGCCGGTCCCCTCGATGGCGATGAGCCCGGTGAAGCCGGCGCCCCAGCAGACTGCCCCGCCCTGCGCCAGCCCGCAGGCCAGCGCACCGCCGGCCTCGACTCCACGGCGCGGCAGCAGGGCGGTGGTGCCGCCGGTGGTCGGGGTGGTGGTCGGGGGCGTCACGGGGGGCGGCGCGGGCGCGGCCGCGACCGTCAGGCGCTCGCTGACGCGCTTGCCCTCGGATTCCGCATGGATCTCCGTGGTGCCCGGCGCCACGGCGGTAATGACGCCGCCGTTCACCGTGGCCACCTGGGGCGCGCTGGAGGACCAGCTGACGCCGCGGTCATTCAGGGGGCGGCCCCGCGCATCGCGGGCCGCGGCGCTCCAGGTGACGGTCTCCCCGACCTTGAGGTTCTTGTTCCCGGCGGTGAGCACGACGCTCGCCACTGGCACAATCGCGTCCGCCACGGTCACCACGGCCTCGGCGCTCTTGCCGTCCACCGTGGCGGTGATGGTGGCCTTGCCCTTGGCCAGCCCGGTCACGACGCCCTGATCGGTGACCGACGCGATACGGGTGTCGCTCGACTTCCACTGCACCGTGCGGCCGGTGATCGGGGCCCGCTTGTCATCGAAGACGGTGGCGCCGAGCGGGCCCTCGGCGCCGGTCACCAGCGCGAGCGCGGCCGGCGTCAGCGTCACCCGCGCCACCGCCGCGGGCGGCGGCGTCACCACCGGCTCCGGCTTCGCCGGCTCGGGCTTCGGCGGTTCGGGCGCCGGCTTCGGGGCGTTCACCGTCACCCGGGTCTCGGCGCTCTTTCCTTCGCTGCTCGCGGTAATGGTGGCGCTGCCGGCCCCCAGGGCGGTGACCAGCCCGCTGGAGGAGACCAGCGCCACCTCGGGGTGGTTGGTCCCCCAGACGACGGTGCGGTCGGCCAGGACGTACCCCCTGGTGTCCTTGGCGGTGGCGCTCAACTGCACCGTCTGCCCGATCTCCAGCGGCCGGCCGGCGCTGCTCAGGATCACGCTCGCCACCTGAGCCGGGAGGTCGCTGGTGGGCTCGATCACGCTGACGGCGAAGGTGCCCCGCTTCCCTTCGCTCTCCGCGGTGATGGTGGCGCTGCCGGCCTTGCGCCCGTTCACCGCACCGAGGCCGGAGACGTCGGCAACGGTGCCGTCGCTCGATGCCCAGGTCACGGCCCGGCCCTGGATCTCGTTGCCTTCGGCGTCCTTGAGCACCGCGGCCAGCTGCGCGGTCCGGCCGACCGCGATCTCGGCCGCCTCACCGGTGACTGTCACGCTGGCCACCGCTGCGGCCGCGGTCGGCAGCAGCACCGGCGCCGGCGGGATTTCCTCGACCTTCGGTCGCAGCACGAAGTAGCCGAGCGTCGCGAGCAGCGCCACACCAGCTACGACGCCGATCAGCTTGCCCTTGCCACCGGCGGGTGGCTCGGCGGCTCGGCGGCTCGGCGGCTCGGCCGCAGGGGATGGGACCGGCGCTTTCACCGGCGGCGGAACGACCTCGGTCCTTGCCTCGGGGGCGCGCGGTGCGGCCGGGGTCGCCGGCGGCGGGACCACTTCCGTCTTCGCCTCCACCACGGGAGCCGGCGCGGGAACGGTCACCCGGTACTCCGCCTGCTTCCCCTCCACCGTCGCGGTGATCACCGCCGAACCGGGTCCCTGCGCCGTCAGGACCCCCTGCCCCGTGATGGCAGCGACCTTCGGCGCGCTGCTGCTCCACTGCACCTCGCGCCCCGACAGCGCCAGTCCCTTCGCGTCCTTCACGATCGCCTTGAGCGTGGCCGTGGCGCCTGGCGCGAGCGGGGCGGCGGGGCCCTCGATCGTGACCGTGGCCGCCGGGACCGGCAGCACCGTCACGCTCACCGTCCAGGACTTGCCCTCGACCTCGGCGGTCACCTTGGCGGTGCCGGCCGCCATGCCCGTGACGGTGCCGTCCCGGGTGACGATGGCGATCGCCGGGGACGACGAGCTCCACTTCACTTCCCGATCACCAATCGCCTTCCCCCGGGCATCCTTCACCTGCGCCACGAGGGTGAGCTTGCCGCCGGCGATGAGCGGCTCCGGCGCCACGACGTTCACCGAGGCCACGGCGGCGGGGAGCACACGGATGTTCGCCTCGGCCTGTTTCCCTTCGGCGCTGGCCACGATGCGTGCGGCCCCGGCCGCGAGGCCGGTGACGATGCCGGCCGCCGAGACCGCGGCCAGCTTCTCATCCGCGGAACGCCAGGCGATGGCCCGGCCGGTCAGCGCCGCACCGGCTTTGTCGGTGAGGGTGGCGGCCAGGCTGACGGTGTCGCCGACGCGGACCTCCGTCTCGGCGGGCGCCACCCTCACCGCCGCCACCGGGGCCGGCGTCACCCCGATCCGGGCGCTGCCCCGCACCCCCTCGCACTCCGCCACGATCTCCACCGCGCCCTCGCGCAGGGCGCGCACCCGGCCCGGCGCGCCGGGCTGCACCACGCCCGCGGGGCTCATGCTCCATTCCACCGGCCGGTCGTGCAGCTCGACGCCGTGGCGATCGCGCACCACCACCTTGAGCGCCAGGTCGTCCCCTACGGCCAGTTGCGCCTCCGCCGGCTCGATCAGCACCAGGTCCACGGGCACCGGCGTGACCGTCACCTGGGCCTTGGCGCTCACCCCCTCCACGGTGGCGGTGATGGCCGCGGCCCCCGGCGCGAGAGCGGTGACCAACCCCGCCCCGGTGACGGTGGCGATGGCAGGGTCGCTCGAGCTCCATTGCACCGCCACGCCGGGGGCGGTGCCGCCGGCAGTGCGCGGGGTGGCCGTCAGCTGCATGGCATCGCCGACGTGCAGGTCGCTGCGTCCGGGGGTCACCGAGAGGCTGACGACCCGCGGCGCCGGGATCGGCGTGGTGGGGGCATCCACCACCTGCCGGGTCCGGGCGGGCGGCACCGGGCTGGTGGGCGGCGGGGTGACCTGTGCGAGGATCTCGCGGGTGCTTCCCTTCTTGGCCAGCGCCACCAGCTGCAGCCGGACCGGATCATCGTGCGCCAGAGGCTGGGCCCCGAGCCCGTTGGCGGCCTCCTCCATGGTGCCGTAGCGCTTGTCGGGCGCCTTCTCCAGCATGCGCATGACCGCCTGCGCCACCTCCGGCGGGCAGTCGGTGCGGATCTCCCCGATCGGCCTGGGCTGCTCATTGAAATGGGCGAACATGATCGCCATCGCCGAGTCGCCCTCGAAGGGCTGCCTCCCGGTGAGCATCTCGTAGGCCACGACGCCGAGGCTGTACTGGTCCGACTTCCCGGTGATGTCCTTGGCGGCGCACTGCTCCGGGCTCATGTAGGACGGGGTGCCCACCGCGATCCCGGTCATCGTCAGGGCGCGGTTCTCGGCCACCTTGGCGATGCCGAAGTCGGTGACGACGGAGAAGCCCTCTTCATCAATCATGATGTTGGCGGGCTTGATGTCGCGGTGCACGATGCCGTGCCGGTGGGCATAGCCCAACGCGCTCGTCACCTGCTGCAGGATCGCCTTGACCATCGGCACCGGCATGGGCCCGATATCCTTGATGATCTGCTCCAGCGAGCGGCCGGCGATGAACTTCATGACGAAGAACAGCGACTTGCCGCTGCTCTTCACCGTATAGATCGGGATGATGTGGGGGTGGGCCAGGTTGGCCGCGGTGCGGGCCTCGCGCTTGAAGCGCTCGCTCATCCCCTCGCCCATCAGGATGAGCGCCGGGGCCATCACCTTGATGGCGACCTTGCGGTCCAGCGCGATGTCGTGCGCCAGGTAGACGGTGGCCATGCCACCCCGGCCGAGTTCGCGCAGGATCTCGTAATCGCCGAGGGTGGCCTGCTTGAGCATTTCCAGCGCCAGCGCGTTGGCGTCCGCCTCCGCCGCGGAGGGCATCATGGCGGTGGCCACGTTGCCCTGCTCACCGGACACGTCCAGCCCGCACTCCATGCAGAAGCGCGCGCCAGCCGAGATCGGCTTGCCGCAACGGGGACAGGTCGCGCCGGCGGAGCTGCTCATCAGGCTCGGAAGTAGTGGGTGCGCCTAAACTTAAGGGAAAGTCCGCTGAAAGGGGAGAACGGTGGCGGGCGAGGGCTCCCGTAAGGGCGGCCCTTGTGGCCGCCCGCCCGCGCGGAGGGGAGGACGGGGGCAGGACGGCGGGACAGCAGGACGGCGGGACAGCAGGACGGCAGGACGGCAGGACGGCAGGACAGCATCGCGGGGCGACGCCGCCGCGGAGGAGCGGCGGAGGATGCGCCTCGCGGCGGGCTTCCCGTTCCTGTGCGGCCACCCTCCGACGCGACAACGCGGCTGCGTCGCCCCGGATACCGCGCGGCTTGGCCTCCTACCGCCGGTACGGCCGCTACCGCCCATCCCCGCGGCAGATCAGCCCGCCCCGACGACCCAGGTGCCCCGCGAGCTCCAGGGTGGTCACCACGGCCAGGACCTGGGGCGCAGGCAGCACACACCGCCGGACGACCTCATCCAGCCCGAGAGGCCCGCCGTCGAGCAACGCGTACACTGTCGCGGCATCCCCCGTCAGGGCGGGCTGGGCTGGACCGGTACCAGCGGGCTTTCCGGCGCCCGGCAACTCCGGGTACTGCTCCAGCAGGTCCGTGGCGTCGAGGAGTGGTGTGGCGCCGTCCCGCAGCAGGCGGTTGGTGCCGACCGAGGTCGGGCTGGTGATGTTCCCGGGCACGACCATGACCTCCCGCCCCTGATCCAGGGCGGCCCCCACGGTGATCAGTGTCCCCGACCCCTCCGCGGCTTCCACCACGACGGTCACCCGGGCCAGCCCGCTGATCAGTCGGTTGCGGCGGGGAAAGCTCCCGACCCCAGGCCGTTCGCCCGGCGGGAACTCGGTGAGCAGCAGCCCACTGTCCCGGACCCGGGTGTACAGCTCACGATTGGCCGCGGGGTAGATCACGCCGAGTCCGTTGCCGAGCACGCCGATCGTGCCGCCGCCCGCCTCGAGCGCGGCGGCATGGGCCACCGCGTCGAGTCCGCGGGCCATGCCACTCACCACCGCGAGCCCCGCCCGCGCCGCCACCCGGACCAGATCACGGCAGACGGTGGCGCCGTAGGCCGAGTGATCCCGGCTCCCCACCACGGCGACGGCGGGCCGCCCAAGCAGCGAGATGTCTCCCTGCGCAAAGAGCAGCGGCGGCGCATCGGGAATCTCCCGCAGGATGGCCGGGAAGCCCGCATCCTCCAGCAGGAGGGTGTGGCCGCCGAGCGCGGCCGCCTGGGTCAGCGCCCGCCGGCCATCCTCAATACTCCGGCCGGAAATGGCGGTCGCCGCCGCGAGCGAGATCCCGGGCAAGGACTCCAAAAACGCAACCGGCGCCCTGAGGGCGCCGGTTGCGGTCTGGCAGGCAGCGAGAAGCGTCGAGAGTCGTCGCACCCCGATCCCCGGGGTCAGCGCGAGCGCCGCGTAGGCGCATCGCTCGTCGTCTAGCTCCATTCGGGATCCCCTTCGGGGGGCCCCACGTCCATCTCGTCCATTGGCCCGCCGAACTCCGCCAGCTTCGCATCCTCGGTCCGGGCGGCGTGGACCGCCTTCCACAGGTATTCCTTGAGGTCCTCGATCCCGGAGCCGGCCACCGCGGAAAAGGCGAGCAGCCCGATGGCGCCGGGGGTGTCGAGTTCCGGCAGCGGCTGCCCCGGCGGGAGGAGATCCCGCTTGGAGAGAAGCACCATGTGGGGCTTGTGGAACAGCACTTCGCTGTAGGCGCGGAGCTCGCCCCGCAGCAGGTCGTAGGTTTGCTGCGGGTCGGGGCTGTCCAGCGGCACCAGCAGCGCCAGCACCCGGGTGCGTTCGACATGCCGCAGGAACTGGAGCCCCAGCCCCTTCCCCTGGTGCGCCCCCTCGATGATGCCGGGGATATCCGCCACCACGAAGGTGCGGTGCCCGGAGAGCCCTACCACGCCGAGGTTGGGCTCCAGGGTGGTGAAGGGGTAGTCGGCGATCTTGGGTCTGGCGGCGGAGACCACCGACAGCAGGGTGCTCTTGCCGGCGTTGGGCTCTCCCACCAGCCCGACGTCCGCAATCAGCTTGAGCGTGAGCTCGATCTGACGCTCCTGGCCCTCCCCGCCCGGCTCCCATTCGCGGGGCGCCTGGTGGGTGGAGGAGGTGAAGTGCGAGTTGCCCCGCCCACCCCGGCCCCCCTTGGCGATGAGCAGGACATCGCCCTTGCCCATGACCTCGCCCAGCACCTCCCCGGTCTCCGCATCGCGGACGACGGTCCCCGGGGGCACCGGCAGGTAGAGGTCCTCGCCGGAGGCGCCGGTCATGTTCTTGCCCTTGCCGTGCAGTCCGCGCTGCGCCTTCCAGGCGGTCTGGTAGCGGTAGTCCAGGAGGGTGGCGAGGTTCGGGTCCGCCTGGAGGTAGACCGACCCGCCGTGGCCGCCATCGCCGCCGTCGGGGCCTCCCTTGGGCCGGAACTTGAAACGCGCGAACGACGCGGCCCCCGACCCACCGGTGCCCGCCGTGACGCGAATGGTGACGTGATCAACAAACATGATGCTCCGATCCTGGATGCCGCACTACTCCTCCGGGTCCCACCCATCCTTCACGGTCTGCCATAACTCCTTCACCTTCTTCCACTGGTCGTAGGACAGCAGGGGGTTCACCACCGAGAGCACCGCCTCCACCTGCCCGAAGGAAGCCCCGGCGTGGAGCGATCCCCGGAGGTGGGAATGCAGCTGCCGGGGCGCCTCCATCACCGCCGTCTGGGCCACGATGCAGAGCTCCCGCCGCAGCAGGTCCAGCCCCGGGCGGCCCATGGTGCGGCCGTACCCCTCCGTGATCATCCACTGGTCCAGCGCCGGGTGCAGCTCCCGCACGTTTTCCCGCAGCCGCTTGTAGTTGGCCCCGTACACGATGCCGCAGGTCTCTTCCCCGCGCGCGGCCCACTGCGAGAGCTGGCGATAATCGGCGTCCGGATCCGACGCAGGCGCCGGCACGCGGCTCACCTTCCGCCAGATGGTGAAGGCGATGAGCGTGCGCGGGTACCCCGCCATGAGCACCGACTGCAGCAGCAGCTCCTCGACCCACGGCACCGGCGTCTGGGCCGCGCGGCAGCCGGCGGCGCCCTGCCGGAGCTCCGGCTCGTATCCCTGGGCCACCGCGGCCGCGAAGCGGACGAGGGCGAGGGTCTGCGGGTCCAGCTGGTCCTGCTTCGCCATGAGTGTACGGTCCTTCCCGGTTCCTGACTCAGTCATTCCGACGCAGGGCTACGCTGAAAATCGCAGCTCCCCAACCGCCCGCAGCACCCCGGTCCCGACGCCGCGGGTGTTCACGATGGGCAGCTCGGCGTGACGGTTCACCTCCTGACCGAGTCCGCCGGGATCGAAGCCGATCCCGATCCGAGCTGCGAGCGCCCGTAACACACCGAGGAGCGCGGGACCCAGACTCCGCATGTCCCCGTCCTCGACCTTCAACGCCACCCCGAGCCCCGCCGCCGGCAGCGCGGCGCAATAGACTCCATCGGCGCCCAGCTTGGCGATCACCTTGCCCCGCGCCGCCTGCCCCAGGTCGGTGCACAGCCGGTCCCGGCCGCCGACCATTTCCGGGAATTCGGCCATCGCCCCCCGGAGCCGCGCCGCCGCGGGGTCGTCCGAGATGGCGAACCGGGCATAGGCCAGCGCCATCGCCCTGAGCGGCAGCCCGAACGAGACCACGGTGCAGCCATCCACCCCCAGCGCCATGCTGGCGGCGGAGACACCGGTCCACCGCTCCACCTCACGCAGGATCCGCTGCTGCAGCGGATGCTCCAGTCGCTCGTACCCCGCCACCGGCCACCCGTGTGCCAGGGCCTGGGCCAGCATCCCGGCATGCTTGCCGGAACAGTTGCTCCACCGCGGCGTCAGCTGGATCCCCTGTCGCAGCACCTGCTCGGCGATCGTGGGGGAGAGCGGCGGGTGCGGGCCGCAGGCGAGCGCATCTTCACCCAGCCCCACCTTCCGGAGCATCCCGTCCACGACGTCGAGGTGCGCGGGCTCGCTGGAATGCGAGGCGCAGGCCAGCGCCAGCTCCTTGGCCGTGAACCCGAACCGGTCCGCGGCCCCCTCGGCCACCAGTGGCATCCCCTGGAACGGCTTCGCTGCCGAACGCCAGAACGCCACCAGGCCCGGATCCCCCGACTCCGCCACCGGCCGGCCCGCCACGTCCACCACCGCCACCGAGACCCGATGCACCGACTCCGGGACGCCGCCGCGGGTGGCCTCCAGCCGGAAGGGGGGTGACATGGGGGGCAAAATAGCGGGGGCGGAGGGAATTCGTATCTTTGACCGATGCCCCTGCTTTCCCGCGTCCTGACGGCGGTCACCCTGCTCGGAGCCGGCCCGCTGGCCGCGCAGTCGTCGCCCTACGTCCCGCTCGACGACCCCCACCGCCCCGCGTTCGAACACCTGGTCTCCCGGGGCGAGGTCGAGGACCCATCCCCGCAGCGCCGTCCGTTCCGGCGCCGCGATGCGCTCGTGGCACTCGACTCGGCCGCCGCCCGCGGCAGCCTGAGGGATGAGGCGCTGGCGGCGCTGCTCCGAACAGCGTGGCGGGAAGACACCGCCGAGGCCCGGTGGGAGGTGGCGCTCGTGGGCGGCGGCCAGGGCTACACCGAGGCGCGTCGCGACCCGCTTCACCCGGCGGGTCCCGAGGGCGTGCGCCCGTACGCGGAGGTCCGGTTGCAGGGGAGCTACGGGCCGCTGGTCCTGGTCACCCGGCCGGCCATCGAGCCCCGACTGGCGAAGGACCCTGACTGGACCGGCCGCAGGGATCTGCGCGTCACCGGCCGGTACCCCGACGCCTACCTCTCTGCGCAATTCAAGTACGCCCGCCTCTTCTACGGCCAGATGGAGCAGAACTGGGGGCCGGGCATCTTCCCGGGCATCGGGATGAGCGACGCCGGCTATCCCATCCCCACGCTTGGCTTCGAGATCGGCACCCGGAAGCTGCGGCTCACCGCCCAGGCGGCGACGCTGGAGGATGCGGTGGACAGCGCGGGGGAGTCCATCAACCGGTACTTCTTCCAGCATCGGGTGAGCGCCACGGTCACTCGCCGGCTGGAGCTCGCGCTGTGGGAGACCACCGTGCTGGCCGGCCCCGGACGGAGCTTCAGCAGCCGCTATCGCAATCCGGTGACGCTGCTGCTGCTGGCCAACCAGTACGGCCTGGGTGCCGATGGCAATATCCTGGTCGGCGCCGACCTCACCTGGCGGGTCGGCCGCGGGCGGCTGCTGCTGCAGCTGGGCGTGGACGACTTCCAGTACGATCCGGGCCGGATCCCCAACCGCTATGCCTTCGCTGTGCAGGCAGAGGGGCCGCTGGGGCGGCGCCTCGCCTGGCGGGGGGGGTACAGCCAGGCGTCGAGCCTCGCCTTCCGCACCACTCGGCCGTTCGAGGGGTTCACGGAGGAGGGAGTCGGCATCGGGCGCAACTTCGCTGACAACGACCAGGTGACCCTCATGCTCAGCGCCCCGCTGGCGCGCGGCTGGATGATCGCGCCGGAACTCACCCTGCTGCGCCAGGGGGAGGGGCGGATCAACGACTCCCTGCCCTCGGGCGCGGCGCTGGCGGACACCCCGACGCTGTTCATCGGCACCGTGGAGCGCACCTGGCGCGCCGCGCTGGGGCTCAGCGGCCGGCAGGGCCCGCTCACGCTCCGGCTCAACGCCGGCGTGCATCGGCTGCAGAATGCGGATCATGTCGCGGGCCGGAGCCGGACCGAATTCGTGGGCCGGATCCAGGCGACGCTGGGCGCAGGGTGGGCGGGGCGGTTCTAGCGTGGCGAGCGTGCCGGAGACTCCTCCGCTCACCCGCGACCGGCTCGCCGCCCTGCTGGACCGGCTCCGGGGCCGGCGCGTGGCCGTCATCGGCGACGCGATGCTGGACCGCTACCTGATCGGGGATATCGAGCGGATCTCCCCCGAGGCGCCGGTGCCGGTGGTCAACGTCACGGAGCGGCGACAGGCGCTCGGAGGGGCGGCCAACGTCGCCGCGAATGTGGCGGCGCTCGGGGCCCACGCGGAGCTGGTGGGACTCGTCGGTACCGACCGCGAGGGGGAAGCCCTCAGGCAGGAGCTGGACCGGCTTGGCATCGGGAGCCGATACCTCCTGACGCTGCCCGGGCGGCCCACCACCACCAAGACGAGGGTGGTCGCCCGGGGGCAGCAGGTGGTGCGGGTAGATGAGGAAGAAGCGGGCGAACTCCCGATCGACACGGCGGGGCGGCTGGCGGCGCTGGCCGTGGAGGCGATCGGGACTGCTGACGTGGTGTTGTTCGAGGACTACGACAAGGGCGCCCTGCACCCCGCGGTCATCGCGCAGGCGATGGCCGCCGCGCGGGGCCGTGGGCTCCCCACGGTGGCCGATCCCAAGTTCACCGCTTTCTTCTTGTATGGCGGGGCGACGGTCTTCAAGCCGAACCGCCGGGAGCTCCTGACCGCGATTCCCGGCATTGACCTCGGATCGGCGGCCGATTTGCGCCGCGCCGCCGAGCGGCTGGGCGTGGAGCACCTGCTCCTCACGCTCGGGGCGGAGGGGATGCGACTCATCCCGCGGCGACCGGATGCGCCGACCCACGCCATCGCGGCCGTAGCGCGTGAGGTGTACGACGTGTCCGGCGCCGGGGACACGGTGACCGCCTGGGCCGGGGCCGCCCTCGCCGCCGGCGCCACGGTGCTGGAGGCGGCGCAGGTGGCGAACCTCGCGGCGGGGGTGGAGGTCGG
>JANRJZ010000276.1:0-12071 GCA_033763675.1 Gemmatimonadota bacterium
GTGCCGGCGCTCAAGATGCGAGTGAGCCGCGCCTGCGAGCGGCTGCGGAGCCGGCTCGAAGGGGCTTATCGTGGCTGACCACGATCCGCTCCCCGCCCTGATCGCGGCCCTGCGGGAACCGGTGCGATTGGGTGACCGCGCCGTGGCCGGCGCCCTGGCTGAATTGCAGCGCGAAGCGCGGCTGGCGCGCTGGCGCCGTGCCGGGTGGTCCACGGCGCTTGCGGCCGGCCTGCTGCTGGCGATTCGCCTCTGGCCTGCGGGGTCCCCGGCGCCGGAGCGGCACGCGGTGCGCTTCGCGGTGGCCGCGCCCGCCGCGGGCCGGGTGGCGCTCATCGGGGACTTCAACGACTGGGACCAGTCCCGGCACCTGCTGCACCGGCAGTCGGGGGAATGGTCGGTCACCCTCGAACTCAAGCCGGGCCGCTATCGCTACGCCTTCGTGGTGGACGACTCGCGCTGGGTCGCGGACCCCGGCACTCCCGCCGCCGAGGATGAGTTCGGCACCCCAACGTCCGCCATCACGGTCACCAACTGAGCCTCGATGCGTCCTGCCCTTGGTTGTTCCGCCCTGCTTCTCGCCGCCGGCCTGGGCGCCGCCCCGCTTGAGGCCCAGGACCCGCGGCTTGCAGCCCGGCTCCCCACCGGCACCCGGCTCGCAGTGGAGCGGCTGCTGGACAGTGCCCGCGCTAGCGGGCTCCCCACCGAGCCGCTGGTCCGCAAGGCGCTGGAGGGAGAGAGCAAAGGAGCGGATTCCGCCCGGATCGTCTCCGCCGTCGCCACGCTGGGGCGGTACCTCGGACAGGCGCGCCAGGCTCTCGGAACCGGGGCGGATGAGGCCACGCTGGTCGCTGGCGCGGCGGCCCTCCGGGCCGGAGCCCAGCCCGCGCGGCTCCGGGCGCTCGACTCCCTGCGCGCGCGGGAGCGGCTGGCGGTACCCCTGAGCGTCCTGGCCGACCTGCTCACCTCTGGCGTGGAGCCGGAGCGGGCCTGGACCACGGTGCGGGAGATGGCCACGCAGGGCGCCCCCGATGCCGACTTCCTCGAACTCCGGGAGCGGCTGATGGGGACGCGGCAGGGCCAGGCACCCGGGCTCCCCCCTGCGGCAGAACGGCCACCCACAGCGGCCCCGCTCCCCGCTCCACACGGGCCCAGTCCATGAGGCGCGTACTTGGCGCCTGCGCGCTCCTGCTCGGAGCCACGCCTCCTCTCGATGCCCAGGTGGGTGGGCAGGTGGACCTCGGCCTGGGGGGGGCGCACCTCCCGCGCCGGGGAGAGAGTTCGCTCTGGTCCCTGGCGCCGGAATTCCACTGGCTCACCCCGCGGACCCGGATCGAAGTCTCCGGTGAGTACCGCGACTTCGGTACCTTGGGGCGTGGCGCCACGGGGCGGGCGGCTGGCTCCTGGTTCACGCCGCTGGCCCGACCGGTGGGCTTGGAGCTATTCGGGGAAGCCCGGGGCCAGACCGGTCAGGGCCTCGCGGAACGGGGCGCCTGGGAGGTCGGCCCGCGGTTTCACCTCGCTGGCGCCGAGCGGGGCGCCTGGGTCGGTGCCCGCGCTGGCCTGGACGCGGCGGGCGGCACCCACGGATGGGAGGCCGCGCTGTGGCGCCGGTTCGGTGCGCTCTCCATCCAGATCCTCGGCCGACAGAGTACCCAGAGCACCGACGTGACGACCCAGCGGGGGATCGTCGATACCCTGGCACCGCCTCAGGACACCCTCTCCGCCGGCACCAGGCGCCGGGCCCGGGTGCTCACCGACTTCGGCACCTGGCTTCGCTGGGATGTGGGGCGGGTGCAGCTGGCGGCCGCCGGTGGGGTGCGATATGGGCTGACGCAGCCCGGCGTGAGCCCGCAGGTCCCGGGCGACGGCTCCGGCCTGGAAAACAGCCGGGGGCGCAGCACGTCGGAGGGTTGGTGGCAGGCGGACATCACCTACTGGATGTCGGACCGGTTTGCGCTGGCGAGCAGCGTGGGCCGCCACCCGAGCGACCCCTCGCTGCTGGCCCCGGGTGGCCGGTTCCTGCGGATGAGTCTGCGCGCGAGCCTGGGCCGGCGTGCTCCCACCGCCGCGGCGCGGCTGGCGGCACCGATCGGGTTCCGCTCGCAGCGGCTCGCGGCCGGCCTGGTGGAGTTCTCGCTGCCAGCGGGCAAGGCGCGGCGAGTCGAACTGATGGGGGATTTCACCGACTGGGCCCCGGTCGACCTGGAGCGGGACGGCGGCGGCCGCTGGCGAATCCGGCTGCCTGCGGAGCCGGGGCTCCACCGGGTGAATGTGCGCTATGACGGCGGGCCCTGGTTGGTCCCTCCAGGTACGCGGCCGGTCGCGGACGAATTCGAACTGGTGACCGGAGAGGTCCTCGTCGGATAGGCGCCCGGCACCGGCTCCCGGGCGAGCCGGGAGGTGAGGCTAGGGCGCCCCGGCGATGGTCTTGGCGTTCCGCCGGAGGAGCGCGAGGCGCACCGCGTCCACCACCAGGCGCAGGTCATCCAGCTTGGAGATGAGGGGCACGCCACGCTGTTCAATGGGGCCATGCACGCGGGGATCGCAGGCGGCCCCGGTCAGGAACACCACCCGGTGGGCCAGGGTTCGGGATCGCTCCATGAGTTGGTCGTAGAAGTCGAGCCCGCTGACCTCCGGCATCATGACATCGCTCACCACCGCGTCCACCGCGCGATCCCCTCCCACGTGACGGAGCGCCTCGGCCGCCGAGGCGGCTTCGACTACGTCGAACCCGGCGCGCTCGAAAAAGCCCCGCAGGACCCGCCGCATCGATGGCTCATCGTCTACCACCAGAATAGTCGCCACAAGTCCTTGCTGCGCTGTAGGTTGGCGCCACCGCCGGAGTCGGCGCCGCGGTACTCCCCAGGGTCCGGTCGGCCCTCCGCCGGCGGCCGTGGACACTTCACGGCTCTAGTATCGGCGGGGAGAAGCCTTCATTTGACCCCCGGGGACGGGCAGGGGTAGATTGCCGCCCATGTCGGACATATCGATCGTCAAGACCAAGGAAGATGCGGCCTCCAAGTCACTGCAAGTGACGGTCCCGGTGGACCGGATCCAGCAGGCGGAAACCAAGGCCGTCCGCCATTACTCCAGCCAGGCCCGCCTGCCCGGATTCCGCCAGGGAAAGGCGCCGGAGGCGGTGGTTCGCCGCCGGTTTGGTGACGCGATCCGGCAGACGGTCCTCGAGCAGCTCATCCGCGAGAGCTGGGACGAGGCGGTCAAGGCGCAGGAGCTCAAGCCGATCGCGGAACCGCACATCCACGACCTCAAGTACGAGGTCGGCCAGCCGCTCGAGTTCGAGTTCCATGTGGAGGTGCGACCGGACGTCCGCCTGGCCAAGACCGGCGGGTTCACGGTGCAGCGCACGGTGAAGCCGGTGGAGGCCGGGGACGTCGAGGAGAAGCTTCGCGACCTGCAGGAGCGGAAGGCGAGCTGGCTCCCGGTCACCGGGGAGAAGCCAGCGCCAGGGCAGATGGTGCAGGTGGAGGTGGCCCCAATCGAAGATGGCGCGCCCGGCGCTTCGCAGCCGTACAATATGGTGCTCGGCGAGGGGCGGGCCATTCCGGAGGTCGAAGAGCGGGTGATGCAGCTGCTCCCGGGCGAGACCGTGGATACCGATGTGCGGTTCCCCGACGACTTTCCGGACGAGAGCCGCCGCGGCCAGTCCCGCAAGGTGCGGATCACGCTGCACGAGGTGAAGCGGCAAGTCCTGCCGGCGCTGGACGACACCTTCGCCCGCGAAGTGGGGGACTTCGAGACCCTCGACGCGCTCCGCGAGGCGCTCCGGGCGGACCTGGAGCAGGAGGCCAGGTCGCAGGCGGACGCCGGGGTGCGGCAGGAGCTGCTGCAGCAGATCTTCGCGGCCAACGACGTGCCGGCGCCGGCTTCGCTGGTGGACCGCCTGATCAAGGGCTACATGGAGGCGTACTCCATTCCCGCGGAGCAGTTCGAGACCTTTGGCCGGGAGTTCCGCCCGGTGGCGGAGCAGCAGGTTCGGCGGGAGCTGGTGCTGGACACGGTCGTCGAGTCCCAGGGCCTGGCGGCGACCGAAGCAGACGTGGACACCCGGATCCAGCAGCTGGCGGCGGGGCGGAACCTGCCGGCCGGCCAGTTGTACGCCCAGCTGGAGAAGGCCGGGCGGCTGCGCGACCTGGAGCGGTCCCTCACCGAGGAGAAGGCCTTCGGCTGGCTCCTCCAGCAATCCACCGTGGTCGACGCCTGAGCGAGCGCATGGCTTCCCTGTATCCCCCGTATGTCATCGAGCGGTCCAGCCGCGGCGAGCGGTCCTACGACATCTTCTCGCGGCTGCTCATGGACCGGATCGTGTTCCTGGGCGCGCCGATCAACGACGACGTCGCCAACATCATCATCGCACAGCTGCTCTTCCTGGAGGCGGACAACCCGGAGCGGGACATCTACCTCTACGTCAACAGCCCGGGCGGGGTGGTGTCGTCGGGGCTCGCGATCTACGACACGATGCAGTACCTGAAGGCCCCGGTGAACACGATCTGCATGGGCATGGCGGCCTCGATGGGGTCGTTCCTGCTGGCCGCGGGAATGAAGGGCAAGCGGAGCGCGCTGCCCCATTCGCGGATCATGATCCACCAGCCGTCGGGCGGGACGCAGGGCACGGCCTCGGACATCGAGATCCAGGCCCGGGAGATTCTCTACCTCCGGTCCAAGCTGAACGGGCTCTACAGCCAGCACACCGGCCAGCCGATCGAGGCGATCGAGCGGGACATGGACCGGGACCGGTTCATGTCGGCCGAGGAGGCCCGGGACTACGGCCTCATTGACAACGTGATCAGCAAGCGGACCGAGATCCAGCCGGCGAAGGTCTCGGCACCTTGACGTGACTCCGGGGGCGGGGCAGGTTTCCTGCACTCCCCCCGCCACTTCGTACCACGGGCCCGAGGGCGCATGTCGAACGACAAGCACCTCCGCTGTTCATTCTGCGGCAAGTCCAAGGACTCGGTCCGGAAGTTCATCTCCGGCCCGTCGGTCTACATCTGCAACGAGTGCATCACCCTCTGCAATGAGATCCTGGCAGAGGATGAGGAGCGCGAAGTTGCCGATACCATCACGCAGGTCCCTACCCCGAACGAGATCAAGGCCGTCCTCGACCAGTACGTGATCGGGCAGGAGCGCGCCAAGCGCACCCTGTCCGTGGCCGTCTACAATCACTACAAGCGCATCAACGCCGGGAACTCCCGCGACTCCGAAGTGGAGCTGGACAAGTCCAACATCCTGCTGATCGGCCCCACCGGCGTCGGCAAGACGCTGCTGGCGCAGACCCTGGCGCGGATGCTGGACGTCCCCTTCACCATCGCCGACGCCACCACCCTGACCGAGGCCGGGTACGTCGGTGAGGACGTGGAGAACATCCTGGTGCGGCTGCTCCAGGCCGGCGAGTTCAACGTGGCGGAGTGCGAGCGCGGCATCGTCTACATCGACGAGATCGACAAGATCGCGCGCAAGTCGGAGAACCCGTCCATCACCCGGGATGTCTCCGGCGAGGGGGTGCAGCAGGCGCTGCTCAAGATCCTCGAGGGGACGGTGGCCTCGGTCCCGCCCCAGGGCGGCCGCAAGCATCCGCAGCAGGAATACATCCAGATCAACACCAAGGACATCCTGTTCATCTGCGGTGGGGCGTTCGACGGGCTGGAAAAGATCATCGAGACCCGCACCGGGCGGCAGCAGATCGGCTTCGCGCAGGCGGCCAAGACCGGCCCCGCCTACGACAAGCTCAACCCGTTCGCCGAGGTGGAGCCGGATGACCTGCTGCGCTTCGGACTCATCCCCGAGCTGGTGGGCCGGCTGCCGGTGACGGTGGCGCTGGAGGCGCTGGACGAGGACGCGCTGATCCGCATCCTGGTCGAGCCCAAGAACGCCCTGACCAAGCAGTACAAGAAGCTGTTCGAGATGGAGAGCGTGGGGCTCACCTTCGACCCCGAGGCGCTCCGCGCCGTGGCCCAGAAGGCACTCAAGCGCGGCACCGGCGCCCGCGGCCTCCGCGCCATCCTCGAGAGCATGATGACCGACATCATGTTCGAGCTCCCCGCCCGGGACGACGTGGTCGAGGTGGTCATCACCAAGGAATGCGTGACCGACAACCACATCCCGCTGGTGGTGACCGAGCGCGCCCGGCAGAAGCGGGAAGCCTGACGTAGCGACGGTACCGGCGGTGACGGCGGTAGCGGCGGTCCCCCTCCCCGATGTCCAAGCACACCGACCTCATCCCCCCGGCCCAGGAGAGCACCGCGCCGCTGGCGCACCTCCCCGTGGCGTTCGTGGGCAGCTTTCCCAACGCCACCGTGCCACTCGAGCCGCGGCTGCCGGAGATCGCCCTGCTGGGCCGGTCGAACGTGGGGAAGTCGAGCCTCATCAACGCCCTGTTCGGACGGAAGCTGGCCCGGGTGAGCAACACCCCCGGGCGCACCGCGCACGTGAACGTCTTCCGGCTCCCCACGTTCTACCTGCTGGACCTCCCCGGCTACGGCTTTGCCAAGGTCTCCCACGCCGAACAGGCCCGCTACCATCAGCTTGTGCGGGGCCTGCTCCAGCGCCGGAAGACCCTCTCCGCAGTGCTCTGGCTGCTCGACATCCGGCACAATCCGACCGCGGAGGACCGCGAGCATGGCGACCTGCTGGTGGCGCAGGGACTGCCGATGCTGGTGGCGGTGACCAAGGGGGACAAGCTCCCCCGGGGCCAGCGGCACCGACGCCTGGCGGAGCTGCTCCGCGCGCTGGCACTCCCGGAAGAACAGGTTCAACTTACGAGCAGCACCACCGGCGAAGGGCTCCCCGAACTGGCGGCGAGCCTGCTGTCGGTCGGCCCGAGCGTGGAGGACGCGTGACGCGGCTGCGGTGGATCCTGGCAAGCTGGACCTGCATGAGTCTCGGGGCCGGCGGCGGCGCGGCCCAGGTGCCGGTGGACGCCGACCTGCCCCCGCCGGGCTTCGGGGTGCTCAACCAGGACCAGATCAGCGTCCGGTTCACGACCGGCGATCTCGAAGTGCGATTCCTGCCCCTCGACGAACGGGTGCTGCGCCTGGTGGCCCGGGACGGCTACGAGTCCCTCCGCGGCCTGATCAACACCCGGCGCGCGGCGATCGACTCCGCGGCGCGTGAGACCGGCATCACCGACCCCGGCCTCGCGCTGGTGACCTTCTTCGCCCTGCGCAGCGACGCCCGGTTCGACCCCGAGAACCTGAACCTGCTCTACCGCAACCAGCTGCAGCGCCCGCTCGCCATGATCCCGGTGACCGGCAACTTCACCGGCCGCCAGCTGAACGTGCGCAGCCAGGCGTCGGCCATCTACCTGTTCGAGATCCCGCTCCCGGTCTTTGAGCTCTTCGAGCTGACCTACGGTGGCGTCCAATCGGGGGGCTGGTCCGAGGCGCTCCGGCGGCTGGAACGAGCCCGGGTGCAGGTGCAGGCCCGGGTGCAGGCGGCGGACAGTGCCGGGAGCAAGCCGTAGGGCGGCAGGGCGGCAGGACGGCAGGACGGCAGGACGGCAGGACGGCAGGACGCAGGACGAAGCTCAGGTTCGGGCGTCAGACCGTCCAGCGCTCGCGGACACCCGCGTAGCTCCCCGGGCGGACGAGCGATGCCGTCGACAGGACATCCGCCGCCAGCGCCGTCCGGGCGGTCACGGTGGCCTGCAGAAGCCGGGTGACGGGGCGGCCGGAAGCCGGATCCATGACATGGCCGTGACGACCGCCGGCCAGCTCCACGACCGCCACGGCCTGCCCGCTGGTCGCGAGCGCCGCATCGCGGAGGCGGGTCCTCGCCAGCATCGCCCCGGCACTCCGCGGATCGCTGATCTCCACCTCCCACCCCACGCCACCGGGCGGCGCGCCGAGCGCCAGCAGGTCCCCGCTCACCTCGAGCAGCGCCGCGTCAACCCGATGGGCCCGCAGCACCTCCCCCGCCCGATCGAGGCCGTACCCAACCCCGATCCCACCCAGGTCCAGCCGGGTGTGCCGCGCCGGCAGCCGGATGCGCGGGCCGTCCAGCTCAATCACCGCCGCGGCCACCGCGGCCCTGGCTTCCGCCAGCTCCCGCTCCCCCGGCGGTGCCTTGCGCGGCTCCCGGAACCCCCAGGCGCGCATCAACGGCTCGATCGTGACGTCGAACGCGCCCCCCGTGGCCGTCGTGACGCGCCGGGCCGCGGCCAGCACCTCGGCCAATTCCGGCGCCGCACCGAACCAGCCGCGGCCCGCCCACCGATGGAGCTCCGAGAGTGCGCTGCCGTCGTCGAAGCGGGACAGCACCCCCTCCACCCGGCGCAGCTCGGCCAGCGCCGCCTGGGCCGCCTCGAGTCCGCGGGCTTCGTCGGGATGAAACAGCCGGAGGTGCACCGGCTGCCCCATGGCCCACGACCACCGCTCCACCAGCCGCGGATCGGCACGGAACGACGGACGTGGCAGGAAGGCAGCCGTGGAGAGGGCGAGGAAGTCCCGCCGGCGCATCACGCCCCCCATCCGATCTCGCGAAGCGCAAGCAAGGACTGCAGGTAGAAGGTCAGGGCCATCACGACGCTGGACAGGGCCAGCAGGTAGCTGAAGCGCGGGTCGGCGTAGCGCATCAGCCACATCGCTCCGAAGGAGACCAGGAGCGCCACGAAGGGTTCCACCACGAGCAGCCGCTTCCACCGCTCCGGCACCCGCTCGCAGAGCGCCACGCCGAGGCCGCTCAGCACGAAGATGGCCGCCATCGCAAACAGGTGGGTATGGGTCAGCGTGAGCATCTCGGCGAAGGACTTGGGGAATTGCATGACGCCGTCGCCTGCCTCGCTGCCGCGGTAGTGGTCGGCGATCCCGACGGGAGTGAGCCTCGTGGTCCACCAGACGTACACGAGCGAGGTGGTGTAGCCCACCAGCTGCACGACGGTCAGCCACCGGCCAAGGCTTCGCAGCGCCGGGGGGAGGGTTCGCCAGGTGGGCCACGGGGGGACACTCACAGCCGGCCGTCCCGGCGCCACTCCGCCAGCTGGCGCAGCGCCTGACGGACCCCCAGCGTCACCGCATGCACGCTGATCGTCGCCCCGGAGATGCCGCGGATCTGGCGGCCGACGACCAGCGAATCCCGCGCATCCCGTCCGCGGAACTGCTTGCGCCAGGCCTCATAGGCCACCTCGCCCCCGTAAGGCTCCCGATAAATCAGGATATCGATATCCCGGAGGACCAGCGCGGTGTCGGTCGCCACCAGGTAGGTGATGGGCTGGTCCTTCCCCATCACGTCCCGCACCTGGGCGAAGCCCAGCACCGAATCGTGGCGGCGGACCCGCAGCACAACGGCGCCGTCCAGGGAGAGGGAATCCGCACCCAGCCCCCGGCCGTAGACCCGCTCCAGGGACGCCATGAGCTTCCGGGCCGGCACCGACTGCGCCTGCAGCGGGGCCACGACCAGGGACAGCGAGGCCACCAGCAGGAGGAGCGCCGGGCGGCGGTGGAGCGATCGGGTCTGTCGCTCGCGCAGGTGCATGATGCTCCCGATCCGATGGTTCACGCCACGCCTCCTAGAACTGATAGCCCACGCCGAGGGCGAGCGCCTCGTCCTCACCGGCACCGGCGCGGTTACGGAAGAGAGCGTAGTCGGCCTTGAAGACCACGTTCCAGAGCGGCTTGTACGAAAGCCCAAGGGTGGTGACGCGCCGGGCGTAGGCCGCGTTGCGGCTGGTGCCGGCAGGCACCGCGGCGTGGAGATCGTAGCGCTCGT
This sequence comes from Gemmatimonadota bacterium, assembly GCA_033763675.1. Classification (GTDB taxonomy): domain Bacteria; phylum Gemmatimonadota; class Gemmatimonadetes; order Gemmatimonadales; family GWC2-71-9; genus JADJOM01. The sequence goes on from JANRJZ010000276.1 coordinate 9,724, forward strand.
GCCGGATGAAGGCCAGCAGCCGCTGGCCGGAGGCGGGCTGCAGCAGCCGCACCAGGTCGAGCCCACCCTCGAAGTAGCCGCCCTGGATGCGGCTCCCCACATCGCTGCCATAGGCCTGGTTGATGCCGGCCGCGTCGCCGATCGTGGTGCGCACCACCACGCCGCGGAAGGCCAGCGGCCCCGTATCGTAGCGGGCATCGGCGGCGAGCAGCAGGACCGGCGCATCGAAGCTGCCGGTCCCGATCAGGGTGTCCTGATTGGCGGAGCCGCCATACCAGAAGGAGCCGGCCAGCTTGAGGCCCGGGCGGGCCCACTCCAGTCGTCCGGTGAGCGACGGGTTGGCGAAACTCGCTTCCTTGCCCCCCTGCCGCCCGCTCCGGAGCCCCGTACCACCGCCGAAGCCATCGGCGCGCAAGCCGCTGACCAGGTAGATGCGGTAGGCCAGCCCCCTGGACGCGGAGAGGTTGCCCACCAGCCCGACGCCGATCTCGCGCCAGGTGGTGGGAATGACTTCCCGGTCGAACTGGGGCCGGGCCACACCGTTGAAGGTGGGGGGCTCATGAACTTCGTTGATGATCCCGACGGGGGTGAGCACCAGACCGGTCCGGAGCGTCGCGGCATCACCGAGCCGGTAGTCGAGGTAGGCCTGCTCCAGCGCGACCTCACCGCCATCCTCACCCCCTTCGAGCTTCGTATCCTCGAGTTCCAGCTCGCTCCGGAAGGCGAGACGATCGCTGAAGGTGTGGGAAAGGAAGACGACGAACCGCTTGACGTTGACCTCCCCGGGGGAGCGCAGGCCGGACCGGTTGGTATAGTGCACCTCACCGTACCCGCCGATGGAAGTGCGTTCGGTCGGCGCCTCGGGCGCCTGCGCGGCCAGCGCGGGGGCCGTCAGGACGGCAAGTGTAGTGAGAGCGATGATGGGGCGAGTGGACACGACAGCTCCGCCAATTCTAGTTGAGAATGACTTTCATCTCTATTCGTGAACAGTCTACTCCCCATTGATGGCGATGTCAATCACGGACGTAGCGGAACCCGCCCAACTCCTTCTAGACTCCCTCAACTCTCCTCAGGATCACTGCGCCGCCACCGTGAAAGCCCAGACGAGGGACGCCCTCCTCTCCTACCTCCCCGCCGCCGCCTGGCTGGGCGGAGCACTGGTGCTGCTGGGCAGTGGTTCCGACCAACTCGCCCTTGCGGTAGCCCTGGTCCTCGGCGGTGGCGCGCTGGGGGTCGCGGGCTGGGAACGCCGCTCCTGGCTCCCCCTGGCCCAGCTGACCGCCGGGGTGCTGGCCGGCCTGTTGGCGTTGCTGGTCGGCGGGGACGGCGTCTGGGCCGCCGCGGTGGGGTCGGCCGCCAGCCTGCTCGCCGTGGGGGGGCACCTGGTCCAGGCGCGGCACCGGCTGCGCTCGCTGGATGATGAGCGCCGCTCGCTGGCGCGGCAGGTGGACCGGCGCATCAACGAGATCTTCTCCCTGCAGGAGCTGAGTTACGTCCTGGCCGAGTCGCTGCAGAGCGAGCGCATTGCGGGGCAGGTCACCCGGTACGCCCTCCGCTTCCTGAACGCCGAGGGGGCGGCGGTGCTGCTGACCGACGAGGCGGATGGCTCGCTCCAGGTGGCGGCGGCGGAGGGGGCGCTCGCGCCGTGGATCGGCAAACGGGTGACGGACGAGGCGCCGAGCCTCGTCGTCCAGGCAGTCATGACCGAGCGGATCGAGGTCACCAACGGCACCGCGACCCAGCCGATCTTCCTGCTTCCGGGCCACCAGGTCATCACCGGGCTGGCCGCGCCGCTCCGGGCCCACGGGCTCACCATGGGGGTGCTCGCGGTCGCGGACCGGCGGCAGGGCACCTTCAGCCCGGAGGATCTCTGGCTGGTTTCCACCGTCGCGACCCACGTGGCCGTGGTGCTCGCCAACAGCCGCCTGTTCGAGATGGTGCGGCGGGCCAAGGAGGAGTGGGAGACTGCGTTCAACGCGCTCACCGAGGGCATCGCCGTGCTGGACGGCGCCGGCCGGATCGCCCGGGCGAACGACGCGCTGGCCCGGCTGCTGGAGGCCCCGGCCGCGACCCTGCTGGGTCGGCCCTTCTGGGCCGCGGTGGCCGGAGACCTCCCGGGCGAGGCGGCGCTGCTGGGCGGGGCGCGGCGGGGGGAGCGGGTCCCGCCGATGCAGTTCCAGAGCCCGGTGGTCAACCGCACCCTGCGGCTCACCGCTGCGCCGCTCGCGGAGCCGGAGGAACGGGCCGCGCTGGTGGTCCTGGTGGAGGACGTCACCGAGCAGCGCTCCCTCGAGGCCCAGCTGATCCAGAGCGAGAAGCTCGCGGCCGTGGGCCAGGTGGTCTCCGGC
>JANRJZ010000277.1:0-17726 GCA_033763675.1 Gemmatimonadota bacterium
ACCCTCGTCGCCAAGGTGGTGCCGCTCCCCCGGGATTCGCTGGACCGGATGGTGCGGCTGCTGGTGGCGCTGGCCCGGAACCCGGCGGCGAGCTTTGCCACGGTGCAGCGGACCGGGGCCGCGAGCCAGGCGGCCGCCGGCCGCCCCGACGGCGACGTCCGGCAGCAGGCGGCGCTCCTCTACCGGCAGCTCATCGCGCCGGTGCTGGGAGAGATCGGCAGCCGGAAGCGGCTGGCGATCATCCCGAGCGGAAGCCTCTACTACGTCCCGTTCCAGATCCTGGCGCCCGCGGCGGACAGCGCCGCCACCCCGCTCGGCGCGGAGCGGACGGTCTTCTACGTCACCGAGCTGAGCGTCCCGGCGGCGCGGCGCGGCCCTCGCCCCGCCCTGCGGCTCGCCGCCTTCGGCAACGCCGACAACACCCTGCCGAGCGCGGAGCGGGAGGTGCTGGACCTCAAGCGGCTGTACCCGGCCTCGACCGTCTTCCTCCGGGCCGAGGCCACCGAGGGCAAGGCCAAGCTGCTGCCCGCCAGCTTCACGGCGGTGCACTTCGCCACCCACGGCAACCTCGACTACGAGAACTTCGACAACAGCTTCCTGACCCTGGCGCCTGGGACCGACGGGGTCGAGGACGGCAAGCTGACCCTCAAGGAAGTGTGGAGCCTGACCGGCTTCGACCGGCGGCAACTGGTGGTGCTGTCCGCCTGCAACACCGCGGTGGCCGACGAGCAGGTGGCAGGATGGCCCAACAGCCCGGCCACCGCCTTCCTCGATGTAGGGGTGCCGACGGTGGTCGCGTCGCTGTGGCCGGTGGACGACGCCGCGACCGCCACGCTCATCACCGCCTTCTACCGGAACCTGCGCACCCAGGACACCGCCGAGGCGCTGCGGCAGGCCCAGCTGACCCTTCGGGCAAACCCGAAGTACGCCCATCCCTATTACTGGGGCGCCTGGGTCCTGGTGGGCGACTGGCGCTGACCCGCCTCTGGCGCGACGGCCCCGCGGGCCGCAACTTCCGGGTGCCGGCTGGTGACCGGCCCGTGATCACCTGGTGATGATTCCGGCCCTCCGTTCGAACGTCCGCAACGGAGGAACCAAATGCCCGCCCCGTACGTTGTAGTTGCGCTCCCCCCAAGTCCCGGAGGGGCCCTATGACCGCCATCCCTGACCCTCGCGCCCCCGGCGCCAGCCTGGACTTCGCCCACCGGACCCTGGGCGTGCCGTACCCGAGCTTCCCCGACCTGCTGCCGCAGGGGGAGGTTGGCGCGGGACGCTACACCGTGCGCTTTGCGCGCTCGGTGGAGGACCTGGACGCCATCCAGCGGCTCCGCTTCGAGGTCTTCAACCTGGAGCTGGGTGAGGGGCTCGACAGCGCCTTCCAGACCGGGCGCGACGAAGACGACCTGGACCCGCACTTCCACCACCTGCTGATCTCCTGCGGAGATCCGGCGGAGGTCGTCGGGACGTACCGGTTGCAGACCACGGAAATGGCGGCGCGGCGGGCGGGATTCTACTCCGCCGGCGAGTTCGACCTGACCCGCCTGCCGGAGGATTTCCTGGCCGGGGCGGTCGAGGTGGGCCGCGCCTGCGTGGCCCGCGGCCACCGGAACGGGCGGGTGCTCAACCTGCTATGGCGCGGCCTCGCGCGGTACCTGACCTGGAACCGCAAGCGGTACCTCTTCGGCTGCTGCTCGCTGACCTCGCAGGATCCGGCGCTGGGCGCCGCCACCATGCGGGAGCTGGAACGGACCGGCCAGGTGCACCCGACCCTCTGCGCCCCTCCCCTGCCGGGCTTCGGGTGCGACGGGGCGGATCCGGCGGAGATCGCGCGGGCCACGGTGCATATTCCGCCGCTGTTCCAGAGCTACCTGAGCCTGGGCGCCAAGGTCTTCGGCCCCCCGGCCATTGACCGGCAGTTCAAGACGATCGACTTCCTGGTGGCGCTGGACATCCAGCGTCTCGATGCCCACAGCTACCAGTTCTTCTTCCGGGAGGGATAGCCTGCTCCGGACCGGGATCCGGCTGGTGTTGCTCGCGCTCTCCGGACCGGCGGCATTCGTGGCGTGGGCGCTCGGCACGCTGATGGTGCTTCCCTCTGCCCGGCGGCGGCGCGCGGTCCAGGCCGCGGTGCGGCACTACTGGGCCCGTGCCGTCGGGGCCATCCTGGGCCTCCGGATCCGGGTCGAGGGCACGCCGCCGCCGGCGCCGTACCTGCTGGTCTCGAATCACCTCGGCTACCTCGATATCGTGGCCTTCTGGGCGGTGGTGCGGGGCCGGTTCGTCGCCAAGCGGGAGGTGCGGCGCTGGCCGCTGATCGGCCCGCTGGCGGCGATGGTGGGCACGATCTTCATTGACCGCACCCAGAAGCGGGACGCGGTGCGGGCGCTGGACGTGGTGCAGGAGGCCGTGACCGCGGGAGACGGCGTCATTGTCTTCGCGGAGGGAACCAGTACCGCCGGCCAGACGGTGCTGCCCTTCCGGCCGGCACTGCTGGACTGGGCGGCACGTTCCGGGCATCCGGTGCACTATGCCAGCATCGAGTACCGGACGCCCCCCGGCGGGCCGCCGGCCCATCTGGCGGTGTGCTGGTGGGGAGAGATGACCTTTGGCGGGCACGTCGCGGAGCTGGCGCGGCTGCCCTGGATCGAGGCGACGGTGCGGTTCGGGGCGGCGCCGATCGCCGAGCCGGACCGGAAGCGACTGGCGGGCCGCCTGCATCAGGCGGTCGCCGCCCAATTCATCCCTGTAGTCACGGAGTGAGGATGTCGGAGCGCATGGAAGCGGTGGAAGGCAACCTGATCGTGCTGCAGCAGGCAGTGGATCTGTTGCGGGCCATGGACGATGCCGCCTATGCCGAAGGCGGAGCGGGGCCTGGGGTATCGGCCGCGGGCGTGCACTTCCGGCATGTGTTCGATCACTACCGTGCTTTCCTCATGGGCCTGGCCACGGACGAGATCGACTACGACGCCCGGGACCGGCAGGTGCCGCTCGAGACCGATCGCAGCCTCGCGCTGGCCACCGCGCTGGGCTTCATGGCCGACCTCTCCCGCCTCCCCGCCGAACTGGGCAACCGCCCGCTCCGGGTGACGGTGCGGAGCGCGGCGGGGGAGGAGAGCGGCCCCGACTGGAGCCAGTCGAGCCTCAAGCGCGAACTGCAGTTCCTGGTGAGCCACACGGTTCACCACTACGCCCTGATCAAGGAGCTGCTGCAGCGCGCCGGGGTCTCCGCCGGTGCGGAGTTCGGCGTGGCGCCCTCCACGATCGTGGCGCAGCGGCGCGCCGCCGCATGTGCACGGTAAGCTGGCTCCCCGGGGCCGGCGGCTATACCCTCTGCTTCAACCGGGACGAGCGATTCACCCGCTCCCCGGCCCTGCCGCCGGCGCCGCACACCCGGGACGGCATGGCGTTCCTCGCGCCGCTGGACGGTGACTTCCACGGCACCTGGCTCGCGGTGAACGCGGCCGGCGTCACCGTCTGCCTGCTCAATCGCTATCAGGTGCCGGGCTACCAGCCGCCGGCCCGGCCGCGGAGCCGCGGCCTGCTGGTGCTGGACCTGATCGCGGCCGGCTCCGTGCGGGAACTTTGGCGGATGCTGGAGGGGACCGACCTCGGCCAGACGGCGCCGTTCACGCTTGCGGCGCTGGAGCCGGCGGCCGTCCCCCGGGTGGCCGTCTGGGATGGCGCCACGCTCGCCGGCGGGCCGCGGCCGGCGCCCGGCTTCCTTTTCACCAGTTCATCGGTCACCGAGCCCGAGGTGGCGGCGAGCCGGGAGGCGACCTTCGCGGCGGTCACCGCTCCCACGCCGGAAGACCTGGTCCGGCTGCACCGGAGCCACCTGCCGGAGCGCGGCCGCCGCTCGGTCTGCATGCACCGCGACGACGCCGAGACCCAGTGCTTCTCGCAGGTGACGGTGACCGAGGACCGCGTTACCCTCCTGCATGTGCCTGATGCCCCGTGCCGTGGCGTCCCGCTGCCGCCGTTGTCGCTGGAGCGCCGCGCCCTCCCCTGCCCCGCGACGGAGTGACTGAGGCCCCGGAGGCGGCGCCCGCCGGCCGCCGCCGGCGGCGCTGGCTGCTGTGGGGCTACCTCGCGCTGCTCGGCGCGAGCCACCTGGCGCGCCTCCTGGGCCCCACCCAGCACCTCCCCGACCCGGACGAACGGACGATCACCCTGCGGGCGGTGTCCGGCGGGGAGGAGCGAAGCGGGACGGTCCGGATCGCGTACCGGAGCTTCGCTCCCGCGGCCAGCAACGAGTCCCCGCCGGCCATCCTCCTGGTGCACGGCAGCCCCGGCGACAACAACGAGGTCACCGAAATCGGCGCGCTCCTGGGCGAGCGCTACCGGGCCATCGCCCCGGACCTGCCGGGGTTCGGTGGCTCGAGCTGGAACGCGCCCGACTATTCCAACCTGGCCCACGCCCGCTACCTGCTGCAGCTGATGGACAGCCTGGGCATCCCCTCCACCCACCTGGTCGGGTTCAGCATGGGCGGCGGCGTGGTGCTCCAGATGGAGCGGCTGGCGCCCGGCCGGGTGCGGTCGCTCACGATGCTCGCGGCCATCGGCGCCCAGGAATACGAGCTGCTCGGGGACTATCACCTCAACCACGCCATCCATGCGGCGCAGCTGGCGGGGCTCTGGCTGCTCCGCGAGGGGGTGCCCCACTTCGGCTGGCTGGACGACGCCATGCTGAGCGTCCCCTACGCCCGCAACTTCTACGACACCGACCAGCGGCCGTACCGCGGCATCCTCGAGCGGTATGCCGGCCCGATGCTCATCCTGCATGGCGAGCGGGACGTGCTGGTGTCGCCGGCGGTGGCGCGGGAGCATGCGCGCCTGGTGCCGCAGGCGGAGCTCCGGATGGACCAGGGGGACCACTTCACCGCCTTCGTGCGGCCGGAAGCGGTCGCGGCGCCCATCGGCGAGTTTGTGGCCCGGGTGGAGCGAGGCGAGGCAGCGACCCGGGCCACGGCGGCGCCGGACCGGCTCGCCGCCGCGGCGGCGCCCTTCGACCCCCGGTCCCTGCCCCGGGTCGAGGGGTTCGCGCTGGTGATCCTGTTCCTGATCCTGGCCTTCTCCACTCTGATCAGCGAGGACCTCACCTGCATCACCGCCGGGCTGATGATCGCGCGGGGGACCATCGGCTTCGGGGTCGGCACCCTGGCCTGCTTCACCGGCATCTTCCTCGGCGACCTGCTGGTCTTCCAGGCGGGGCGGACCTTCGGGCGCGCCGTGCTCTCCCGCGCGCCGGTGCGGTGGTTCATTACCCCGGAGGCGGTCTCGTGGAGCTCGCAGTGGATCGAGCGGCAGGGGGCGGCGCTGGTCTTCCTGACGCGGGTGCTGCCCGGCACCCGGCTCCCCACCTACTTCGCGGCCGGGATGCTCCGCACCAGCATGGCCAAGTTCGCGGCCTACTTCTTCGTGGCCTGCGCCATCTGGACCCCGATCATCGTGGCCGTCTCCGCCGCCTTCGGCGAGGTGGTGCAGCGGGCGCTGGCGGTGTTCCGCGAGCATGCGGCGCTCTACCTGACGGTCACGGCGCTCGTCCTCTTCGTGCTGCTCAAGCTGTTCATCCCGCTCATCACCTGGCGCGGCCGCCGGCTGCTGCTCTCCCGCTGGCGCCGGCTCACCCGCTGGGAGTTCTGGCCGCGGTGGGCGTTCTACCCGCCGGTGGTGCTCTACGTCCTCTGGCTTGCGCTCCGGCACCGCACGCTGCTCGGGTTCACGGCGGTGAATCCGGCGATCCCCGGCGGCGGCTTCGTGGGGGAATCGAAGTCGGGGATCCTCGACGGCCTGGCCGGCAGCCCCGAGCGGGTGGCGCGCTACACCGTGCTCCCCGCCGGACTCCCGGCGGAGGAGCGGGTGGCGCGCGCGGCGGCGTTCCAGGCCACCCTGCCCACGGCCTGGCCGCTGGTCCTCAAGCCCGACATCGGGGAACGCGGATCCGGCGTGGCGATCACCAGAACCGACGCCGAGGTCGGGGCGTACCTGGAGCGGGCGGCCGGGGACACCATCGTGCAGGCGTATGCCCCCGGGTACGAGTTCGGGGTGTTCTACCTGCGGCGGCCGGGGGAGGAGCGGGGGCAGATCTTCTCGGTGACCGACAAGCGCTTTCCCAGCGTGACCGGCGACGGCGTCCGCACCCTGGAGACGCTGATTCTGGCCGACGATCGCGCGGTGTGCATGGCGCCGTTCTACCTGCGGCGGCATGCGGCGCGGCTCTCGTGGGTGCCGGCCGCCGGCGAGGTGGTGCCGCTGGTGGAGCTGGGAACCCATTGCCGGGGGGCGGCGTTCCTTGACGGCGGCTGGGTCCGGACCCCGGCGCTGGAGGCGGCGATCGAGCGCCTGAGCCAGGGATTCGACGGGTTCTGGTTCGGCCGCTACGACATCCGGACGCCGTCCCTCGAGGCGTTCGAGCAGGGGCGGGATTTCCTGGTGGTGGAGCTGAACGGGGCCACCGCCGAGGCAACCAGCATCTACGATCCGGCGAACGGGTTGTTCTCGGCCTACCGCACCCTGTTCACCCAGTGGCGGCTGCTGTTCGAGATCGCGGCGCTCAACCTGGCCCGCGGCGCCCGCCCCGCGACGTTGCGCGAGTTGTGGCAGCTGTGGCGACGGCATGGCGCGGCCATCCGGAGCCACGACCCCTAGCGACCTTCACCGACCCTGATCGAGGACCCGATGCTCGAGAGCCACGCGATGTCCCTGCCGAAGACCGCCGCCATCCTGAGCTGGGTCGCCCAGCTGGTGGCCGCCCTCATCCTGCTCCAGACCCTGTACTTCAAGTTCACCGCCGCGCCCGAGTCGGTCTACATCTTCACCACCCTGGGCATGGAGCCGTGGGGGCGGATCGGCAGCGGCGTGGTGGAACTGATCGCGGCGGTCCTGCTGCTGACGCCGGCCACCGCCGGGATCGGCGCGGTGCTGGCGCTCGGCGTCATGGGCGGGGCGATTCTCTCGCACCTTACCCGGCTGGGCATCGTGGTGCAGGGAGATGGCGGGCTCTTGTTCGTGCTGGCCTTGACGGTGGCGGGGTGCTCGACGCTGGTGGCGTGGCTCCGGCGGGAGTCGATCCCGGTGGTGCGGAACTTCTTCTAGCCCGGCACCCAGAACCCCTCGGGGCACCAGCGGCGCACGAACGCCTCCCCCGAGGGGGTGAAGGGACGGTGCCAGCCGAACGAGGTGATCGGCTGGTCCACCAGGTCACTCGCCACGTCGAGCAGCCGCTTGGCCAGCCCCCGCCCCTGCACGCTCGGGTGGGTCCAGATGGTCTCCACCGTCCAGCTGGTCATCGGCGCCACCCCCGTCGCCGGCCGCCGCTCCGCGTCCCAGTCATCCCACGACCACCAGGCCCAGCGCGGCCGGGCCCGGAGCACCGCCAGACCGATCCCCATGCCGCCCTCGCGGGCGATGAAGATCCGGGTATCGCCGGTGTCCTCGGTGGTGAAGGCCGGGCTGTGAAACGGCGTGTCCCGCATGGCGCGCCGGGCCAGCCGCTCGGCCAGCTGCCGCTCCGCCTCGGGGGAGGCGTTCGTCACCAGCAGCACCTCGACCCCACCGATCCTCGCCAGCAGCCGTTCCCCCGGGTGCGGGGGAACGGCGACGGCGTCGGAAGAGACCTGGGCGTCGGACACGGCGGCTCCGGGCGGTGAGGCGGGAATGACTGGTCCAATTCTACACGCCCGCCGTGCGGCGCGTCGAGCCCCGCGACTGGACTTCCCTCCGGGGGCGCGGTCATTTTCCGCGCCATGCTGCTCATGGATCGCCACAACCTCCTGGTGCCCGGTTGGTCTCACGTGCTCTCCACCACCAACGACCTGGCCGAGCTGGACGCACTCCGGGAGCGGGTCGGCGCCCCGCGCCAGGCCTTTCACCTGCGGAGCGCCCGGCCCCACCTCGACCTCAAGCTCGAGCCCCGGGAGCGCGCCCTCCTGGACCCCGAGGTCCGGGTGTTCGAGTCCACCCGGGAGCTGATCCGGTTCTGGCGCGACTGCCAGCGGCGGCCCGGCGGATGACCCCGGCGCTCCGGCTGACCGGGCTCCACAAGGCCTACAAGGACATCCGCGCGGTGGACGGCCTCGATCTCGAGGTCCGCCCCGGGGAGTGCTTCGGCCTGCTGGGACCGAATGGCGCGGGCAAGACCACGACCATCGAAATCTGCGAAGGGCTGCTGACCCCTGACGAGGGCGTGGTGGAGCTCCTGGGCCTCCGCTGGAAGACCGATCGGGCGGCGCTGCGGGAGCGGATCGGGGTGTCGCTGCAGGAGACCCAGTTCTCCGACAAACTCACGGTGCTGGAGACGGTGCGGCTGTTCCGGAGCTTCTACGCCGCCGGGGAGGAGCCGGGCGCCGTCCTCGAGCGGGTGCAGCTCACCGAGAAGGCGCGAGCCCGGGTGGGGCAGCTCTCCGGCGGGCAGAAGCAGCGGCTGGCGGTGGCCTGCGCACTGGTGGGCACGCCGGAGCTCCTGTTCCTGGACGAGCCGACCACCGGGCTCGACCCGCAGTCGCGGCGCCAGCTCTGGGACCTGGTCGAGGGCTTCCGGGCCCAGGGCCGCACCGTGATCCTCACCACCCACTACATGGAGGAGGCGGAGCGGCTCTGCGACCGGGTGGCGGTGGTGGACCGGGGCAAGGTGATCGCGCTGGGAACGCCGCGAGAGCTGATCGCCTCGATCGGCGCCGACCAGGTCATCGAGCTGGTTCTCAGCGATGGCGCTCCGGGCCTCTCCCCGACGTGGACCGGGATTCCCGGGGTCCTCGGCGCGGCGCGGGTGGACGCCGTCATCACCCTGCGGGTGGCCCAGCTGCACGCCACGCTGCCGGGGGTCCTCGCCGCCATCGAGCGGGACCGGATCGGGATCGAGGAGCTCCGTACCCATGCCCCGACGCTCGAGGATGTCTTCGTCTCCCTGACCGGGAGGCACCTGCGCGATGGCTGAGTTCGGCCGCAGCATCCGGGCCCTGGTGGCGGTGCGCCTCAAGGAGTTCTTCCGGGAGCCGGAGGCGGTGTTCTGGACCTACGGCTTTCCGATCGTGCTGGCGCTCGGGCTCGGCATCGCCTTCCGCGACAAGCCGGTGGAACAGGTCACGGTGGGGCTGGCGGAGTGGGCCGCGCCGGCGGAAGTGGCGGCCGCGGCCCTGGCGGGAGATTCCACCTTCCTCGTCAGCCGCTACCGGGATTCCAGCGCGGCGGCCCACGCGCTCCGCACCGGCAAGGTGGCGCTGGTGGTGATTCCCCGGGGCGCGGCGGAGTACGCCTATCGCTTCGACGACACGCGCCCCGAGGCGGCGGTCGCGCGGCTTCGCGTGGACGACCTCCTGCAGCGGGCGGCGGGACGGCAGGATCCGGCGCCGGTGCGGGAGGAGATCGTGCGGGAGCGGGGTTCCCGGTACATCGACTTCCTGCTCCCGGGGCTGGTGGCGCTCAACCTGATGGGGAGCGGCGTCTGGGGCACCGGCTTCTCGATCGTGGACGCGCGGCGGCGGAAGCTGCTCAAGCGGCTGCTCGCCACACCGATGTCGCGGGCCGAGTACCTGGCCAGCTTCCCGCTGGCGCAGCTGCTGCTCCTGGTGGTGGAGGTCGGGACCATCCTGGCCTTCGGGGTGCTCGCCTTCGACGTCCCGGTGCGCGGCTCGCTGGTGGCGCTGGGGATCGTGTGCGGGTTCGGGTCGCTCACCTTCGGCGCCCTGGGGCTGCTGGCGGCGGCGCGGCCCACCACCATCGAGGGCGCCTCCGGCCTGATGAACCTGATGCTCATGCCGATGTGGGTGCTGTCCGGGGTGTTCTTCTCCTCGGCGCGGTTCCCGGAGCTGGTGCAGCCGGTGATCCAGGCCCTGCCGCTCACCGTGCTGGTGGACGCCCTGCGGCTGATCATGCTGGAGGGGGCATCGCTCGCGGGGGTGACGGGGCAGCTCGCGGTCATGGCGGCGTGGCTGGTGGTGGGGTTCGTCGTGGCCCTCAGGATCTTTCGCTGGCAGTAGGGTGTGTCGCGGAGGCGCAACTACCCGCTGCATGGCCGTGACATCAGCCCCCCGGTGCAGCTGCGCAACCGCTTGGCATTAAAGGACTTGAATTGTGTCATGAAGCGGTACGAAAGCTGCCCAATCGGGGGGCGCCCTGCGTGCGCAGCATGCAGATGCCACCGACTTCACCCCTGAGGCTCCGTTACCATGAACAGACTTTCTCGGCACGGCCGCATCCTTGCGGCAGCCCCCCTCGTATTCGTGCTGGCCGCCACGGCCTGCAGCCCGGAATCAACCGCACCGGTCGTTCCCACCCAGTCCATCGTGATCGGGTTCCCGCCGGGTGACGGCGTCCCGACCCGCACCGAGGCCGAAATCTGCAAGGACGGCTCCTCGGCCACGATCGAGATCGTCACCCACTTCCTGGTGGGCGGCACCCAGACCGACACCGCCGCGATCAACGCCGGCGAGTGCCTGATCGTGCTCACCAGCAGCGCGGTGCCGAAGCCCGACACCCTGTTCATCACCGAGATCGGCATGCCCACCGGGGTGCAGCTGGACTCGATCGTGACCCTGCAGGGCGTCACCCCGAATACCCAGACCCCGATGACCATCACCCGCACCGTCCAGGCCTCCGGCACCTCGAAGATCCTGGCCGGCCTCGAGTGGGGCGCGACGGTCTACTTCTACAACTCGCTGATCCCGCCCCCGCCGCCCGGCGGCGGTGAAGGCTGCACTCCGGGCTACTGGAAGCAGACCCATCACTTCGACAGTTGGCCCGCGGCGTACAGCCCCGATCAACTGTTCTCCACAGTGTTCGAGGACGCCTTCCCCGGCAAGACGCTGGTCGAGGTGCTGAGCACCGGCGGCGGCGGGCTGGACGCGCTGGGCCGGCATGCGGTCGCCGCGCTGCTCAACGCCGGCTCCACGGGCGTGAGCTATGACTTCACCACCGCCGACGTGATCAACGGCTTCAACGGGGTCTTCCCCGGCACCAAGAACGCCTACAACACCCAGAAGGACATCTTCGAAGGCTTCAACGAGCAGGGCTGCCCGCTCAACTGAGCAGGTAACCTCTCGAAACGCGCGAGCCCGGGCCAACGCCCGGGCTCGTTGCATTCCGGGCCTCGGGGAAATCCTATCCGAAGCGCCCCGGCCGGAACGGCGCCAGGTCGAACGCCGATTGCCCGGCCAGCGCCAGGTCGGCGAGCACCTCGCCCAGCACCGGCGCGAACTTGAAGCCGTGCCCGGAGCAGGCGCTGCCGATGATCACCCGCGGGTCGCGGGGGTGGGGGCCGAGCAAAAAGTGATGGTCGGGGGTGTTGGTGTAGAGGCAGGTCACCGCGTCGGTGGGCGGTCCATCGGCGTCGGGGATGAAGCGGCGGAGGAGCTGGCGCATCTCGCCGATCTCCTCCGGCTGCACCGCCCGGCGCGGCGCGGCGGCGGTCACGGTCTCGCCATCGTGGTGCCGGGCCACCTTGAAGCCGGCTCCCTGGTCGGGGAGGCCGTAGAAATACCGCCCCGCCCCCCATTCCCAGATGAAGACCGGCAGCCGCGCCGCCGAGAATGGTTCCGGCGCGGCGGGCTGGAACCAGTACATCACCTGGCGTTCGACCTCGAGCGGCGCGCCCGCGCCGGCGAGCAGTTCCGGCGCCCACGGGCCGGCGGTGACAATCACCCGGTCTGCGCGGACCGGCCCGGCGGCGGTGTCCAGCCGGAGCCCGCCCCCCTCCTCACCGCTCCACCCGGTCACCTGCGCCTCGAAGCGCAGCTCCGCGCCGGCGCGTGCGGCGAGCGCGAGCGACACCTCGATCGCCGCCTCGGGATCGAGCACGCCGGCGCGCGGTTCCAGCACGCCGACGGATCCCGTGGGGGCATGGAAGACCGGGAAGCGGCGCCGGATCTCCGCGGCGTCCAGCAGTTCAAAGGGCAGGCCGTGCGCTTCGGCGCTCTCGCGGGCGCCGCGGACCAGGGCGCCGTCCGCAGGGCCGATCATGAGTCCGCCGGTCTGCTGCAGCAGGGGACGGCCGCCCTCCCGTTCCAGCGCCTGCCATAACTCGTAGGCGCGCCGCACCAGCGGGACGTAGGCGGGGGACTCGTAGTAGGCCTCGCGGATGACGCGGGACCGGCCGTGGGAGGAGCCGTGCGAATGGGGCGGGCGGAAGCGGTCGAGTCCGACCGCGGCGATGCCGCGCCGGGCCAGCGCGAGCAGGGCGGCGCTGCCGGCGGCGCCGAGGCCGATCACCGCCACCCGGGGCGCAGCGGTCATGCTACATGCCCATGTGGCGGTTGCGATCGAGCAGGAACCGCTGTTCGTCCATGATCACGCGGAGCGGCACCCGGTCATCGAGGCGGACGGCCACCTCTCCGTCCACCACCCGGAGCACGGTGCCCCGCACCGCGACGGTCTCTCCCCGGCGGAAGCGCAGCGTCCCGGCGACCTCGAACCCGGGCTCCGGCGGCCCGGCGGCGGCGAGCTGGAAGCGGAGCCCCCGCTCGCAGACGTCCACCACGTCGAAGGTGAAGCCCTGCACCATGAACTTGGGCCTGAGCTGCTGGGGATAGGCGACCCGGTAGTGTTCCCGTTCATGAAGCCACGGCATGGGACACCTACCAGCGCAGTCCCGGGCGACGGGGGCTGGCGGGCCCCATCGGGAGCTGCGCGGCGATCCGGTCATGCCCCTGCTCCAGGCGCACGGCGGCCTCGCCCCCCGAGACCCGCAGCACCCGGCCTTCGATCTCCACCGAGCGGTCCGCGGGGAAGCGGATCGTGGCCCGGAGCACGTCGCCGATGGTAACCGCGGGGCGCTCGTCCACCGCCACCCGGAAGCGCAGCCCTTCGGGGGAGAGATCCAGCACCTGCCAGGAGTGCCCGGGGGTTTCCAGCCGGGGGGCCGCACGGCCGGCGAACGAGAGCCGGGGCAGGTGTCTGCGCGAGGGCGTGGTCATCCGCTGGGGCTCCGGCGGCGCTCGAGGCTGGCCGCGTTCTCAAGGGTGATCGCCGCCCGGTCCGCGGGGCTCAGCGACAGGAGGTCCAGCCGCGCTCCGGGTGTTTCCGCCAGCCGGAGCGGCTGACCGCTCCCGAAAAGGAACCGTGCCGGGCCAATCGTGGCAAGCAGGTGGGCCAGGTGATCCTCCGGCGGGCCCCAGATCCAGGCGATGTCCCACCAGATCCGCGCGGCTTCGGCCGGGGTGGACCCGTGGTGCACCTCCTCGATGAAGCCGCGGTCGGCCTGGGTGATCACGATGCGGATCGCCGGATCGGCGCGGAGCCACTGGCGCACCGCCCACGGCGGGAGCTCGGGCGCCACGTCCAGCGGATGCCGCCCCCGCCCGTCCTCCAGGCGGACCGCGCTCAGGAGCGGCAGGTCAATGGTCGCGGCGGCCCGCACCAGCGCGAGCATCTCCGCCCCCGCCGGCGCCAGGCCCAGCAGTCCCGGGTCGGCCCGCACCGCCACCGCACCGGCGGCCACCGCCGCCGCGAGGTCTTCCTCCCAGTGGGGCAGCCCCGGATGGACGGTGGCCACGGCGCGGAAGCGGGGCTCGCGAGCCACGACCTCGTACAACCAGCCGTTCCCCTCCGCGGGATCCTTCCAGAAGAGCCCGGGGAGGTGCGTCACCCAGGCCCGGCTGATCCCGGCCCGGTCCATCGCTGAGCGCAGCGCCTCCGGCGAGGTGCCCGGCACCCGGCGCCAGGGATACGCACCGAGAAAGGCGTTGACGTCGATCATGCGAACGCTCCAGGCGGGAAGATCCGGACCGCGTTCCCCCCCGACACCAGGGCAAAGTCCGCCGGCGGGAGCAGCCGCTCCAGGTAGCGCAGCTTGGCCCAGCCGGTGCAGAGGGTCACGTCCGCGCCCCAGAGCAGCCGCTCCGCCCCGACCGCCCGGAGCGCGCCCTCCAGCATGCCGCCATCCACCCCGCTCCCGGAGAGGTCCAGCAGCACGTTCGGCGCGTGGCGCACGGCCCGCAGGGTATGGAGCCAGTCCCCGCCGCCGCCGATGTGGGCCAGGATGAAGCTGACGGCCGGGTGCCGGACCGCCAGGCGGCAGAGTTCTACCCCATCCGACGCCTCCTGCCCCGGCCACTCCCGGCGCCGGAACTGCCAGATGTGGTGCAGCACGGGGAGCCGCAGCCGGTGGGCCGCCTCACACAGCGGATCGAGCAGCGGATCGTCGGCCCGGCGGCTGGCGGCCAGCTTGAGGCCGATCATCCCGCCGGCCACCCCCGCCTCCAGCTCCGCCACGGCGTGCGTCGTGTGGTTGGGATTCACCGCCACGTAGCCCCGGATGCGGGGGCCGTGCTCCGCCGCGAGGCCGCGCAGCGCGGCGTTGGCCTCGGTCAGGTCGGCGGGGGAGGGAAAGTAGGTCGGTGAGGTGTGGCCCCAGCTCCCGAGGATGGAGGCCACGTGCCACCGGATCCCGATGCGGGCCCCGGCCTCAAGCCGGCTCCGGTTGCGCTCGCGCCAGTCGGCGCGGCCACACCGGTCGTGGAAGAAGTGCGCGTGGACGTCAATCAGCATGGTCATTGGCCAGCGCCTCACAGGATTCAGCCAGCGCGCCGAGCGCCCGCTGGACCAGGCCGCCGTCATGCGCCAGCGAGACGAAGTTGTAGGCGCTCCGCTTGAACAGGACCCCCCGCTCCGCCGCGCGCCGCGCCAGCTGGATGCCGGTCTCCTCGCTCCGGTACTTGAGGAAGCACATCTCCGGCAGCCCGGCGGCACCCTCGAGCAGCAGCGGATAGCGGAGCGCCAGCTCGGTGAGGCCGTCGAACAGCACCCGGCCGACGGCGCCGAGATGGGCCGGGACCTGCTTCCCCTCCATCACGGTAAGCGTGGCCTCCGCCGCGGCCAGCGCCACCAGCTCGGTGGCGAGCGTGGAAGAGATCCACGCCCGGCGGGCATCTTCCATGACCGCCCGCCGGCCCCCGACCGCCGCCAGCGGAAAGCCGTTGGCCAGCGCCTTCCCCAGGACCACCAGGTCCGGCTCGCCGCCGTAGCGCTCCGCGGCGCCACCCAGCGCCACCCGGAATCCGGTCTTGATCTCATCGAAGACCAGAAGCGCCCCGACCCGTCGCGTCTCGTCCCGCAGCACCGCCAGCCATTCGGCGCTCGGCGGCCCTTCGATGACCGGCTCGATCACCACCGCCGCGAGCCGGTCGCCGAGCAGCCGGATCAGGGCACGCGCCCGTTCGGGATCGTTGAAGGGGAGCTCCTCCACCAGCGCGGTGACGGCGCGGGGGACACCCGGGGCGCCCGGCGCCTGACACCAGTCGTGCCAGCCGTGATAGCCGCAGCGCAGGAGCCCATCGCGGCCGGTGTGGGTGCGCGCCAGCCGCACCGCCGCGGCGACCGCCTCGGCGCCGGTCTTGAGGAACCGGGTCCGCTCCATGGCGGGGACCAGTCCCGCCAGCCGTTCCGCCAGCCGCTCTTCGGCTTCCGGCGGCAGGGAGCCCACCACGCCCGCGTCCACGGCGGCATGCGCCGCACGGGAGACGGCGGGGTGGCCGTACCCCAGCCCCACGGCGCCCAGCGCCATCACGAAGTCGAGATACTCCCGCCCCTCCTCGTCCCAGAGCCGCGCGCCCGCGCTCCGCGTGAACCTGACGGGGAGCCCCCGCGGCGCCCCGGCGCCGAAGAGCGCCTCCGGCCGCTTGCTGGCGGTGGAGGTGAAGCCCGGGATCCTCATGCCAGCTGCACCTTGCCGAAGCGGCGCGGGTCCTGCCGGTCCCCGCGGAGATACGCCCAGCCGCCGCCGCCGGACCAGGCCAGCTGCCCCTCGCGCCGCTCGCGGTCCGGCGCCATCCGGTTGACGATCAGGTCGAAGTCGGCCGGTTCGTCGTGCAGGGTGGGGGGCCAGCCCGCGGGCGTGATCGCCAGGGTGACGGTGTAGCCCTCGGGGGTGCGGCGCCACGCCCCGCGCACCATCCCGGGATCCGAGTCCATGCCGCCGACGCCCCGCACCGCGAGGCCGTCGCCCGCGGGATCGGGCACCACCAGCCAGCCGAGCGGATCGTGCCCGGGGATCCGGAGGTAGAGCTGCAGGCCGTCGGAGTGGATCAGGTCGGGCTCGTTGTCCAGCAGCAGCGGCGGGGCGTCGGCGCTCCGGAACACCGGCTGCGGATGTGCCACCTCCACCGCGACGTAGAGGGATCTGTCATCCCAGCCAAGGTGCGCCGTGGCGGAAAACTCCTCGGGGCCGGGATAGGGCTCCTCGGTCCGCCGGTACTGGTCCTCATGGTCCAGGTGGAGCGGCACCTCGTCGGCGAAGCCGGTGAGGGTCCCATCGAGCGCGGGCGGCGTGGTGAGATGCACCGCCACGGCCACGGGTGGCACCTCCCGCTGCGAGACGTGTGACGCCACCGGCAGCTCCACCCGCGGCAGCACGCGCCGGGCGCCCCGGAGGGAAACCAGCCCACCGGCCGTGCGCACGTCCCAGCCCTCGTTCACCGATCGGTGGGTCACGGTGCCCTCGGCGGACTGCAGCACGATCTCCGCCGGCGAGAAGCTGACGCTCACCAGGGCCGTCGCATCCTCCGCCAGCACCGTGGCGAACCGGACGTAGCGCCCGCGGCGGCGCAGCAGCAGGAAGCTGCGCTCCTCTCCCTCTCCCGGCCGCCCGGGGCCACGCACCCGAAGCAGCTCGGCGCCTTCCTCGACCAGCCCCTCCAGCGAGTGCCCGCCCTGGAGGGCGCGCCACCGGAGCGGACCCGGCGCCGTGGCGGTGAACCGCTCGGCGCCGTGCGCGAATCCGTCGGAGAAGTCGGCGGCGGCCCAGCTCCCGGGCGTGAGCACCTCCACCGTGCCATCCAGGTGCCAGGGAAGTTCCACCAGGTGCTCGTCCTCCTGGGCACACTCGACAATGTCCACCAGGTGCGTGGGGCCGGCCACGAGCGTGCGGGTGATTCGGCCGACACGGGCCCGCACCCAGCCCCAGCCGTCCTTTACGTCGAACAGCTCCGGCCGGGCGTCGGCCATCGGCTGGTCCTCTCCATCCACCCGGGGCGCGTTGTGCGCCAGGGTGGAGCGGTACCAGACCAGGTCGGGAGCGACGTAGCTGCCGGTGCCCGGATCCGCCAGCCAGTGCACCCCGCCGGCGTGCAGCGTGAGGTGCAGGCGGTCGGGATGGCCATGCCCGCCGCCGTAGGCGCCGCACTCCAGGCTGGCGTAGCGATTTCCCTGCCGGAGAATCGCGACCCCCTGATCCGGCAGCAGGACGCTGGCCGGCTCCCACGCGCGATCCGCGCCGGGAAGTTCCGGCGCCATCGTCGCGAGCATCCACCAGGAGAGATCGGTGCGAGTCCGGCGCTCGGGAGGCGGCTCCCCCGCCTCGTGCAGGTAGCTGTCGAAGGTCTCGGCGGCGGGAGCCGGAAGCTCGTAGAGCGCGCGGAGCGCGGCGCCGAGCTCCGCGGCGGGCTCGGGGGCGTCGGCCTCAAGCAGCCGCGCGACGCCCCGTTCCCACAGCTCGAGGTACATCGGCTGCGCCAGCGACACCCCGAAGCGCGAGTCCTTGCGCGCCGGGATGGTGAGGTCCGGCAGCGCGGTGAGCAGCGGGGCCCGGAGCGCGGCGGCCAGCTTGGCCCGCCCCGCCTCCGCCTCGAACAGGTCCACCCCTGCGAGCCTGGCCCAGTCGGCGCCGACCAGCAGCCCGCGCAGGGCAAAGAGGTGGTAGTTCTCCCCCTCGTACCACATCCCGTCCGCCCCGAAGCCATCCACCAGGTGCCCCACCAGCCCGCGCGGCCCCTCCAGGGCGCGCTGCACCAGGTCGG
>JANRJZ010000278.1:0-34787 GCA_033763675.1 Gemmatimonadota bacterium
TCCTCGGGCCGCTCACAGCCGGCGAGGAGCTGATCCAGCAACTCGGGTGCAAAGGCCATCTTCGGGGTGCCTTTCATGGCTGAAGAATGGCCCACACACAGAATTCCTGACAGGCTCCTGAGCCGCCGAGCCGCCGAGCCGCCGAGCCGCCGAGCCGCCCTGCCTTGTCCCCCGCCCCCACCCTTGGTTAGTCTCCAGCAACCCGGAGGATGCATGGCCCAGCCCCAACAGCCGCCGCCGGTTCCGCTTCCCGACGCCCCCACCGCCCGGCACTTGGGCGACCTCGCCCGCAGCCAGACCCGCTGGGGCGTCTACCTCGAGACCCGTCCGTACGGCACCCTGGCCCAGGGACGGTTGCACTTCGTGGAGGGCTCCCGGCACAAGAGCACGGGGTGGATCTTCCGCGAGTGGACCGAGCAGGAGATCGTGGACCGGTTCAGCGAATTCAGCCCGATCGAACTGTGGAAGATCCTCGAAAGCCTGGGATGACCCCACCCCGCCCTCCCGTCGCCGAATTCCCCCGCCAGTTGCGCGGCGCCTCCAAAGCCGACGTCCTCACGCTCGCTACCGACTTCCAGGTGGACTTCCTCCGGCTCCAGTTCACGGACATCCAGGGGGTCAACAAGAACGTCGAGGTGCCGCGCAGCCAGTTCGCCAAGGCGCTCGACGGCGAGCTGATGTTCGACGGCTCCTCGATCGAGGGGTTCGCGCGGATCGAGGAGAGCGACATGCTCCTGGTCCCCGACCTCGACACCTTCCGGGTGCTCCCGATGGACGACGAGGGAGGCCGGGTGGGCCGCCTGCTGTGCGACATCTACTCCCCGGATCACCAGCCGTTCGCCGGCTGCCCGCGGCTCACCCTGAAGCGCCAGATCACCCGGGCCAGGGAGCTGGGCTACAGCATGATGGCGGGGTGCGAGGTCGAGTTCTTCCTGTTCGAGAAGGACGCCCAGGGGAACCCGACCACCACCACCCACGACGCCGGCAGCTACTTCGACCTCACACCGGTGGACCGCGGCGAGGAGCTCCGGCGGCTGATCGTGCGGGACCTGGAGCTGATGGGGTTCGAAGTGGAGGCGGCGCACCACGAGGTGGCCCCGGGGCAGCACGAGGTGGACTTCCGCTACGCCGACGCGCTCACCACCGCCGACAACATCGCGACCTTCAAGTTCGTGGTGCGGAGCCTCGCCAACCGGCATGGCTTCATCGCGTCCTTCATGCCCAAGCCCATCATGGGGCAGGCGGGCAGCGGGATGCACACCCACCAGAGCCTCTTCAAGGGCAAGACCAACGCCTTCTACGATCCGAAGACGGAGCACCAGCTCTCGGCGGTGGCGCTGAGCTACGTCGAGGGGCTGCTGCAGCACGCGCGCGGCTTCTGCGCCATCACCAACCCGCTGATCAACAGCTACAAGCGGCTGGTGCCGGGCTACGAGGCGCCGATCAACGTGGCGTGGAGCATGCGGAACCGCTCGCCGCTGGTGCGGATCCCCGAGCGGCGGGAGGACGGCACCCGCTGCGAGCTGCGGATGCCGGACCCGTCGGCCAATCCCTACCTGTCGCTCACCGTGCAGCTGGCGGCCGGGCTGGACGGGGTGGAGCACCAGCTCGAATGCCGCGAGCCGGTCAACCGCAACATTTTCCGGATGAGCTATCGCGACCGGCGGAAGTACCAGATCGACGACCTGCCGCGGGACCTGCACGAGGCGCTGGACCGCTTCGAGAAGGACGACGTCATCAAGGCCGCCCTGGGGGAGCACCTCACGGAGCGCTTCCTCGAGGCCAAGCGGGAGGAGGTCTCGCTGTTCAACCGCGAGGTCACGGAGTGGGAGGTGCGGAATTACCTGGGGCGGTACTAGGGCGCGGCCCCGATCGCCGGCCGCCGCGGCTAGCCCCGCGCCAACCGCTTGAGCAACTGGATCTGCCCCACGTGATAGGCATCGTGCGCCAGGATGCCGGCGATCAACTCACCGTAGGTCCAGGTCTTCTTCCGCGGTGGGCGGCGGGTGAGCCGCGCCGGATCGAGCGCCGCCGCCGCCGCGACGAACCGGCGGTGTTCCTCCGCGACCAACGCCCGGTCCGCCTGCCACAAGGCCTCGTCGGCGCGGCGCGGCACCGCGGGCCAGTTGGCGGGGCTCCGCGGGAAGCGGGGGATCGGCTCCCGGACCAGGTGCCGCCGGACCGCGTACTTCCAGTAGGCCAGGTGCAGCGCCAGCGACCAGATGCTGTGTCGCCCGCCGCGCGGTACCCAGTGCGCCTCCCGCGCGTCCACGTTCCGGAGCGCGCCGACCACGGTCACCCCACCGTGCCATGCCCGGCCCCGGGGCGGCTCGATGTTCCGCAGCAGCAGCGCTAGTGCGTCCCGCGTCATGGCCGCGGCTCCCGCGCCTCGTGCAGCAGCGCCCGGACCAGCGCCTCGGGCTGCTCTTCCTGGATATGCAGCCCCGCGCCAGGGATGGTGTCCACCAGCAGCTGGGGCATCCCTTCCCGCAACTGACGGATCCGGCCCCGGCCGGCGCTCCGCCCTCCGCCCAGCCGCGGCCCGCCCCCGACAATCAGCCGCACCGGAATCCGCACCTCCGCCAGCCGGGGCACCAGGCTGTCCGGCTCCACGGACTGGTCCATCCGCTTGAGGGCGCGCAGCACCCCGCCCAGGTCTCCCGCCGCGCCCGCGGTGTAGCCCTCGATCACGCTGTCGGTCACCCAGCTGCTGTCCACCGAATTGGCGATGAGCCCTTTCCGCAGCTCCTTCCTGACCCGCCCCCGCCCCGCGAAGAGCCGGATCAGGAAGGAGTACTTGATCGCCTGCTTGACCCCGGGCACCGCCGCGGAGGTCAGGGAGCCGACCTCGAGCAGGACCAGGCGGCTGGTCAGGTCGGGCCGGAGCACCGCGAGCCGCAGGGCAATCGTCGCCCCGACCGCGTGACCGGCAACCACCGCGTTTGAGATCCGGAGCGAATCGAGCACCGCCCCGGTGCGTGCCGCCTGGGCCGTGATCGAATAGTCCGCCTTGCCTCCGGGCCGGGCCGACGCCCCCACGCCGAGCGGCTCGATCACGATCACCCGCACCCCGGCCGCCGCGAGGGGCGGCAGCACCCGCCGGTAGGCGAACGCGGGGCTCACCAGCCCCGGGATCACCACCAGCGGGGTGCCCGACGCCGGCCCCACCACGGTGACCCGGAGCGATTCGGCCGGGGCGGTGACGATGTACCGGGCAACGTCATCGGCCGGGCGGGGCGTGCTGCCCGCGAGGAGGAGAAGGGAGGTCGCCGCGACCCAGATGGGGGACATGCGCGGAATGTGACCCCGCATCCCAGCGCGGGCAATCACCCGGGGGAGTTTGACTGACACGTGGCCGAATGACACGAGGGGAGCGGGGGGATCGGGCCCCGCCGCCCCGCCGGGGCTGGGCACGGGCGAGGGACAGACGCCTAATGCTTTATGGAATAATGACTTACATGGGCACAGCCGGGACGCTGCTGCCGGCCCCAGTCGGCGGCGGTACCGGCACCCTTGTTGCCCCTCATCAGTCCGCGCCGATCCCTTTTCGGACTCGAACTCAGGATATCAGTGCGGTGAGCGAACTTCTCGGTACCAGGCAGACGGTAATCCTCGCGGCGGGCAACGGTTCCCGGCTCTCCGCGGCACGGGGCAACCTGCCCAAGCCGCTGGTGCGGGTGGCCGGCCGCGCGCTGATCGAGCACGCGCTCGACCAGGCCGCCGCCGCGGGGGTCGAGGAGGCCGTCATTGTCACCGGCAATGCCGCCGACCAGATGCGGGCCCACCTCGAGACCGTCGAGTCCCCGCTCAAGCTCACGGTGGTCTACAACGCCCGGTACCACGAGCCCAACGGCGTTTCGCTGCTCGCCGCGGCGCCGTTCATCTCCGGGCCGTTCTTCCTGCAGATGGCCGACCACGTCTTTGCCCACCCCGTGCTGCGCTTCCTCGACCGCGCCGACGCGGCGCCGGCCGACGCGGTGCGGCTGCTGGTGGACTACCACCCGGTGAACCTGGACGAGGACGACGCCACCAAGGTCTGCACCCGCGGCAGCCTGATCACCGCCATCGGCAAGGATGTCTACCCGTACGACGCGGTGGACACCGGCTGCTTCCGCCTTGATCCGCGCATCTTCACCGCGCTGGAAGCGGTCGCGCGCCACGAGCCGCCGTCCGTCACCCTCGGCATGCGCCGGATGCTGGCGCAGGGCCTGTTCGCCGCGGTGCCGCTCTCGGGCGTGCGCTGGACCGACGTGGACACCCCGGAGGACTACGCCAAGGCCGAGCTGCTGCTCAGGAAGTCCGCGCTGCCGGCTCGGGGCCACCGCGAAGCAGCCACTGCAGTCCGGTAGTCAGCCCTGAGACGCTGAAGATGATGGCGCACCACACCAGCGCGATCTCGGTCATTCCCACGAGGGCGGCGGGCAGGTAGAGGAAGGTGAAGAAGTCCCGCCGGCCGGCCATCTCAACCGTTTCCTTGAGCAGCCGGAACGGACCGCCGGCCCCGGCCGGCGCGGCGACGTGGTCCTTCTGGCCCCACCACCGGATGCTGGTAATGCTCCCGCTCCCGCCGCCGCGGAACACCAGCGCCGCGTAGAGCGCCACCTGGTAGGCCAGGTGCAGTACCGTCCCCACGAGCCCGAGCCACCCGGCGAGGGTCGAGCCGTCCCGCCACAGCACCCAGCTCGCCGCGGCGAAGAAGCCGACGTTGACCACGTCATCCCCGACCTGATCCAGCCACTCGCCCAGGCGGGACCGGATGTACTTGAGCCGGGAGATCTCGCCGTCGCAGCCGTCGAGGATGGACTGGGTCTGCAGCAAGAGCGCCCCCGGCACCAGCCACCCGGCGCCCCACCAGAGGACCCCCCCGATCCCCGCCAGCCCGATCGCCAGCGCGATCACCGTCATCTGGTTGGGCGTGAGGCCGGTATCGATCAGGCGGCGGGTGACCTGCAGCGAGATCCGGCGGTTGATCCGCCGGCTGATGATGCCGTCGGTGGCCTTGAGCAGCGCCGCGAAGAGCCGATCGGTGGCCGCGCGCGCGCTCGCCGCGTCGGTGACCGCGACCACGAACTCGCCGGCCTCGCGCGGCGCCGCCAGGAGGTCTCCACGATAGCCCGCCTGCACCAGCCGCCGGGGGAGCATCCGGTGCCAGACCAGGCCCACGGGGGCCGTGAGAATCGGCGGCTCGGCGGCTCCGCCGCTCGGCGGCTCGGCGTCGGAGACCAGACGCAGGTGGAGCCGGGGGTCGGTGGGAATGGCGGCGATCAGGTCGGTCGGCAGCACCACTTCCGTGATGCCGGCGTCCTGCAGCGAGAGCAGCTGCCGCAGCAGCACGCTCATCCCGGCCACGCGAAGGTCCGGATCGCCGGCGGCGGGGGTGGTGAGGCGCGCCGACAGCGTCACCCGGCCACCGCCCGCGATTCGAGCCGCATCAGGACCAGGAAGTAGAGGTTGTAGGCGGTGGCGCAGAGGATGAAATAGGCGGCGATCGCTCCCGGCCACCAGTACGCCGCGATGGCGCACAGGTACGCGAGCGCGAAGTGGGTCCCGATGCCGAGCACGGTCCAGGCCCGCATGCGGCCGGCGTTGGCGGCGCGGTAGGCCACGGGATCGGCGGC
Source organism: Gemmatimonadota bacterium (assembly GCA_033763675.1). Classification (GTDB taxonomy): domain Bacteria; phylum Gemmatimonadota; class Gemmatimonadetes; order Gemmatimonadales; family GWC2-71-9; genus JADJOM01. The sequence goes on from JANRJZ010000278.1 coordinate 5,619, forward strand.
GGGAGGAATGGCGAGCGCCGCGTGCTGGGCGGTGGAGTACTGGTGATAGGTCCAGAGCAGCAGGGCGTCACGGTAGCGCCGCTCCCGCCAGGCGCGGTCCCGCTCCGCCGCGACCAGGCCCAGGTCCTCGTCCCGCTCCGAGTAGCCACCCCCGGCGCGGGCAATGTAGCGGGTCTTGGTGTGGTCGAAGAGCGCCGAATGGACGGCGGAGCTGGCGATCCCCGCGACCGCGAGCAGCCAGTACCAGGGGCTGCCGTGGAAGGTGGCCATGAAGTACCCGGCGCCCACGCCCAGCGCGAGCCCCACCGCGTAGTCGGAGATGCCGTCGAGGATGGCGCCGTAGGTGGAGGAGATGCCCCTGGCCCGCGCCAGCTGGCCGTCACAGCAGTCGAGCACCACGGCGGCGAAGAGCAGCAGGCCGCCATAGAGCCGCCACTCGGGCCGCTGCACGCTGAGCGCCACCATCACGCCGGCCGCCACCCCCACGGCGGCGGCGAAGACCGTCACCTGGTTGGGGGTGACGGGGGTGTGCACCAGGAGGGCGACGACCGGCCGGGCGAGCGGGCGGTGGATCCACTCATCCACCCACTCTTCCACTTCGGGTGGCTTCGCCGGCTTCGCGCCGCCGGCGCCCGTGCCGTGGCTAGCGCCCAAAGCGGGCCCTGGCGTCCTCGAGGTCGGCGAGGTCATCGATCTCGGTCCATTCGTGGTGGCCGATCGGAACGGTGCGGAAGCTGACGCCGGCCTGCATCATCCGCTGGAAGGCATCCTCGTAATAGCCCTGGGTGTCGCCAGCGTCCCGCATCGCCTCGAGGGTAGCCCAGAAGATCGGGAGCGCGAGGCCCCCCACCTTCTGCACCCCGATGGATTCGCCGAGGCAGGCGGCGGGATCGAGTTGCTTGGAGAGCCGGCGCACGTTTCCCTGGGGGTCGATGAGCACCTTCATCTCTTCCGGCCCCAGGGGGGTGTCGCGGTCAACGAGGAGCGCGGCGGGCGCCGGGTCCGCCGCGAGCCGGGCCAGCGCGTCGCCGGTGAGCACCACGTCCCCATCGAAGATCACGATGCCGCGGCCGCCGCTCGCCTCCCGGGCGGCGAGGACGCTCATGCAGTTGCCGGTGGTGGCGTAGTGCGGGTTGGGGGCGAGGGTCACCTCGACGGGCGGCGGGTGCCGCCGGAGGTGCGCCTCCACCTGGTCGGCGAGGTAGCCGGTGACCACCACCGCATGGCCGAGCCCCGCGGCGGCGATCCGCTCCAGCTGCCGGGTCAGGAGGGCCTGGCCACCGACATCGAGCAGGGGCTTGGGGGTCGTGTCCGTGAGGGGCCGCAGGCGGCTGCCCAGGCCCGCGGCGAGGATGACGGCGGAGATGTCCATGGCACCAAATGTAAGGGCGACCCTTGTGGTCGCCCGGTACGGAGTGGATCTGGGGGGGCGACCCTTGTGGTCGCCCGGTGCGGAGTCGAGCTGGGGGGCGCCCGCTGTGGTCGCCCTGTGGGAGAATGCTCGGGTCCGGCTCCTGCTAGGCCGGTACGCCCGCGATGGCCGCGACGGTCTCGAGGAACCGGTCGATCGTCGCCAGGTCGAGGTAGCCCATGTTGGCCACCAGGAAGTGATCGTGGCTCACCGGCCCCTTGCCGCGGTACACCAGGAAGCCGCGGGCACGGAGGTCGTGATTGAACGAATCGAAGCTGAGCCCCGGCGGCAGCTGCGCCACCGTGAGCGAGGCGGCGCTGCCGGGCCCGTCGAACTTGAGCGTCAGCCCCATCCCGCGCAGGCCGCTGCGGATGCGCGCGTTGAGCGCCCGGTAGTTGGCCCGGCGCGCCGGCACCCCCCCCTCGGCCTCGAGCTCCGCCAGCGCGGCGTCGAGCGCCACGACGGCGGGCACCGGCGGGGTGAACGGGGTCTGGCCGTTCTCCCGCACCGCGGCGCGGTAGCGGCGCAGGTCCAGGAACATCGAGCGGGGACGGACGTGGGCCGTCTCCTCCCACAGTTCCTTCCGGGTGATCACAAAGGCCGCCCCCGCCACGCCGTGCAGGCACTTGTTGGCGGAGCCGATGACCACCGACGCGCGGCTGCGGACGAAGTCGAACTCCTCGCCGCCGAGGCTGGACACCACGTCCACGATGTAGCGGATGTGGCGCGGCGCGAGCATCCGGCCGACCTCGTTGACCGGGTTGAGGCGGCCCACGCTGGTCTCGTGATGCACCATGGCAACCGACCGGATCCGCGGGTCGCCGTCGAGCATGCCCTGCACCTGCTCCAGCACGATCGGCTCACCCCAGTCGTAGCGCAGGTGGCTCATGTGGATGCCGAGGCACTGAGCCATCTCGGCGATCCGCTCGCCGAAGGCGCCGTTGGAGACCACCAGGAGCCGCTCGTCCTGGCCGACAAAGGTGGCGAGCACCGCCTCGGTGGCGGCCGTGGCGCCGCCCCCGGTCAGGAGCACGTCGGCCTCGGGCGCGCCGGCCACGACCCGGAGCCGGGCCATGACCCGATCCAGCACCTCGACGAAGGCGCGATCCCGATGCGAGATATCCTGCCGGGCGAGCGCCTGCTTCACCCGCGGCGAGGTGCTGCACGGGCCGGGGCAGAGCAGCGTGATCTCGCGCTCCGCTTCCGCCGGACGGGGCGGAATGGCCCGGACGGTATCCATGTCCGGGCGGCGGAGGCGTGTCCCGTTGTCCAGCGCGGCGTGTGCTTTCATCACGTAATCGGCCTTGCGGTGTTCGGTGGTGATGCGAACCGACACACCGATCTAAGTTGTTGGCCTGCTGGTATTTATGGCGCTACTGCTGGCCAGGGACCGGCGCTTTCATGTCGGCCGGGTCACGGTAGCGTACCCATTGGAGCAGGTTCCGGACCTGATCCCTTGGGGGAGGGGGAGGGGGACGAGGCGGCGGGGACGGGGTACTGGGAGGAGGGAAGATGGAAGCGGGGAATCGCTCGTTTTTTCGGGTAGGCCACACAGGCGTTGCCGATTGCGCTAGTAAACGCGGGCAGCAACCCGTCCTGCCGTCCTGCCGTCCTGCCGTCCTGCCGTCCTGCCGTCCTGCCGTCCTGCCGTCCTGCCGTCCTGCCGTCCTGCCGTCCTGCTGCCCTGCCACCCTACCGCCCCAACACCCACCGGCCTACTTCGGCCAACCACCCGCCTACCCGCCACGGGTCCGGACTCGGCAACGGGTCCGCACCGGCCTCCATGCGCCGCGCCAGGAAATCGGCAATCCGCGCCCCCCGCGCATCCCAGGTCAGGTCGGCCGCGGTGGCGAGCGCTCCCGCGCCCAGGCGTTCGGCCCGCGCGGGGTCCGCCGCCACGGCGCGGAGTGTCGCCACGGTGGCCCGGACGTCGCCCGCCGGGACCAGGGCGGCGTTCACTCCGTCCTGGAGCAGCTCCGCGGTGTCCGGCGCCCGGGGCGCCACCAGCACCCGGCCGGCGGCGAGGTACAGGAACAGCTTGATCGGCAGCACCGTGTTGCCGTGACGCTCCAGGGGGGCGAGACTCGGGGGGACGATCAGGGCGTCGGCCGCGTAGAGCCAGGGTGCCAGGTCGCGGAACTTGAGCCAGGGAACCACCGTGACGTTCGGGTGTGCCCGCGCCGCGCGCTCCACCGGCCCCTCTCCCTCGGATCCGATCAGCACCATGCCGATCTCCGGGGCGAGCGCGGCGGCTTCAAGCAGGATCTCGAGTCCCTTCCGGGCATTCATCCGACCGCTGTAGACCACGGTGAACCGGTTCGGCAGGAGCCCGAGGCGGGCGCGAGCCTCCGCCCGGGAGAGGCGCGGCTCCATTCGCTCAGGCGCCCAGCCGTTGTGGGCCACCAGCAGCCGAGCCTCGGGGACGCCGAGTCTCCGGTAGCTGTTGAGCGCGAGCTCGGAGTGGAACAGCGCGGCGAGCAGCCGGGGATGGCGGAGTACCGCGCGCAGGAAGGGTTGCAGCGGGGGGACCTGGTCCCCCCAGGGACGGAAGTGCTCGTACGCCACCCGGTGGCCGGCGCGGAGCATGGTCCACGCCGCCGGCAGGTTTCGGGTGTAGATCAGGTCGGCCGCGCGGGCCGCGGGGTGCCGCGGGCCCCGCAGCGCGTGGGACCACTTTTCCGGCCCGCGCAGCCCCTTCCATCGGAGCGCAAGCTGATGCACCGTGAAGTCGCCGCTGACCTGGTAGTACTCGCGGAGTGCGGCGGCATCCCCCGGACCGGTGACGGGACCGGGCACCAGCAGTTCCATGGCGAGCCCCTGGCGTGCCAAGGCCGCCACGGTGTTCACCACCTGCTCGGTGTCGGCGCCCGTGTTGGGCACCGGGGAGTCGAAAGAGTAGAGAATCCGCACGGGCGGGCAAGGTATGGGCGCGGCCGTCGAGCCGCCAGCCGGATCGGGAGCCGCGGTTGACCGAGCGTGAGATCGACCCCAAGCACGAGATGCGGCGCGGCCTCTGGTGGATGGGGGCCGCGACCCTCGCCATGCGCCTGCTGGACGTGGGCGGCAGCCTGCTCGTGCTCCAGTTCCTGGCGCCGTCCGAGGTCGGACTCTCGGCCCTGGCCTGGAGTATCGCGGTCGCGATCGAGGCGTTCAACGGGCTCGGGGTGGGGCAGGTGGTGGTGCGGCAGCGGGAGCTGTCCCACGGCGAGCTCTCCGGCCTGTTCTGGTTCTGCACCCTGCTCGGCGTCGCCGGGGTCGCGGTGCTGGGCGGGCTGGCGCCCCTCCTCGCGGTGTTCTACGCCGACTGGCGGCTCTATCCGATGGTGCTGGTGAGCGCCACCAAGCTGGTCTTCGTCGGTGCGGCGCTGGTGCCGCTGCAGTTGCTGACCCGGGACCTCCACTTCAAGACGGCCGGCGCCGCCCAGACCCTGGCTACCCTGGGGGAGGCGGTCACCAAGGTGGTCCTCGTGGTGGCCGGCCTCGGCGCCTGGGGGCTGGTGCTGGCCAACGTCGCCCGCGGCCTCTTCCTCTGCCTGGCGCTCTGGCGGCTGGCCCCGTTCCGGCCGGCGCTGGTCGCCGCCGATGCCTCGACCCGGCGCGCGGTCGCCTTCGGCTTTCGCACCGCGCTTGCGAGCATCATCTACCACGTCTACCGCAACCTCGATTACCTGCTGATCGGCCGGGTCCTCGGACTCCGCGTCCTCGGCATCTACCAGACTGCCTTCCAGCTGGGGATGACACCGCTGGAAATCGTGCTGCAACTGGTCAACCGGGTGCAGTACCCCATCTATGCCCGGCTCCGCGACCAGCCGGCGGCGCTGCTGCAGGCCTTCAACCGGAGCGCGCGCTCGCTGCTCCTCATCCTCGGCCCGGTGGCGGCGCTGCTCTGCTTTGCAAGCACCGACCTGCTGGCGCTGATCGGCGGCGGCAAGTGGCTCCCCGCCGTGCCGCTCATCCAGGTGCTGGTCTGGGCCAGCCTCCTGCGCGGGATCTCCCAGCTCTTCCCCCAGCTCTACAACGCCACCGGCCGGCCCGACTTCTCCGTGGTGGATGCGCTGTTCACCGGGGCGACGCTGGTGTCGGGGTTCGTGCTGGCGCTGTGGCTGGCGCCCGAAGGGCAGGGGGCACAGTGGGTGGCCTGGGTCTGGCTGCTGACCTATCCGCTGCCGCTCGTGGCGCACTTCCGGATGGCGCGGCACTGTTCCCCCGTACGGCCGGGGCCGCTGCTGCGCGGCCTGGTCACGCCCGCCGCCGGCATCGGGGTGGTGGCGCTGGTGCTGGCCATTGGCAGCCTGGCGCGGCCGCACCTGCCGTCGCCGGTCCTCTCGCTGGCGCTGCTGGTGCTGCTGACGATCGCGGTCTGGGCGGGGTGGCTCCGCGGGGTCCTGCACCTGGGGTGGGGGGATATCCTGCCGAAGAAGTCAGGGTAGGCGGCCCGCCAGCTCCTCGATCACCTGCACCATCCGGTCCGACGTCCTTCCGTCGGCGGCATGAATGTGCGCCGCCAGCCACGCGCGCGACCGCTCGGCGCAGCACTCCGGCTCCGCGAAGGCCCGGTCCACCGCCGCGAGTGCGCCCGCGGCATCATAGGCGGTGAGCCCGCCGTTGTCCTCCGGCGCATTCATCCACTCCGGCGCCGCCTCCGGCCCGCCCGCCCGCGGCCCGAACCGCCCGAGCCGGGAAAAGCGCACCGGTTGCCCCGGGGGCGGGCAGAGATGGATACTCGGCCGGCCGAGGTGGTAGAAGAAGGTCACGAAGCTCGAGAGGTTGCTCAGCATCGCGTCCGCCACCACGAGGTCCGCCAGGTTGTCGGGCCGCTCGTTCTTGTGCTTGAGCTCGACGTGCGGGAACACCGCCGCCTCACGGTGCAGCGCCTCCAGGTAGGCCGACTCATAGCGCCAGCGGTCGTGCAGGCAGAAGAGCACGTTGGCGCCGTGATCCGCCGCCCGCGCGAAGAGCGCGCGCAGGAACGCGAGGTCCGCCTCCATGGGGGAGCGCCCCAGCAGCGACGGCTGCCAGCTCCCAGGGAAGATGCGGCCATAGTGCCAGGTGAAGTTGAGCAGCAGCGTCTTCCGCCCCGCCACGTCGATCCGGTAGGCCGGCGCCAGTTCCTCGCGGCGGTAGGGCGGGGCCAGCAGCAGGTCGCTGAAGCAGGAGCCCACCACGGCGCAGTTCTCCGGCGCCACGCCCCAGGAGCACACCCGCCAGTCGCGGTCCCGGGCGTGGTAGCACTGCGCCACGAACCGGCTGGCGGGCCGGCGGGGGTCCTGGCCGGTGAGCCGCGCGATATGCCGCAGCCGCTCCTCGACGTCCCGGGGCGGCGTCGCCTTCCAGCCCAGCCCGTGCCAGAGAAAGCAGAGCCGCGGGGCCGCGGCGAACCCGGGGAAGTGATTGTCGCACACCACCACGTCGGCGCCGAACGCCTCCGCCGCGGCGCGGGTGCCCCGGTCCTCGCGCTCGAGCATCGGGGCCCGGAGCGGCCGCGCCCGGGCAATCGGCTCCCGCCGCCACTCCGCCAGCCCGTCGGCTGCAATCAGCAGCTCGGTGCCGGGGCGCCGGTCCAGCGCCAGGGCCAGCGCCAGGATGTCGGCCTGCAGGGTCGAGACCCAGAGGAGGACCCGCATCAATCGGCCCCGCCCGCCGCGTGCCGGGCGACCGCCTCGTCGTACAGCGCCTCGAGGGCCCGCACCCGGGCGCGGATGTCGTACTCCCGGAGCATCTTCGCCCGGGCGGCGCGGCCCAGCCGGGCCCGCAGCGCCGGGTCGTCCGCGAGCAGGGCCAGCCGGCCGGCGAGCGCGGCGGTGTCCCGCTCCGGCACCAGGTAGCCGGTCTCGCCGTCGGCGATGATCTCGGGGATGCCGCCGTGCCAGGTGCCGATCGGCACCACCTCGGCGGCGCTCGCCTCCTTGACCACGATCAGTCCCGATTCCCGGTTCCCCTCCCGGTCCACCACGCTCGGCGCCAGCAGCAGGTGGCTCGCGGCCAGCCGCGCCGCGACGGCGGCCGGTTCCAGCGACCCGGCGAAGGTCACCCGGTCCGCGATGCCGAGGGCCGCGGCGCGGGCCCGGAGTGCTCCCCCGAGCGGGCCATCGCCGATGATCGTGAGCCGGAGCGCCGGCCGTTCCCGCGCCGCCGCGGCAAAGGCCTCGAGCCCGATCCCGAAGCCCTTCTTCTCCACCAGCCGGCCGATCATCAGCACCCGCACTTCGTCAGCGGGGCGGTCGCCGGGACGGAACCGCTCGAGGTCCACGCCCAGCCGGCTGACGCGCAGCTTGTCGGCCGGCACCCCCTGGGCTTCGAGCAGCGCCTTCAGCTCGCTCGAGGCGCAGAGGCCGAGGGTCATGTCGCGGAGGACGCGCGGGCCCAGGAGCGCGTAGCGGAGGTGCTGCGGCAGGAAGCGGGTGGGACTCGCGAGCAGCGGGACGTCGTAGCCGTGGAAGGTCACCACCAGCGGCCGCCGGTGCCGCCGCGCGAACGGGCGGGCATACACCGCGCCGACTCCGAAGTGCGCGTGCACCAGCGCGAAGCGCTGGGCGCGGAACCGGGCATCGAAGCCGGGGTCCCGGCAGGTGATCGGGTAAAGCGCGCCGCCGACGTGCACCGGCGCGAAGGGAAACCGGTCGGCGAGCAGCCGGCGGCGGCAGAACACCTCCACCGCGTAGCGCTCGTGGTGCCGGATCTCCTCGTAGATGAAGGTCTGCGAGTAGGCCAGGAAGTTGGTGCTGAAGAGGGCGACCCGGTCGGTCACGGCAGGGCGCGACTCAGCCCGGCGTGGATGGCGGCACGCCGGGTCCCCGCATCGGGTCCGGATGGACAGCAAGGCCGGCACCGGCGGGGAGGCCTTGTCGGGCGCGGCACTGGCCCCGCGGCCGCGGTGGCATCTCCGGACGACGACAGGCGGGGCCAGGAAGGGGGGCGCGCGGTGCGCGCTGCAGCATGGGAAGCCTCAGGGCACGGGGCGTTCGGGGAAGCTATCCGCCCCGCCCGGTCCGGGCCACACCCGGCCGGCCTCCAGCAGGTAGTTGACCAGCGCCTGCTCCAGGCGCGGCAGGCGCAGGAGCTCGGCGGCGGTATCGGGCCAGGCCGGCGCAAGGTCCTGGCGCTGCAGCGGATCCTCCAGCGCGTGATAGAGCCGGGGCGCGCCGGTGCCCGGATCGAGCACCATGCTCCAGGGCCCCCGGTCGGCCCACAGCGCGGTCTTGCGCCAGCCGCTCACCACGCGGGCGGGAGGAACCGGCTGGAGCAGGCTGTGCCCCATCCAGGAGGTCGGCTCCCGGATCCCGGCGAGGTCGGCCAGCGTGGGCGCGACGTCGAGCAGCCCCGCGACGTCGCTCCGGTACCCGGTGGGCAGGCGCGGATCCCGTCCGTGGAGGATGAGCGGGACCCAGACGGTCTCCCGCCAGCCGTTGCGCTGCGCGGCGGTGCCATCGTGCTCACCGAGATTCTCGCCGTGGTCCCCGATGATCGCCACCACCGTGTGGCCGAACCAGGGCTCGTCGCGGATCGCCGCGAAGCATTCCAGCAGCACCTCGTCGGTGTAGCACATCGTGTTCCAGATCGCCGAGTCGGGCCGGGTGGAGGGTACCACATCCAGTCCCGGCTCGCGGCTGCGGAACGGCAGGTGGTTCGAGAATGACACCACCATCACGTAGAACGGCTGCCCGGCCGCGCCGAGCTGGCGCAGCCGCTGCGCCGCCCGGCGGAACACCGGGCGGTCGTCCTCCTCGCTCCGGTGGGGGACATCGAGGGAATCGAACCATTGCCGCAGCCAGAAGGTCTGGAAGTCCCAGTCCGGGTCTACGCCCGTGATGACCTCCGTGCGCCAGCCGTGCGACCGGAGCACCTCGGGCAGGCAGCGGAACCGGGTGGTGGTGAACATCGCCGTGGGCGACTCGTGCTGGTGCGGCTTGATCGAGCACTGGGCACCGAACAGCGCGTTGACCGTCTCGGGGCCGAAGCTCAGGTGCCGGAGCCAGGTCGCGGAACCGGGAGCCCGCGCCAGCGAGTCGAGGAAGGGGGTCGGGGTGAATCCGCGGTCGGGCCGGAGGTAGCCGACGTCCCAGCCGCGAAAGGTCTCGAGCTGGATGAAGATGATGTTGGGCGCCGGGACTGCCGGGACCGCCGGCACCGTCGGTCGCCGCAGGAGGGGGTAGGCCGTATCCGGAAAGGTCCACCCAGTGTCGGCGCTCTGCGCGAGCCACCGGCGCTGGTAGTCGGCCGCCAGCGCGGCGTACTCCTCCGGCCGGGCGCCCCACTCGAGCCGCCGCCGGGTCTCGCCATAGAGCGCCAGCAGCCCCGGCTTGACCCGCCGCCACCGGTTCCCGTCGGGCCAGACGATCCGGCTGGCGCCCAGCACCACGGTGGCGCCGAGCACCGTGAGGACCAACTGCCGCCGGCCCCGGATCGGGAACGGCGGCGCGCCGCGCAGCAGGCGCCGGCCGCCCCAGACGAGGGCCACCGGGGAGCCGAGGAGCAGGCCGAACGGAAGGAACGCGCCGCCGCGGTCACGCCGGAAGAGCTCGAGCATCTCCCCGCTCCAGGCGCTCACGTTGCCGTAGGTGCGCACCACCGAGTACGACAGGTGCAGCCCCATGAAGCGCATCAGCTCGTTGTCGGCGTGGTCCAGCATGATCGCCAGCGCCAGCAGGGTCAGCAGTGCGGCATGCGCCCGTCGGGCGGTGCCCGCAGGTACCTCGCGAGTCCACCGGGTGTACCAGAAGGCGAGGAAGGGCAGGGCGGGGAGCAGGGCGGCCCAGCGATTCCAGAGCAGGGCAGCGGGGAGGAAGCTGCTCAGCCGGCCCACGTAGGGAGTGCCGTACGGCGTCTCCCGCAGGAAGAGGCACAGCTCCTGCACCCCCATTACGGCCCACGCCAGGAGGATCAGGCCCAGGGCCCGGGACGCATGGTCGGCTCCGGTGGAGGGCTGGGCGGACGCGGGGGCGGGCTTGCTGCGGGGCGACACGGCGGTGAAGGTAGTCCCCCCGCCGAAGGCCCGCCACGCCCGTACAAATCAGGCGCGGCTCCCCTTATGATTCCGCGTCACGGTTCCCCGGAGAACTCCCTGTCGTTGCGCACGCTGACGGTCTGCCTGGTGGTGATGCTGCCGATCCAACTGGCCGCGCAGGACAGCCTCCCCCCGGCCGCCCCCCGCGACTCCGCCTTCGGGCCGATCGCGGCCGTCCCTGATACGCTGCCGCCCCGCGTCATCGAGAAGATCCGCATCATCCAGTCGGACGTCTTCGACAGCCTGGAAGCGAGGAGCTGGCTGCCCCGCCTCGCGAACAGCCTGCATGTCATGACCCGGCCCGGGATCGTGGAGCGGGAGCTGCTTTTCAAGGTCGGGGAGCCGTACGATTCCATCAAGGCGGCGGAGATGGCCCGGAACCTCCGCACCCGGGGCCTGTTCCGCAAAGTCCAGGTCGACACCGTCACCGGCGATTCCGGCGTGGTGCTGCGGGTCATCACCAAGGACGGCTGGAGTACGCAGATCGACCTGCGCTTCCGGAGCGCGGGCAGCCAGCTCGACTGGCAGGTCGCCCTCATCGAGCGCAACCTGCTTGGTACCGGCACCCGCTTCGCCACCCGCTATCGCGACACCCCCGACCGGAACACCCTCAACTTCCAGTTCCTTCAGCCGCGGCTGGTGGCGCGGACGGTGTCGCTGGGCCTGCGCTACGAGGATCGCACCGACGGGGCCCGGGGCCAGGTGGCCATCGAGCGGCCGTTCTTCTCACTGTCGGACCGGTACGGCCTCACCACCCTCCTCGATATCCGCAACGAGCGGGTGCTGCGCTTCCGGGATGGGGTCGGGGATCCGGCGGACTCGCTGCGCCGCCGCTTCGTGCTGGGGCGGGTGGAGGGGGCGCACGCGATCCGCGCCGGCACCAAGGGGTACCTCCGGCTGGGGATGCTGGCCCAGGTGCGCCGGGATGACTACGCCGCCTGGCCCACGCGGACCACGACCCGGAGCGTCACCGGCGCCTTCGGTCCCTTCGTCGAGTGGCGCCGCGCCAATTTCGCGGTGACCAGCGGCTTCGCCCGGGTGGGTCAGGACGAGGACGTGGACCTGAGCACCTTTGCCCGGGTACAGCTCGTCGCGGCCCCGGAGTTCCTCGGCTACGACCGCGACGGGCTGGGAGGGCTGGTCCAGCTCCGGCTGGGTACCCAGCTCGCCAAGGGCGGGTTCGCCTGGCTCGACGGCCGGGTGAACGGGGTGGTCACCTCCGCCGGCCTCGACTCCGGCTCCGTGGTCCTGGGCGGCACGGTGGTGGTCAAGCCCCGCCGCGGCCACCTCGCGATCGGCCATGGCGACATCGGCTGGATCAAGGACCCGCTGCAGGGCACCGAGTTCGATCTCGGCTTTGCGATCGGGCCGCGCGGCTTCCCCATTCACGCCTTCACAGGCGACCGTACCTACTTCACCACGGCCGAATATCGCGTGATCCTCGCGGACGAGGTGCTCAAGACCCTCGCCATCGGGGTGGCCGGCTTCGTGGACCACGGCGGTGCCTGGTTCCAGGGCGACAAGCGCCGCTCCGGCACCAATCTCGGCCTCGGCCTCCGGCTCGGCCCGTCGCGCGTGGCGGAGGCCAACCAGACCCGGCTCGACCTCGCGTACCGCTTCAAGAACGACCAGGAAAAGGCCGGCTGGGTCTTCGTGGTCGCCTCTGGCCTGGTGTTCAACACCCAACCCCGGGGTCTCTAACCCATGACCGCCCCTGAATCCCCCACGGCCGAATCCGTTCCGGGGCCGTCCCGCCGGCGCCGCATCGGCAAGTACCTCGCGGCCGCGCTGCTGGTGCCGCTGCTGCTGCTCACGCTGTACACCTGGCTGGCACTGCACTGGGACTACTCCAACGGGTACCGGAGCGGGATGCTGCAGAAGATTTCGAAGAAGGGCTGGGTGTGTAAGACGTACGAGGGGGAGCTGTGGCAGTCGGTGGTGGCCCAGGTGGCGCCCAACGTGTGGCACTTCAGCGTGCGGGACGAGCGGGTGGCGCGGCAGCTCGATTCGCTGGTGGGCCAGTCGGTGCGGGTGCACTACACCGAGCATCGCGGCATTCCCACCACCTGCTTCGGCGACACGCCGTATTACGTGGACAGCGTATCGGTGGTGGCAGGGCCCTGACGGGGAGTCGTCCTGATGGCGCGCACCGTCGTGCGCGCCCACGTTTCCGCCCTACCGCCCTACCGCCCTACCGCCGCCCGACCACCACCACCTCCCGCACCCGCATCACCGCGATATCGCCATCCTGGATCACCTCACCGGACACGGTCACCGGCTCCCCGACCAGCCCGCGGAACCAAGCCGGCGCCGGCTGCCCCGCGGCGTCGGTGAGCAGGAGATGCCGGCTGCCGCCAGCGCTGTCGCTCGTCATGAGGATCGGCGGGATACCGCCGCTCAGGCAGCGGGTGGCGCAGCCGCGATGCACGGTGCCCCGATTCGGCTTCATGACGCCCAGCCAGCACTTGCTGTCCACGATCTCGCCGGTGAGCCGCTGGATCCCGAGCGAGTATGGCGGCTCGATCAGGATGCCCATCCGCACGTTGGGGGCCGGCGGGGTCTCGGTGATCGCGTGGACTCCGAGCTCGAGCATTTCCCGCTCCGGCCGGGCGATCCGCGTGCCCCGCACCTCCACCCACGCGCCGTCCATCCCCCGCGCCAGCGCCGCCGCGCCATGCTTGCCCTGCGCCACCAGCAGGTGGCGGGTGTAGCGCGCGGCGGCGGCATCGTCGCCGTCTGCCGGGACCAGCAGCGATGGATAGGGAAACTCACGCAGCTGTCCCCGGTACGCCCGCGTCGTGCCGTACTCGAACGTTCCCGGATCCGCGCGGTCCTGCAAGGCCGCCAGCCCGATCGCGAGCAGCAGGGTCAGACAGAGCAGCGCCAGGGTCCGGTTGCGTGCGGCGCGGCCCAGGACCGGTGGGGCCTCCGGATGGTAGCCCACATAGAACGGATCGTCCGACGGTCCGACGGTCCGACGGTCCGCCATTCCGATCACCACCGGCTCCACCCGGGTCCCCGGCGGATTCGGGCGGGGATCGACCTGCACCCGCCCCTCGACCACCCGCAGGTGGAAGGTGGGGATCTTCTCGGTGAAGGGCGGTGGTGACTGCCCGTCCTCCGGCCGGTACTGATAGCCGTGCCAGGGGCAGGTGATGCAACCGTCCACGATCTTGCCCTCGCCCAGCGGCCCATTCTGGTGGGCGCAGACGTTGGAGACGCAAGACAGCTTCCCCTCGTGCCGGAACACCGCGATCCGCTCCCCCCCTACCATGGCCATCCGGGCCCGCGACTCGCGGATCTCGTCCACCCGGCAGACATCCACCCAGTCCGTCGGCGGCGCCGCCTCCCGGTCCCCCCGGCGCTCCCGCCACCCGGCCACGAGGTGAAGCAGGAACACCGCGGCCGCGCTCCCGAGGAGCAACGCCGCCGGCCACGGGCTGGGGCTTTCCTGCAGCGACCCCAGCGCCACGTGCCCGATCAGGAGACCGTAGGCCACATACACCAGCATGTGGAGCGCCTTCCACACCGGCGCCGAGAGGGTGGCCAGCCAGAAGTCGTGGCTGGTGGCGGCCATCAGCAGCAGGATCAGGAGCGCCGCCAGGCCGAGCAGCTCGAAGGGAAACGCACCCGGGCGCGCCGGATCCGCCGTCGCGGTGAGCAGGCTGACGAGCGGGTTCACGTCTCCCAGGGAATGAAACTGAATCAGCGAGAAGCCGGCATGGCCCAGCGCCAGCAGGCACATGGTGACGCCGAGGTGCCGCCGGTTGTAGAGCAGGGGAAGGAACCGGGCATCGAGCCGGGCCATTGGGCCGATGGCGAGGATCACGGTGAGCAGGACCAGCGCCCCGGTGCCGAGCCCCCGGATCAGCGCGGTCTCCAGCGTGGCGTTCGGGTCACGGAGTGAAAGCCCCACGAACCCGGCAAGGTAAAGCAGCACGCCACCGGCCAGCGCGCCGTCGTACAGGTACTTCTGCCGGTTCCAGTTCACCGCACGGTAGAAGGCGCTCATGGGAGATGCTCGGCGACTCGGCGACTCGGCGGCTCGGCCGCGCTCGCGGTCAGGGCCCAGGCCGCGAGGAGGGCGGTGCACAGCGCCACCGCGGCAATCAGCCACCGATGACGGGTGCGCAGGCGGCGGATCATGGCACCGGCCCCCGGCCGAACGCCCGGCGGAGCAGGAAGGGCCAGAGGAGCGCCGCCCCCGGCAGCAGCAGCAGCCGGAACCCGGGGGTGCCGTGGGCGGCCACCGCGTCGAGCCGGTTCACCCAGCGGAACGCGAAACCCACGGAAAAGAGGAGGCCGAGGCCCAGGTAGAGGGCGCCGAGGCGGACCAGCCAGGTGGCAAGGTTGTAGGAGATCATGGGCCGGATTCCATAATGCGAGGGGATGCCGGAAGGTTCCTCCGATTGCCCCCGAACGGAACCCCCGGCTCTCGCTCGCTCCGGCAGGCCGGGTCGGGTGCCCCCCCTCCGTCCCCCGGCGGCGCCCACGCCAACGCCCGGCGCGCTAGTCCGTCTGGTCGTGCCGCCGCTGCATCTGCTGCAGCATCTCCTGCTGGCGGTCATCCATGATCTTCGCCTGCTCCGGCGTCACCAGGGCCCGTACCTTCGCGTGGAAGGCCATCCGGTAGGGCATCAGTCCGAGCATCGCGGTGCGGAGTCGCTGCCGCAGGGCGGCGACGGAGTCCGCGCTCGCGCCCGATCGGCTTGCCTCCCGCAGGGCCTGCCGCAGGGCCGCGGCGCTCGCGCGCTGTTCCTTCGATTCGAGCAGCAGGGAGTCGCGGTGCGGCGCGATCGCGGCGACCTGCTCCGGCGACAGGCCGAGCATTGTGGTCAGCATGGCGACGGTCGGGGGAAACCCGGCGTCGTCGAGGGGCATCGCGCCTCCGCGCGGGCCGTGCCCCATGCCTTGGCCGGCCAGCCCGGCCGACAGGCCGAGGGCGAAGAGCGTCATGAGGATCGGTCGGTGCATGGTGTCTCCAGGGAAGGGTGTGCGCCCGGGGGACGCGCGGGCCCCAGCGCCGTTAACGGGACCAATCCCACCGGCTTCCGCCCGGAGCCTCCGCCCGCTAGCTTTGCGGTCCCCCGGCGCCGTAGCCAAGTGGTAAGGCAGAGGTCTGCAAAACCTCCATCACCGGTTCGACTCCGGTCGGCGCCTCTCTGCAGCATTCCCGGACTCCGGTTCCCCCAGCTGCCTGCTCCTGGTCTCCCCCGCCGGAGGACCGCCCGATGCCCGACCAGGGGGTCACCCGCCTGTACATCGTCCTGGCCGCCCTGGCGATCCTGAGCCTCGCGCCGCCGCTCCTCGCCGGCCGTCAGCGATGGGATGCGCTGCCGCCGGCGCGGCGAGTCTTCTGGTGGTACCTGCTGTTCGCGCTGGTGACCGGGGTGATGGCGTTCATCTTCGACCGGCTCGGCATCCCTCGTCACTTTGCGGACCGGGCCACGGTCCCGGTGGAAACCGGGATCTTGCTGCTGGCCTTCGCGGCCTGGCAGGTGGATGCCGCCGCCGCGACCCTGCTCGAGACCTTGGCGCCGCTCTGCATCCTGTTCTGGATCCCGCCCATGGTCGGCTGGGAGCGTTCGGACGGATTCAGTCTCTGGCTGGAACCGGCCCAGGCGATCCTCTGCCTGGCGGCCGCGACCTACACCGTGGTGCGGCGAGCCGTGGCCCGGCTGGCGCCCGCGGGCCAGGAGGACTGGTTCTGGATCGGTTCAGGCGTCATGCTATACATGGGGGTCTGGGCGCTGACCAACCCCGTGCTGGTGTACCTGGAGCCTCGCGAAGAGCGCCTTGCCGACGCCGTGCTGGCCGTTCGGGCCGGCGCGAGCCTGCTGGGCAACCTCCTGATCTTCCACGGAATGCGATGTCCGACCAGCCTGCCGAACTCTGGGCATTCTTTCTTTCGGCCACGATCGTCGGGGGGATTCTCGTGGTGGCGGTAGGCGCCGCGATCATCGTCTCCCAGCGCAAGCTGATGCGCACCATCGAGTCGTTCGCGGCGCGGCAGGTTTCCGCCATGGAAGAAGAGCGCCGCCACGTCGCCCGGGAGCTCCACGACGACGTGAGCCAGCAAATCGCGATCGTGAGCCAGCAGCTCGAGGTGGTGCAGGAGGCCATCGAACGGGAGCGCCCGGGGGCACCGGTGCTGGGGCAGGCGCGGGCCGCCGGGGACGGCCTCCGCGATCTGGCCGAGACGGTGCGGGCGATCGCCCATCGGATGCACCCCTCGGCCCTGGAGCACCTGGGGCTGGTGCCGGCGCTGCAGAGCCTCGCGCGGGAGGTCGCGGTGGGCGGGGCTTGGCAGGCGGAAGTGCTGATCGAGGATGACGGCGCCCGGCTGGCGCCGCCGGTGGCGCTCGCGCTCTACCGGATTGCACAGGAGGCGCTCCGGAATGCGCGGAAGCACGCCCGGGCGACCCGCGTCACGCTGACGCTCACGGAGCGGGACGGCGGACTGCTGCTCCAGGTGGAGGATGATGGCGCCGGGGTGCAGACCCTGGGGGCCGAGTCGCCCCGGGGGCTCGGGATGGTGAGCATGCACGAGCGCGCCCGGCTGGTGGGGGGCCACCTCAACGTGCGAACCGGGCCCGGCGAGGGCACCCGGGTGGAGGCGTGGGTGCCGCTCGCGCTCCCCGGAGTGCGCCGGTGAGGCCGGAGGCCACGATCCTGCTCGCGGATGACCATCCGCTGCTCTGCTCCGGGCTCAAGGCGATGCTCGAACCGGCCTACGCGGTGGTCGCCATGGTGCATCACGGGGACGACGTGCTGGCGATGGTGGCACGGTGCCGCCCGGACGTGGTGATCATGGACCTGTCCCTGCCCGGCCAGCACGGGATCACGCTGACCCAGCAGCTCAAGGCGACGACGAATCCCCCGCGCGTCCTCGTCGTCACCATGCACGCCGATCCGGTCTATGTGGAGGAGGCGCTGCGCGCGGGGGCGGACGGCTACCTTCTCAAGACCACCCGCGCGGCGGAGCTGCGGACGGGGGTGGCCGAGGTGCTGGCCGGCCGGCCCTACGTGGCGCTCGAGTTGCGGCCCCCGTATCCCGCCATGCCGCCGGGAGGCCCCGCCTTCCAGCCGCCGCAGGGGGACGGGGAGCTGGATGGGGTGCGGCACCTCACCGAGCGGCAGCTCGAAGTACTGCACCTGGTGGGGCGGGGCTATTCCTCGAATGACATCGGTGCCCGGCTCGGCGTCTCGGTGAAGGCCATCGAGTACCACCGTTCCGCGATCCGCGCGGCGCTCGGCCTGGCGAGCCAGGCCGCCTTCTATCGTTTCGCCGCGCTGTACGCGGAACGGCTGGCACGGGGCGAAGGGGCCGTAACTCCGCCACCGAGGGAGTCGGCCGGATGACCGCCTCCCCGCGCGGCGATGCGCGGCGAGTCTGGGGTCCCGGAGCGGTACACCCTGAGGCTGGCGCGCTTCGATGTCCCCCCGCACCGCATGCCCCTGGGTTTCCGGCTGGAGGTTCCCATGAAGTGGATCACCCGTGAACGTCCCAAGATCGACCGTGTCGCCTGCCCCTGGCTGATCGCCCGGTTCATTGATGACGCCCCGGAGTTCCACTTCGCTCCCCCCGCCGACGTGATGCGCCTCGCCGAGGAACTGGGCGCCATCCCCTTCGACATCGAAGGGGTGGCACTCTCCCACGACGGCCCGCTCTGCTCCTTCGATGCCCTGCTGGCACGGTACCAGGTGGCCGACCCGGCGCTGGCGGAGCTGGCCCTGATCGTGCGTGGCGCGGATACCGCACGCCTCGATCTGGCGCCCCAGGCCGCGGGGCTGCTGGCGATCTCCCTCGGACTGTCCCAGCTCTTCCGCGACGATCATGAACAGCTCCGCCACGGGTTCGTCATCTACGATGCCCTCTACGCCTGGCTCACCCGGGCGCGGGGAGAGAGCCACACCTGGAATCCTCAGCGGGTGGCCCACACCCGATGACCGGCCGAGCCCTGCGCCTGCTGGTGGTCGGTGCGAGTGGCGGCACTGGCCGCGAGCTCGTGACCCAGGCGCTGGCCGGGGGACACGAGGTCACCGCCTTCCTGCGGCCGGCCAGCCGCCGGCCGGACCCCCATCCGCGGCTCCGCATTGTCCTGGGTGACGTGATGGTGCCCGACGCACTGCGGGAGGCGGTCGCGGGCCAGGATGCGGTCGTGTGTGCGCTCGGGCACAAGCGCTGGTTCTTCCCCACCCGCATCCTCTCGCGGGGGACGGAACATCTCGTCGCGGCCATGCGGGGGGCAGGTGTCACCCGCCTGGTGGTGGAGACCGCGCTTGGCATCGGGGACGCCTGGTGGCAGATGGGGCTTCAGTACACCCTCTTCGTGCGACCGGTCATCCTGCCGTTCTACTTCCATGACAAGGTGCGGCAGGAGGCCGTCGTCCGCGGGAGCGGACTCGACTGGACCATCGTTCGCCCTGGGGCGCTCACCAACGGGCCCGCCCTGGGCCGCTTCCGCACCGGGGCGCGGGTGGGGCACTGGCTCTGGACGGTGCGGATTGCGCGCGCCGACGTGGCCGCATTCATGCTCGCGGAGGCGGTGGCGCCGCGGTTTTCGCGCCAGACCGTGGGGCTCGCGTACTGACCCCGTGCGGGCCACCGCCCGCGGCATCCCGACCCCGGGGATCGCGGGCGTCCCGCGGAATCCCGCCCGGGCCGCTTGCGCCCGTGGCCCGCAGGGGCATCTTCTCCTCCGGCACTCTCCCTTCCTCGACTCCCCGGAGCACATCATGGATCTGACGACACTGCTGGTGCAAGTCGTATCAGGCGCGGTTGGGGGCAACCTCGGCGGCCTGCTCAACAAGGCGAAGAGTCTCGGCCCGCTGCTCAACACGATCCTCGGGGCGGTGGGCGGTGTGGGCGGCGGGCAGGCGCTCGGTGGCCCGTTGACCGACCTGCTGGGCAACGCCACCGCCGGCAACGCCGGCGCCTCCGCGATCGTCGGCCTGCTGCTGCCGCTCATCGGCGGAATGCTCAAGAAAAAGGCCTGAGCCCTCCCGGCACGCGAAAAGGCCCGGCACGAGTGCCGGGCCTGATCGTGTCCGGGGCCGGGCCCCGGGCGGGTCAGCTCGCCAGGTCGCCGACGGCCTTCGCCAGCAGCTTCACCTTGGCCGGGTCGCCGGCCTGGGCGGCCTCGGATTCGAGGCGGGTGGCCAGCGCCGTGAGGGCCTGCTTCCGTGACGCCCCCGCACTCCGCTCCGCCCCCGCGAGCATGCTTCGCGCCTCCGCGATCCGTCCCGCCGTCAGCCCCCTGGACCGCTCCAGCTGGTCCAGGTAGGCCCGCGCCAGCGCGAAGCTGGCGGGCCACCAGATCTTCGGCTGGCCCTGGGCATTGAGGTAGTCGTACTTCACCGTCTTCGCGGCGTCGATCTCGTTCTGTGTCAGCAACGCGCTCGGCGTCAGCTCCAGGATATCGAGCCCGCGGGAGATCTCGGAGCTCACCATCACGCCGTTGTACCAGTACACCGACCAGGAGCCGCCGCCCATCATCCGGGTGGAATCCACCGGGCCACGGTCGAAGAAGGCGATTTCCGCCGGGTGCGCGGCGTCGGTCCAGTCGAACACCGACACGCCCCCCTGGTACCAGCTCTGCACCATGATGTCGCGCCCCGGGACCGGCACCAGCGACCCGTTGTGCGCCACGCAGTTCTCCTGCTCCGTCTGGGCCGCCGGCATCTTGTAGTAGCTCTTGAACTGCATGGTGCGGTTCTCGAGCGTGAAGATCGCGTTGGCGCCCCATTCCTTCTTGTCGGTCGCGCGGCACTTGGGCTGCCCGCCGCCGCCCCATTCGTCGGTGAAGAGGATCTTGGTGCCGTCGTTATTGAACGTGGCCGAGTGCCAGTAGGAGAAGTTCGAGTCGGCCACGGCGCCGATCCGCTTCGGGTTGGCCGGATCGGTGATGTCCAGCAGCAGCCCGTACCCCTCGCAGGCCCCGCCCGCCAGCCCGATCCCCGGATAGAGCGTGATGTCGTGGCACTGGTTGGGGCCGGTGCGGCGCCGCGGCCCGCGGGCCGGCCCGCCGCCCCCCGTCATCCGGGCGACCAGGTCGGGCAGGGCAGCGCGGAGCGCCGCGTGTCGGCGCCCGTGGCCGGACCGGTGCCGCTCCGCGCCTTCACCACGCTGTCCAGCAGGGTCTTGGCGAAGTTGTCCGGCAGCGCCATCTCCTGCTCGCCGATCTTGATCATGAACGCCCCGCGGGCGCGGGCCGCCTCCATCTGCGCCCGGCGCCGGGCCGCATCCTCCGGCGCCTCGCCGTGGGTCGGCGGCGGTGCCAGGTCGTTGAAGATCCGAGGCGACGAAACGATGGCGGCCCGCTCCGGGTGCGCCAGCGGCACCTTGATCACTTCGATCCGGAACAGGGCGCTGTTCGGATCATCCTCGGGGTACTCCCGGGAACAGCCCGGCAGCTCGCTCGGCGACCGCACCCCGGCCGAGCCGGAGATGTACACGTACACATTGTCCTTGTCCTTCGCGTCCACCAGCACCGAGTGGGTGTGGGAGCCGCGGCAGGTCTGGACATTGCCCACGTTCTTCGGGTTCTTGATGTCGGTGATGTCGAAGATGCGGAGCCCGCGTAGCCGGTCCTTGCTCACCGTGTCCGCGACGCCCTGGGCCCCGCAGTCAATCCGCCCCGACAGTCCCTCGCCGGAAACGAACAGCAGGTGCTTGTACACCGACACGTCACTCTGCGAGGCGGGGCAGAGGTAGGCGTTGTTCACCACCGGCCTGGACGGGTTGGTGATGTCCCAGATGATGAAGCCGTTGTAGTTCCCCTGGAACACCAGGTTGCCCTGGAACGCCAGGTCGGAGTTGGTCACCCCGACGAAGCCCTCCGGCGGCGGCGAGTTCGACACCAGGCGCATGTTCCACAGCGCCTGCTGGGCGTCGCTGGCACCGGCCCGGAGCCCCACCCGGGGATCGGGGGTGGGCGCGCCGGAACGCGCCATCGTCGGGGCTGGACCTGAGCCCGCGCCGGTGGTGGAGGAGGAACAGGACGCGAGGGACACCACGCCCAGCGCGAGCAGCAGGGCGCGGGCCGACGGCAGTACAGTGGCCATGTGCGATTCCAGTGAAGGGAAGATGGGACGGACAGGGTGGGAGACGGTCATCGGGTGCCCCCGGTTTCAGGCTGGAGCGCCGCGAGCATCCGCTCCATCCGGGCGACTTCGGTGGTCTGATCGGCGCTCACGTCGGAGGCGAACTTGAAGATCACATCCTCCTGCGCCGCTCCATGGGATCCGAAGAGCGTCTCCACCATGGTGAGCGCCCCGTTGTGGTGCTGGATCATCAGGGTGAGGAAGAGGCGATCGAACGCCGGCCCACGGGCCTCGGCGAGCTGCTGCATCTGCTCCGCCGTCAGCATCCCCGGCATCAGTGCCTCATGCCCATGGTGATGCATCTCCCCAGCCGCCCCAACCGCCGGGACCGGCTGGTTCCGGTCCGCCAGCCAGCGCTGCATGGTCCGGATTTCGTCCTTCTGCGCCGCCACGATCCGCTCGGCGAGGCGCTGGATCTCGGCGCTGGCCTGATTGGCTGGCGCCCAGCCCGAGATCACGATGGCCTGCGCATGGTGGCCAATCATCCCCGTCATGAACTCCACATCCGCGGGAGTGAAGGCGCGGCGGACGCTGTCCGCGCGGGCGGCGGCGGCAAGGAGGGCGGGGTCTGACCTGGGAGCTGGACTCGCGGGCGGGGTGGATGGGGCACAGGCCATGGTGGCGAGGCAGCAGAGGATCGCTCCAGCGCGCGTTTCGGGCTTGAACGTCTTCATTGCTACTGAATCTCCGGGCGAATTGGCTTCATTGTCGTCCTGTCGTCCTGCCGTCCTGCCGTCCTGCTGGCGGGCAGGATCTTAGGTCGCCAGCCCGGGGTTGCAAAGCGCGGAGGGGCTGGCCCGACCGGGAACCCGGTTGACGAGTTCCCATTCAGACCGTAGGGTCTGCACAATGCCGAGCCAGCGCCTTACCTCGATCGACATCGCCCGCGGGGCGGTCATGGTGCTCATGGCCATTGACCATGTCCGGGTCTACTCCGGCATCACTCCCGGGGGTCCGGACCCGGCGGTGTTCTTCACCCGCTGGGTGACGCACTTCTGTGCCCCGGCGTTCATTTTCCTTGCCGGGACCAGCGCCTTCCTTTATGGGCGTACCCACCAGGATCTGTCCCGGTTCCTGGTCACCCGGGGCGCGTGGCTGGTGCTGCTGGAGCTGACGGTCATCCGCGTCGCCTGGACCTTCAACTTCGACTTTGGCCACTACCTGCTGGCCGGCGTCATCTGGGTAATCGGGTGGAGCATGGTCCTGCTGGCCCTGCTGGTCCGGCTCCCCGTGGGAGTGGTCGGCGGGTTCGGGATCGCGATCATCGCCCTGCACAACGCCGTGATGCCTCAACTGATCGGCGCCCTCCCGGACGGGCTGGGGTGGCTCCGCAAGGCGCTGTATGTCGGCTTCTTCGACGCGCCGATCCGGCTCGGCGCCGGCGGGCCGCCGCTGGTGGTGCTCTATACTATCATCCCATGGGTGGGGGTGATCGCGGCGGGATATGCCTTTGGCCGGATCATGACCCTCGAGGCCGGCCGCAGGGACCGCCTCTGCCTCCAGATCGGGGTGGGGGCCACCCTCCTTTTCCTTGTTCTGCGCGGGACCAACCTCTACGGCGACCCGTCTCCCTGGGGCGTGGTCCGGGAGGGGCGCCCCCCGATGCCGGCCCTGCTCGATTTCCTGAATACGAGCAAGTACCCCGCGTCGTTGAGCTTCCTGCTCATGACGCTGGGACCGACCATCGCGCTGCTGCCGCTCCTGGAACGGTGCCGGGGACCGGTCGCCCGCTGGCTCACGGTCTTCGGGCGGGTGCCGTTCTTCTATTACATGCTCCACATTCCGCTGATTCATGCCCTGGCGCTGGTGGTCTCGGCTGCCCGCCTGGGGGCGGTGACGCCCTGGCTCTTTGCCAACCACCCGATGGGACAGCCGGAGCCACCGGAGGGTTACACTTGGACCCTGTGGCAGCTGTACCTGGTCTGGGCGGTGGCGGTCCTGCTGCTCTACCTGCCCTGTCGCTGGTTCGCGGCGCTCAAGGCCCGACGGTCGGACCGGTGGCTCAGTTACCTCTGAAAGAATCGCCGATGCGTCCGCTGACCCTCTCTTTGTTGCCGGCCGTCACCCTCGGCTGCGCCAGCAGCACCGTCACCACCACCGTGCTGCCGCCGCACCGGCTCTACGCCCCGGTCTGCCCCACGGCGGTGCTGGTGCACGAAAGCCCCGGCGAGATCCCGCATGGGGGCATCGTCCTGGCGCGGATCCGGGTGGAGGGCGGGGACATGACGACCACCAGCGAGAAACTCCGCCGCCGGCTGCGGGAGGAGGCCGCGAAGCTGGGCGCCAACCGGGTCCTCGCAAGCGAGGTGACCACCCCGGGGACCCTCGCCGCGCTCGGCATGACCCTGGCCCAGAGCTACAACACCCAGCAGCGGGACCAGATCCAGAACGAGGCGATGACCGACCAAAATCAGGCCACCCGCGCCGCTGCACCGCCGCCCACCGACCCAGGCTTCTACGGCCGTGGTTTGGCCTACGCCATTTATGTCCCGGAGGACACGCTGCGGACTCAACTGGAGTGCCCAAGGTAGGAAGGCGGCTCGGCCGGATGGCCCCGCGGCGGCGCTTCCGCCACACCCGAATGTCCGCCGGTTCCCGGCTGCCGTGAAGTTGAGCGTCCCGACTGTGACCTGGCCCACCGGCTTCCTCACCTCCAATCCCCTACCATAGCCCACCCACCGGCGCCCGCCGGTTACTCCTGCTGCGTGCCGCACCCCCGAGGATCACAACCGATGGCGACCTTTCTCAAGAACCTGCGCGGCGGAGCCAACGCCGAAGAGCTGGCACAGCTGGCGCAACTGGTCCAGCGGCTCGACTCCCAGCACCTGAGCCTGGAACAGCTGGTCCAGCACGCCGACCGCAGCATCGGCCAGTTGCAGCGACTCGGCAGCCTGGGGGAGCGGGTCAGCGCGCTGGAGCGCCAGCTGGCCGCGGTCGAGGAACTCGCCGGGCGGTTCGGCGCGGCCGAGCGGCAGCTCGCGACCCTGGTGGGTACCCGCAACCAGCTCGAGTCCGACCTCGCCGATATCGGCCGCGGCATCGAGCGGACGCGGGGAGAGGCGGCCCAGGTGGAGGAGGCGGTCGCTCGCACCATGGCGCTCAAGG
The DNA here is from genome assembly GCA_033763675.1 of Gemmatimonadota bacterium. Lineage (GTDB taxonomy): Bacteria > Gemmatimonadota > Gemmatimonadetes > Gemmatimonadales > GWC2-71-9 > JADJOM01. Next base: position 30,245 of record JANRJZ010000278.1, read on the forward strand.
AGGACATCTCCGGATTCCTTACTCTCGAGGGGCCGTTCCGCCAGCTCCGCGGCGAGATGGACGCGCTCCAGGCCCAGGGGGAATCCTTCCGCGGGGAGCTGACGCGGCTCCGGGACCAGCACGAGAAGAGCGCCGGCCAGTACCGGACCGCCGCCAGCCGCATGGAGAGCTTCGACACCGAGTGGCAGCGCCTGACCCGTACACTCACCGAGACCGAGCACCGCATCGCCGGCCTCGAGCAGCTGCTGGCGGACATGGCGCCGGTGGCGGAATCGGTGGCCCAGACCCGGCGCCAGCTCGCCGGCGTGCGCGCCACGGCGGACCAGATTGGGCAGAAGGTGGCGTTGCTGGAGCAGCAACGGGACCAGGTGGACCGCGCCACCGGCAAGCTGGAGCACCTCACCAGCCTGATGCAGCGCGCTGACCAGGGCCTGGAGCGCCAGGCCGACATCGTCCGCACCCTCTCCGATCTCCGCGCCGAGCTGGATCAGCTCTCGGAGAATCATGCCGTCATCCATGAGCGCACCCGCCTCGCCACCGAGCGGCTGGAGCGGGTGGAGTCGGGCCAGACCGCCGCCGAGCGGGCGCTGGCGCTGGTGCGGGAGGGGCTCGATCAGCAGGGTGAGCGGGTCCAGCTCGAGAGCCGGGGGCTGGAAGGGATCGGACAGCGCATCGCGGATCTGCGCCAGACCATCGGCGAATGGGAAGGCCGGTTCCAGTCGCTCGCCGCCGGCGCCGAAGCGATCGCCGGCGCCGCGTCCCGCGCCGACGTGCTCTCGGGGCAGGTGACGGAGCTCAGCGGCGAGCTCGGGCGTCTGACGGAACTGGGCGCCCGGGCACGCGCGGGGCTCGCGGACCTGGAGCGGCTGGAGGAGGGGATCAGCGGCCTCACCGAGCGGACCTGCCGGGTCGAGGAGTCGCGGCCGGTGCTGGAGCGCACCGTGCGGGATCTCCAGTCCCTCACCGCGACCGGGGAGGCGATCCGCGACTCGCTGGAGCAGCTCCGCACCGCACGCCAGGAGCTGGCCGACACCCGCGGTCGCCTGGAGGGGACGCGGACCTGGCTCGGGGAGAACGAGCGCCAGATGCAGGCGCTCAAGGGGGACCTCACCGGCCTCGACCGGATGCGCACCATGCTCGATACCCTGCGCCGGGAAGTGGACCAGCTCGGCGCTTCGATGAGCGTGGTCGAATCCCGCCGCGGCATGGTCGAGGAGGTGCAGCAGCAGCTGGCCGAAGCCGCCCGGCTCGGCGGCGGCATCGAAGAGCGCGCCCGCGCCCTGGCGGAGCGGCTGGCCGGGGCGGAGGACCGCCTCGATACCCTCGGCCCGCGGCTGGACCAGGTGGGCCGGACCGGCAACCAGCTGGTCAGCGTGACCGCCGAACTGCGGGACATGGAGGCCCGCATTGGGGAGGTGCAGGGCGCCGTCGCCGGGGTCGAGGACCGGGCCAAGGGCCTCACCCAGCTCTCCGACCGGATGCACGAACTCGCGCGGGAGGTGGAGCAGCGGCAGAACGCCCTGGCCCGCGCCAGCGAACACCTGGAGCGGGCGACGATCCTCCGGCAGGAGGCCGCGGAAGCGGCGAGCCTGCTCGCCACGCGCGCCCGGGAAATGGAAGAGGTCCTGGCCCGCGCCGGGCACCGGGTGCAGGACACCGAGGCGCTGGCCCGCGAGCTGGATGGCCGGGTGGCGGCGCTCACCACCATGCAGGACCGGATCAACGGCTTCGAGGCCAAGCTGGCGGAATGGCGTGGCGTCGAGCAGCAGCTGGCGCAGGCCATGGAGCAGGCGGCGGTGCGGCAGGCCACGGTGGCCAACCTGCAGGGAGAGATCCGGGCGCTGTACGATGTGGCCCAGCGAACCCAGCAGGATGCCCGGGCGGTGGTGGAGGCGCATCCGCAGGTGGCGCGGACCAGGATGGAGCTCGATGCGCTGCTCGAGCGCCTGGGAGACGCCGGCGGGATGCTGCGTACGCTGGAGGAACGCCGCCGCCAGCTGGATCGGACCGAAGAGCGGCTGGCCCACGCGGATACCCTGGTCGCGGACGTCCGCGCCGCGCTGGAGACCCTGCTGTCGCAGAAGGCGCAGGTGGATCACTTCCTGGAGAAGGCCACCGCGCTGTCGCTCGAGACCCGGCGGGTGGAGGGGCTGCTCGATTCGCTGCGGGAGGAGCGGCGCATCACCGACCGGATCCAGACCACCCTGCAGGACCTTCGCCGGCAGGACGAGGCCGAGGCGAGGGTGACGAGCTGACAGCCCGGGCGGGGTCGAACGCGGCCCGCTGGCAGTTCTTGTGAGCGATGCGGGGGCGGAGCTAAGCTCCGCCCCTACATCATATGCGCACCCGCTTCGCGCCGGCGCCCACCGGCTACCTCCACCTCGGGCATGTCGCCAACGCGCTCCACGTCTGGGGAGTGGCCCGGGCCCGGGGAGCGGAGGTGCTGCTCCGTGTCGAGGACCACGACCGGCAGCGCTGCCGCCCGGAGTATGAGGCCGCGCTGCTCGAGGACCTGGAGTGGCTCGGCTTCGAGCCCGACATCGCGCCGCCGGCCCTGTTCCGCCGAGGCCCCACCCGCTACCGGCAGAGCGACAACGCCACTGCCTACCGGGCAGCCGTGGAGCAGCTGCTGGCCGCGGGGCACCGGGTGTATGCCTGCGACTGTTCGCGGCAGGACCTTTTGGCGCGTGCGGGGCGGCCGGCCGGCGCCGGCTCCGAGCTGCGCTACGACGGATATTGCCGCGAGCGTGCCCTGAGTCACAGGCAGGGGCGCGCGCTCCGAGTAGTTTTGCCCGCGGCCGTGGAGCGCTTCGAGGATTTCCGGCTCGGGCCACAGGCCCAGGACCCCCAGGCCCAGTGCGGCGATCTGCTCTTGCGTGATCGACGGGGCAACTGGACCTATCAGTTCTGCGTCGTGGTGGACGACCGCGACCAGGACGTGGACCTGATCATCAGGGGGATGGACCTGCTCGAGTCCACCGGACGCCAGCTGTTGCTGGGTCGCATGCTGGGCCGGACACAGTCGCCGCGTGTCCTGCATCACCCGTTGCTCCTTAAGTCAGGCGGAGCCAAGCTCAGCAAGGCGGATCGTGATACCGGTGTGTGTGAACTGCGGAGGCAAGGCGTCACCAGCGCCGACATCCTCGGCACGGCGCTGCATCAACTCGGACTGCATGGAGGTGGCCCGCTTTCGCTTCGGGAAGCACTGACACTTTTCTCGTTACCTGTATAGCTCCTTGTCGCCTCCGCAGTTGGCAGGCCCCTTCGTCACCGTTTGCCCATCTCGTGGTACCCGAAGGCCGGTCGGTTCGTTGTCGCGGCCTCACGCGTGCCGTCACGTACCACACTTGTTGTGACAACCGTTACTGCCGGGCCCTCACGTCGTGCGGCGCAGCCACCGACACGCGGGCCACGGGGCCGCACACGCGGCGTGATGCGACCTGGTGGAGTGGCGAAACGGCGCCAGGCGCAGGCAGGAGAGAACCCGCCGGCATGCGCACCGGCAGGTTCTGTGACTGCATTACCGAATGTTTCGCGATGGAAGAGTCATCATGCGCAACTCGATTTCAGGCTTTGTGCGGGGCGGGGTGGCCCTGCTGGCGATGGGCGCCGGGGCGGCCTGCTCCAGCGACCAGGTCATGTCTCCCCCGGTCGTCGCAGACCCGGCGGCGGCCCCCATGGTGACGAACGTCACCAGTTTCGCGGTGGCCCTGCGCGGCAACGAGCCGCCCGGCTTTCTCAAGGTGGCGGACAATGACTGGCTGGGCTTCTCGCCCAGCTCCCCCGCGCTGGGCAAGACGCTGCTGGGCTGGACCCGGTATGCGAAGGGCAACACCGGCCGGGCCGTCCTCGACGCCGCCGCGCCCGGCGATCCGGATGCCCTCGAGGTGCTGTTCAGCGGCATCCAGGGGGTGGGGCCCGAGCACCTGTCGGTCACGATCCCCAAAGGCAACTCGCGCCTCTACCTCAGCGTCCCGGTCTGGGTGCCGACGACCTACATCGGCTCCTCGAGCGGGGTGCAGAAGCTGTTCCACCTGTGGGCCCCGATCGACAAGAGCATCAATTCCACGATCGGCGGCAGCATGGTGGTCCCGGCCATCTTTGGCGCGCTTGCCAATGGACTCCGGGCCCAGGTCCGCATCCAGAATGCGACCATTACGTCGATGCAGGCCACCTCCTTCAACCTCACGGGGAGCGCGGTACAGCGGGGCTTGTGGTATGTGTACGAGTACCTGTTCGTCCTCAACAGCGGCTCGACCGCCAATGGGCAGGCCCACATGTGGGTCAACGGCATCAAGTCGGTGACCAGGACCAACATCACCTATAGCGGCGCCAGCCGGGCCAAGCACTGGACCGTGCTGCAGCTCAACCCGACCTTCGGCGGCAGCGGCACCGTACCGCTCGGCACCAGGATCCGCTACGGCCGGGTCTACGTGAGCGTCGCGCCGTAGCTGGGGGCAGCGCCCGGAGGTCAGATCGCCGAGGGGGGCGACGATCCCCGGGATGGGCGGAAGCGCGGCGGTGGCCATGGGCATCCAGCCCA
>JANRJZ010000279.1:0-6708 GCA_033763675.1 Gemmatimonadota bacterium
CCGGCATCGCGCGCCATCTTGCCTGATCGAGGCTGATCGACGAACGGGCTGCCCCCGCCGAGCGCCCATTGGATGGCGAACGCCGCGGCAGTCAGCGGGCGGTAGAGGCGACCATCGGGTCCGAGCGGCACGGGGGGCCAGTAGCTCTCGGCGAAGAGCGCGGGGAGGCGGGCGAGGTCGTGAAGCCGGTCGTTTCTGAGGACCAGGTGGACGTCATCGTAGGCAAACCCGTTCCCGAGCCCGGCGGCGGACACGATCGCCGCCAGGCCGGCGACCAGGAGCGGCGAAAACCAGGCCGGGAGCGGGGTCGGGACGGTCCGTTGCGGGGTCATGCAGGCTGGCGAGCGGAGTGCAGAATTCGGTGAGCCAGGTCCGCCCGGTACCGGACTGTGGCTTCCGTACCACGTTTGGTGAGTGGCTGCATGTCGTTGCTCGACAAGATGTTGCGTTACATGAACCGGACGGGTTCCGGTCGGCACGCTTGCTGCACATCAGGGGGTGTCATGTCATGGGCTGCGGGGCCACGCCCTGCAGCACACTGCGACCAACGCCAAGCCGAAAGTTCGCCCCATGAAGCCCGTCGTCCCGAATGACCGGCAGCGCCATGAATACCTGCGCACGCTGTGGGGCAAGGAAGGATCGCTGGGACGGGCCTGCTGGCGCTATGCGACGATGACCGGGGATACGGTGTTCGCGGTCCAGGAGATGGTCCGGGGCCAGCTGAGCCGCCCGGTCCCCGGGTTGTGGCAGCAGGTGCCGGTGGAAGTGGCGGAGTATCCGGGCCTCTCGGAGACGCTTCACAGCGCGCTGGCGGCGCAGCGAGACGAGATCCGCCGGGCGCAGGGACGCCGGTGCACGATGGTCGCGCTGCTGCAGCAGGCGTCACTCCGGGACCTGATGGTGGCCCGGGAACACGCCCCGGCCCGGTACCGGGAGGCGATCATCGCCGAAGCCCGCTGCCGGGACCTGGTGCTGATCGGGCGGCTGCTCGTGGAGCAGGAGGCGATGCGGGAAGCGGCCTACGAACTGGGCGACGACCATCCCGCCGACCTGACCGCCTGCCGCATGCTGTACTGGGGGGCGGAGGAGGCCCTGGAGGCCTTCGACCGCCGGCTCGAGGCCGGAATGCCCCTCGCGGAAGCGCTGGCGGTCGAAGTCCTGCTGGAGTCGGTGCCCAGTTCGGTGGAGCGCTGATCAGGGGGTGAGCGGTTCCCGCCTGGGCTCCATCCGGATGATCCAGAGCCCGTTGTTCATGTCGTTGACGTAGGCCAGGCCGTCCCGCACCACCACGCCCCAGGTCATCGGGCTGTTCTGCACCCTGCCGGTCATGTCGGCGGTGTGGACATGCACCAGTTCCCGTCCCTGGGCCCGCAGGTCGCCGCGGAGTTCTCCGGATACATCGAAGGCCCGGAAGCCGGCGTTGTAGGCGCCCATGTACAGCGTGTCTCCCGCCACCCAGACGTTGTGCACCCCGCCGTACTCCGGCTCGTACCACGCCACCGCGCGGGGCTGTTCCACGTCGCTCACGTCCACCACCTGGAGCCGGCCGTAGGCCCGGAACGCGGAGGCATCCTTGGCCCCTTTGACCGGCGCGGCGGGGAACACCTCGTCGGCGATGAAGACATACTTTCCGTGCCGCCAGGCGGTGTGGGTGCCCCGGATGAAGCCCGGGCCCCCGGTGGCCTCGACGTCGCGGTAGAGTTCGTTGAGGTCGTACTTGAACTGCGCCACGAGCTGCGGATTGGCGGGGCTGCCCCCCTTGACCCCGTTCCCCACGTCCACGATGACCAGTCCCTCATTCCAGTAGCTCAGGTAGGCCAGGCCGTCCTGCACGTCGATATCGTGCAGGGCGTTCCCGGCCTGGTCGGGCCGCGTGGTCCAGCGGGAGGCCTCCTTCGGGTGGTACGGGTCGTTGATGTCAATGACATGCATGTAGCCGGTGCCGTCATTGGTGAGATAGATGTGGGTCCCGTACTTCGGCTGGGCATAGACAAAGGTGGAGTGCACCCCGCCGGTCACCCCGTCGGTGAACTCGGCGATCTTCTGCGGGTGCGCCGGATCCTCCAGCGAGGCGATGACGATCCCGTTCTTGCGGTCGGCGGCGCCCTCGCGGGTGTGGACCAGGTACTTGCCGTCCGGGGTGGTCATGATGTCGTTGATGCGCCGAGTGTTGGCCATCAGCGAGTCGGTGACCACCGGGTTGGCGGGGTCGGAGATGTCGATCGCGTACATCCGATCCCCGCCGCTGCCGGTGCCGAGGTAGGCGTACTTCCCGCTGGGGTGGAGCCAGACCTCCTCGGTGCTGAAGAGCGAGCGGGGCAGCCGGCCCACGACGGTGGCCGGGCGCCGGACGTCGCGCCAGGTGAGCGAGACCACGGCCTTCGCGGCGTGATTGCCGAGTGCCGCGGTGACCACGTACTTGCCGGCTTCGTAGCCGACGAAGGCCCCGTCCCGGTCGATCTGTCCCTTCCCGGGTGAGAAGGTCCAGCTCGGGGTGAGGCCGTCGATCCGGCGGCCGGCGCGGTCCCGCGCCACGAGGGAGAAGCGCAGGACGTCTCCCTGGCGGGCGCTGGCGGTGGCGGGCGTGATCTCCACCGATGCCACCGCGGTGGCGAGCACCTCCACCGGCACCGACCGCTCGGCGCCGTCGACCCGGGCGGTGATGGTCGCGCGGCCCGGGGCGACGGCGGTGACGAGGCCATCGGAACTCACCCCGGCGACGCGGGCGGCCGAGCTGCGCCAGCGGGGGGTGTCGGGCCGCGGATCGCCCGTGGCGGAATAGGCCCGACCGTCGAGCAGGAGGCTCTGCCCCGGCACGAGGCGCAGCCGCGCGGGCGTCACGACGAGGCTCGACGCCTTCCCCGGCAGCATCCGGATCTCCAGCCGCTCGATGGTCGGGCGGCTACCGGGGACGCTGGCGAGGACCGCCACGCCCAGCGTGCCGGTGCTGCCGGCGGTCACCAGGCCCAGCGAATCCACCTGCCCCTCAAAGCGCCCACCCGCCGCGACGTAGCGGAACACCGCGTTGGGCACCGGCTGGCCGGCGCTGTCGAGCGCCTGGGCGCTGAGGCGGACGGTGTCACCCGCGGTGAGGGTGCGGATCGCGGGGGTGATGACGACCCGCGCGATGGGCGAGGGCGTGGCAGCCGGCGCGGCGGGCGGCGGCGGAGCCTGCTGGATGGCAAGCAGAAGACCGAGGGTCAGCATGTGAGAGGGTCTTTCGAGGGGTGGCGATGCGGAACGGCGAATGCGAGAAAGGTTTCCGGCCGGGCCATGGATGTCAACCAAGCCCTGGAGAGGCCCGCGGCTCAGTAATCGTTGACCGGGAGTCCGCTGGGCACCGTGGCGGGGATGTCGCCGAGCAGCACATTGGAACGGGGGTCGGTGAGTGCGAGCAGGAAGGCGACCAGGTCGGCCAGATCGGCCCCCGAGAGCCGCACCGGTTGACGCACCAGGGGGTCGAGGGTTGCCGCGACATCCGCCAGCCCGGCGGGGGAGAGATCAAGCGACGGAGCCAGCCGGGGATCCATGCCCGTGGCGGAGAAGCCGAACAGCGCCGCGCGGACGTCGCGATAGTGCCGCACCGCCTCGGTGAGGGTCCGGTACGCGCCGTTGTGCATGTACGGGGGCGAGTGCGCCACGCCGCGAAGCGACGGGGTACGGAAGGCGTACCGGTCCGCCTCCGCCCCCGTCACGCGGGCGCGGCCGAGGTCGGGGCCGCCGTCGAGGCCCGGGCCGAGGTTCGGGACCCCTACGTTGTGGAATTCCTGGTCGGTGAGCAGCGGCCCGCGGTGGCATGCGCTGCACCGGGCGCGGCCGAAGAAGAGCAACCCCCCACGGAGCGCCTCCGGGGACAGCGCCGCGTCATCTCCTTCAAGGAACCGGTCGAACGGGGTGTCCGCAAAGTGCCACCGAGTGCCGACGAAGGCGGCGAGGGCGTTGGCCAGGTCGGCAATCGACAGCGCGGGCGGCTGCCGGCCAGGGAAGGCAGCCTGGGCCAGCGCGTCGTAGCCGGGGAGCGCGGTGACGCGAGCCGCGAGGCTGTCCCAGATCATCCCGGGCTCGGTGTCCGGCAGGTCAGCGAGACCGCTCGAGCCGGCCACGCCGCGCATCTCCGCGCGGGCGAGCATCGGGAACAGCGCCTGGGCGGCCAGGGGGCTTGCCAGGCCGGCCGGGAGGGCGGCGCCGGCGGGGGTGGCGAAGCCGCCGGCCGTGCGCTCCACGCGGCCATCCCAGAAGAGCCGCCGCCACTCCGTGTGGCCGCGGTTGAAGAGATCGGGGGCGTTGCGGGAGGAAAAGGTTCCGGTGCCGAGACGGCGGGCGGCGGCCAGACCCTCGCCGCCGGTGCCGATGGACAGGGCGAGGAGGTCGGTCGTGTGATAGACGGGGCTGTGACAGGTGCTGCAGGCAATGTCGCGGGTGCCGCTGAGGACCTTGTCGTAGAACAGCGCCTGTCCCAGGTTCTGCAGCGCCGCGCTGGCTGACGGCGCGCTGCCGAGGGGCGTCACGCCCGCTGCCCCGGCCCTGCCGCGCAGCAGGGTGGCGGGATCCCCGGCCCCCGTTCCACCCGAGTCACCGCATGCCAGCAGCACCCCGAGAAGGGCGACGAGCAGTCCCCGCCGGCTGCCCATGACGTTCAGGGGCAGGAGCCGCCGGTCATGGTGCCGTCCTCTGTCGTGCCGGGGAAGTCGAAGTAGCCGCCGAAACTGCCGGGGCTCGGGAGGATGACAACGAGCCCCGTCCGCCCCTCCATCCGGGTGACGCTGTCGACTCCCCAGACGCCCGACACATCGCCCTGGAACGCGGAGCCGACGCCGCCGGTGTAGAGGCCGAAGATGGCGCTGTCGGCGCGGACGAGGAACGCGAAGGCGCCGGCGGTGCCGGCGGCGCCATAGGTCAGTCCGCCGCAGTACTTCTCCACGGCTTGACTGTCCGCGCTGATCCCGGCCGCCCGGCCGGCGATGGAGCCGCCCTTCGAGTACCTGCCACTGATCGTGGTGGTGTCAATCGCCCCGATGAACCGGAAGGTGGAGTCGAAGGCCGCGACCTGATTGTTGACGCCGGAGATGACGGCCAGGAACGTCTTCGCCACCCCGCCGAGCTTGTAGCTGCCGCTGCTGCCCAGCCCGGTGTTGGAGAGGCTGAAGCTGAAGTCCCCGAGCTCCTGGCCATTGAAGCTGCCGAGGACGCCTTCGATGACCGAGATGATGGGGGACACGACGCTGCTGCGGCAGACGATGCCGGAGGTGACCCCGGTGTCGCCGGCCACCATGGCGTAGCTGCCGCTGAAGCCGGCGGGCCCGGTTGTCGCGACGACGGCATTACCGGTCAGGGTGTCCAGCGTGACGGCGGCGTTCCCGGTGGTTCCCTGCAGGTAACCCCGAAAGGGATCACTCAGGACCGAAGTGAACACCCCGCGGCGGGTACCGGCCCGCTCCGCGAAGGCGAAGGCGCCGGCCATCGGCACCCCGTTCCGGGTGCCGATGTGAGTACCGCAGTAGGCCGTCACCGTGGTGCCGGGCAGGCGGCGGAGGCCGGTGAACAGCCCGCCACCAGAGGGGCTGGTGTAGCTGCCATTGAGGGTGGAGTCGTCCACCGTCCCGCTGAAGGTGTAGCCGGCGCCGCTGGCGACGAAGTCGGCGCCGTCCACCGTGAGCGAAGTGAAGTTCTCGGGATCGCCATTGACCACGAAGGTCCCGCTCCCGGCGCTGTCCTCCACCACGATGGAGACGCTGAAGTTGCCCCCCTCGGCACCGTTCTCTCCGGCGAAGACACCGCCGTAGACCAGCGTGGTCTTGCCCGCGCCGGTGGTGTCGCTTCCGCCGCAGGCGACGAGCGCGGCAAGGGCCAGCAGGACGAGTCGGCTGCGCATACGGGAGACTCCATGTCGGGGATGATGCTGAAAAGTACCGCCCGGCCGGGTCCCGGCAATCACCCCCCGGGGCTGAAGCCGACCTGGGCCACCTGCCGGACCTCTTTGAGGCCGCCCAGACTGGCGACCAGCCCCTCAGGGAGCGGGGCGTCCACGCTGACGACGGCGAGGGCCTCGCCGCCGGCGGAGAGCCGCGCCTGATGATACTCGGCGATGTTGATGCCGGCGTTGCCCAGCAGGGTGCCGACCCGGCCGATCACCCCCGGCACGTCATGATTGCGCAGGATCAGCAGCTGACCCGACGGGATCACGTTGAGCCGGAAGGCGTCGATGCCGACGACCCGGGGGTGGGCGGAGCCGAGCAGGGCGCCGGCGACGTGGGTCGTCACGCCGCCGTGGGTGACGCGCAGTTCCACGAGGTCCGCGTAGTCCTGCGGTCCGTCGAGTCGGGTCCGGTCCACCTTGATGCCCCGGGCCTTCGCCAGGTGCAGGGCGTTGACCACATTCACCGCCCCCGGCCCGACTGCCTCGGCGAGGATTCCGATCAGGGCCCCGGCGGCGAGGGGGCGGAGCAGGTCCTCCCCTTCCCCGCCGAACCGCACCTCGACTGCCGTGATGGGTCTGCGGGCGAGCGCCGCACCGAGGCGCCCCAGCCGTTCGGCGAGGTCGAGCAGCGGCCGCAGCCGCTTGAGCCGCTCCCCGCCAACCAGCGCGGCATTCACCGCGCGTGAATAGTCTCCCTCCACCAGCGCGGCCCGCACCGACTCGGCGATTTCGACCGCCACGTTGAGCTGGGCCTCCTCGGTGGACGCGCCAAGGTGCGGGGTCAGGACGAC
>JANRJZ010000280.1:0-20397 GCA_033763675.1 Gemmatimonadota bacterium
CATGCTGGCGGTGGGGAAGACCGTGTCGGGGTTGATGGCGGCGCTCCGACCGGTCCCCAGGTGCCGCACGTAGATCCCCACTGCCCCGCGGAATCCCCGCACCAGGGAGTCGAGCTGGCGCTGCAGCCCCCGGTCCGGCCGCTCACGAGCCTGGGCCCCGAGCGGGGCGGCGCCGCTGAGCGCCAGGAGCAGCAGCACACCGGCGAGCCGGCGAAACGCCCGGCCCGCCCTGGTCACTCGTCGGTCCCGGCGTCGAGCGGGTCCTCGCCGGTGATCGCGATGAGCGCCCGCCGCGCCATGGCGGCGACGTCGTCACTCCGGTCCTCCAGCGCCTCCCGGAGCGCGGGCACCGCTTCGATGGCCACCGGCCCCATCTCCCGGAGGGCGATGCAGGCCGGGAAGCGGACCACCGCCTCCGGATCCTTGAGCGCCTCGATCAGCGCCGGGATCGCCGACTTGGCCGCCGCGCCCATCCCGCCGATGGCGTACGCCGCCTGGTTCCGGGTGTAGGGCGCCAGGCCCTTGAGATCCGCCACCCAGGCGGAGAGGGGACGGTCCTGGAACGACGGTTCCTTCGCGGCGCTGCCCTGGGCAGCGAGGGCCGTGCCGGAGAGCGAGAGCGCCAGGAGGCTGGCGTAGAACGAACGGGACATCATGTTTCTCCCTGCGACGAGGGGTAGGCTGTCACCTGTGAAGCTACACCCCCGTACCGGGCCATGACAGGCACCGACGGTCGCAGCCGGAAACCTTCGACGGCTCCACTGCGTACCGGTGGCCCGCTCCCCTCGACCCGGACCACGACGTGCTCCACTTTGCTCTCCTCGCCGCCCTGCAGGGCGCGATGCCGCAGGCCACCGTGCCCCCCGCCGAACCGGAACCGCGGGTGTACGACGGCCGCGCCGGCCACCTGGCCGTCAGCATCCCGCGGCATGACACCACCATCGTGGTGGACGGCGTGCTCGATGAGGCGGTCTGGGGCCACGCCGCGCTCCTCACCGGCTTCTCCCGCTTCATGCCGATCGACGGCATCCCGGCGGAGGACAGCACCGAGGTCCGGGTCTGGTACGGCCCCACCGCGATCCACTTCGGCATCCGCGCCCGCGAGCCGCACGGCGACGTCCACGCCACCCTCGCCGACCGCGACCGGATCTTCAGCGACGACTACATCCTCCTCTTCCTCGGCACCTTCAACGACAGCCGCCAGTCCTTCGTCTTCGGGGTGAACCCCCTCGGCGTCCAGGGCGACGGCGTCCTGGTGGAGCGCGGCACGCTGGTGGGTGGCGGGTTCCAGGGGGGCAGCACCCAGGGCCGCGAGTCGCCGGACCTCTCGCCGGACTACGTCTATCAGTCCAAGGGGCGGCTGGTGGACGGGGGCTACGAGGTGGAGGTGCGGATTCCCTTCAAGAGCCTCCGCTACCAGGGGAATCCGGAGCAGACCTGGCAGCTGCACGTCGTGCGCCAGATCCAGCATTCCGGCTTCGAGGATTCCTGGGCGCCGGCCCAGCGGGCGAGCGCCAGCTTCCTGGGCCAGGCCGGCACCCTGACCGGACTGCGGAACCTCGCCCGGGGTCTCACGCTGGATTTCACCCCGGAGCTGACCGGCCGGGTGGACGGGGCGCGGAACAACGCCGGGCGGTGGGATTACGACCGGAGCGGCCCGGAGCTGGGCGGCACGGTGCGCTGGGGCATCAGCAACAATCTCTCGCTCAACGGCACCGCCAACCCCGACTTTTCCCAGGTGGAGTCGGACGTCTCGCAGATCCAGTTCGATCCCCGCGACGCACTCTTCTTCCCCGAGAAGCGGCCCTTCTTCCTCGACGGGCTGGAGCTGTTCCAGACCCCGTTCAACCTGGTCTACACCCGCCGCATCGTGCAGCCGGTCGGCGCCGTGAAGCTGGCGGGCCAGGCCCTCGGCACCAATCTGGGCATCATCTCGGCGGTGGACGACCAGGTGGCCTCCGCCACCGGCGACGACCACCCGATCAACAACGTGCTGCGGGTGCAGAAGGATGTGGGGGGGCGGTCGCGCCTGGGGATCACCTACACCGACCGGATTGATGGCGACAACTGGAACCGGGTCGGCGCGGTGGACGGCCGGATCGGCATCGGGAAGAGCAACCTCACCTTCCAGGCCGGACTCTCCAAGACGAAGGAGTTCGGCACCGAGGTCTCCGGCCCCATCTGGCTGGCGCGGCTCAGCCACAACGGCAAGCGCTTCGGGCTGCGCTACACCTTCTCCGGCATCGACCCCGACTTCCGCACCCGGAGCGGCTTCATCAGCCGCGGCGGCGACGTCAACCTCTCGCTCACCAACCTGGTCAACATTCAGGGGAAGCCGGGCGCGCTGGTGGAGACCTTCACCCCCGACATCACGCTCAACGGTACCTGGACCTACGACCGGTTCATGGACGGCAAGGGGGTCCGGGACCCGAAGCTGCACATCAATCTCAACGCCGGCCTCCGCGGCGGCTGGCAGGTCGGCGCCTCGCTACTGCTGGAGTACTTCAACTACGACCCGCGGATCTACACCAGGTACGCCCTCGAGGTGCCGGGGCCGGGCGGGATCGGCCTCGACACCGTGCCCTTCACCGGCGGCAACCAGCGGATCCCCAACCGCGACTACGTGATCAACTTCTCCACCCCGTCGTGGCAGGGCTTCTCCGCCAACGCCTTCCTGCTCGCGGGGCAGGACGAGAACTTCTTCGAGTGGGCCTCGGCCGAGATCATCTTCGCCGATGTCGGGGTGCAGTTCCGGCCCACCGACAAGATGCGGGTCGAGGGGCGCTACCGGCAGAACGACTACAAGCGGCGGAGCGACCACACCCTCGTCGGCCGACAGCGCATTCCCCGGGTCAAGGTGGAGTACCAGCTGGCGCGGCCGCTCTTCATCCGCCTGGTGGGGGAGTACAACACCTACGAGCAGGATGCCCTGCGGGACAACGGCCGCACCGAGGCGCCGATCCTGATCTTCGACGGCGGCGTCGGCGACTACGTGCGCACCACCGCCTTCAGCGACAACGCCTTCCGCGGCGACGTACTGGTGTCGTTCACCCCGGAGCCGGGCACGGTGTTCTTCGCCGGGTACGGCAGCACCCTGACGGAGCAGGAGTCGTTCAAGCTCTCCGGCTTCCGCCGCCAGAGCGACGGCTTCTTCCTCAAGGGGAGCTACCTCTTCCGGGTGGGGGGGTAACGTCGCCGCGCCGGCGCCTTCCGCCCCGTCCGGAGCGGCGCCAGCAGCGTCTCCAGGTCCTCCCGCACCCAGCGTTCCACATCCCCCTTCTGCAGCATCCCCCAGTTGATCAGCGAGCCGCCCGCCACCGCGCTCACCGCGCGGGCCAGGCGGGCGGTATCGGTGGGCCGCAGCTCCTTCGCCGCCACCGCCTCCGCCAGCAGCCGCCGGTAGCCCTCGATGGTGTGGCGGGCGTGCGCCTCCGCCAGCCGCTGGAAGGCGGGGTCGGTCACGTCCATCTGCAGGAAGGCCAGGCCGTGGGCAATCTCCGCCGGGGTGCGCATGACCCGGGAAAGCACCGTCGCCGCCTCGACCAGCGCCGCCAGCGGCGAGTCGTGATCTCCCCGCATCCGGGCGAAGCACTCCTCCACCGTCTCGCTGCCGCTCTGCACCAGCGCCAGCAGCAGCTCCCGCCGGGACCCGAACCGCTGCACCAGGGTGGCGGGGGCCAGCCCCACCTCGGCGGCGACCTCGGCCAGGGTGAGGCGGTTGGGCCCCACCCGGCCGATCACCCGGTGGGTGGCGGCGAGGATGGCGGCATCGGAGACGGTACGGGGCCGGGGGCTCATGGACTTGACAGATAGTAAATGGGCATTCACTATTTGCCAAGTAAACGAACGGGCGTTCACAAATGACCGCGGAGGATCCATGACCACGAAGCGACGCGCGCCGGCGCCCGCCGGCCGCCCCCTCGCGGGGCGGGTGGCGCTGGTGGCGGGCGCCACCCGGGGGGCGGGGCGGGGCATCGCCCGGGCACTGGGCGAGGCGGGGGCGACCGTCTACTGCACCGGCCGCAGCACCGCGGGCCGGCCGTCCCCCTACGGGCGCCCCGAGACCATCGAGGAGACCGCGGCGCTGGTCACCGCCGCCGGCGGCACCGGCATCGCGGTGCGGGTGGACCACACCATCCCCGCGGAGGTGGAGGCGCTCTGCGCGCGGATCGAGGCGGAGGCCGGGGGGCTGGACCTGGTGGCCGATTCCGTCGCCGGGGAGGATCCCTCCCTGGCCGGGTGGACCAGCTTCTGGCAGACCGACCTCTCCCGCGGCGAGGAGGCGCTCCGGCAGGCGCTGCTCTCCCACCTCATCACCGCGAAGTACGCCGCCCCGCTCCTCATCAAGCGCAAGCGCGGCCTGATCGTCGAGGTGACGGAGGGAGACATGCTCTACGGCGGCGGCAACGGCCTCAGCGAGCTGGTGAAGTCGGGGCTCAAGGCCCTCGCGTTCCGGATGTCGTGGGACCTCAAGAAGCACCGGGTGGCCGCGCTGGCGATCACCCCCGGCTTCCTCCGCTCCGAGACGATGCTGCAGCACTTCCAGGTGACCCCGGAGACCTGGCGCGACGCGGGGAAGCAGGACCCGCACTTCCTCGCCTCGGAGAGCCCGCTCTTCGTGGGCCGGGCCGTCGCGGCCCTCGCCGCCGACCCGAAGGTCATGGCGCGCTCCGGCCAAGTGGCCTGCAGCTGGGAGCTGGCCCGCGCCTACGGCTTCACCGACGAGGACGGCAGCCGCCCCGACTGGGGCGCGCACTGGGTCCGAGCGGTGCTGCCGGAGATGAAATGGGTGGCGGAGGGATACCGCTGGAACCTGGCGCTGCTGGACCAGGTCACCGCGCGGGCGCGGGGCTACCTGGGGGATGCCTGAGCCGGCGGGTCAGGCGCCGCGCGCCATGGCGTACACCGCGTACCCATCCCGCAGGGCCGGCAGGAACCAGCGCAGGATGAACGGCGACACTTCCATGGCCCGGAGCTCGGCGGCGCGGAGCGGGATCGAGGTGCGGGACTGGACGGTGTATCCCGCCTCGAGGAAGCGCGCCAGCGGCCGGGCCTCGATCCCCTCGAAGCGGGCGCCGAGCTCGGCGAGCACCCGGTGCACGTCGGCGCTGTAGCGGGTGAAGAAGCGCTCGGTCATCAGGTCGCAGATCACTTCATGCCGGGGCAGGGCCTTGCGCAGCACTTCCAGCAGCTGGTCCACCCTGGGCGGCGGGAGGTACATCAGCACCCCTTCGATCACCACCGTGACGGTGCCCGAGCCGCGCACGGCGGTGAGCGCCTCGCGCAGCGACGCCGGGGAGAAGTCCACCGCCACCCGCTCGAGCGGATTGGGGCAGCGGGTGGACGACAGCAGCTCGTTCTTGCGGCTGATGACCGGCGCCGCATCCAGCTCCAGCCAGCTCCCTCCCGTGAGCCGGAAGGCGCGGCTGTCGAAGCCGGCACCGAGCAGCACCACCGGGCGGGCGTTGTCCTCGAGCAGGCGGGCGCGGAGCAGGTCGTCCACGATGCGGTGCCGGGTGATGTTGCTGGCGTTGGGCCGGTCGAAGTGCCGGAACCGCTCGAACACCGCGCGCCCGTCGTCGCCCAGGAAGAGCTTGGCGTACTTGTCGCCCACGATCGGGACCGGCCGCTCGGCGTCCATGGCGCGGACCCCGGCGCAGTAGTAGGCGGTCTTCGAGACGGGTTCCATGGTGGCCTACGATACGCCGTGCGTGGCCGGGGCGATAGGGTGGGGGAGGGAGAACGGGGAAACGGGGAAACGGGGAAACGGGGAAACGGAGAAACGGGGAAACGGGGAAACGGGGAAACGGAGAAACGGAGAAGCGGGCCGGTCCGGAGCCAGCACCCCTGCTGCTCACGTTCACCACGGAAACACGGAATACACGGAATCACACGGAAGAAACTTTAGATGTTTTCCGTGCCATTCCGCATCTTCCGTGCTTCCGCGGTGAATGCGATGCCGCTGATGAGTCCCGGCTCCCTACCGTCGCTACCGTCCCTGCCGCCCACCTACTCCCATGCCGGAAAATCCCCTTCCGCCGCGAGCGCCTCGATGGCGGCGCGATAGTCCTCGAGGTAGCGGTCCCGGTCGCCGGTCCAGGGCACCGGCTCGCCCACGAAGACATCCACGAAGAACGGCACCAGGATGGCCTCGCCCTTGGGCAGCGCCTTGCCCAGGCCGTGCAGGAAGATCGGGATCACCGGCACCTCGGGCCGCCGTTCCTGCAGCCGCGCGATGCCGCTCTTGAGCTCCTTGAGCCGCTCCGGCTCCCCCCGGGTGCCCTCGGGGAAGAAGATCAGGATGTCGCCGCGGTCGAGCGCCTCGGCGAGGGGGGCCAGCAGGTCCTCGTCGGGCCGGGTGCGGGCCCGCGCGATCGGAAGGATCCCTACGATGCCGGTGGCGAACCAGGCCAGGAACCGGTTGCGCAGGAAGTAGTCCGCCGCCGCCACCGGCCGCACCCGGTCCAGGAGCGAGAGCGGCAGCAGCGTCATCAGCACCATCGTGTCGAGGTGGCTGTTGTGGTTGGCGGCGAGGATGGCCGGCCCGGCCCGCGGCAGCCGGTCCCGGTGCCGCACGTTGAGCCCAAGCACGATCAGTGTCACCCCGCGGACGATGACGCCGAAGAACACCAGTCGCACGAGCCGGGTGAGCATGGCGATTGGGCGATTGGGCGATTAGGCGTTCGGAAGCGGGGCAGGTAACCGCCGAACCGCCGAACCGCCCAACCGCCTAGAAGTAGTAGAATCTCAGGAAGTGGAAGAACAACGGCGCCGTGGACGTCAGGCTGTTGATCCGGTCCAGCACCCCGCCGTGCCCGGCGATCATCGTCCCGGCATCCTTCACCCCGATGTCCCGCTTGAGGGCGCCGATCGTGGTGTCGCCCAGGAAGCCGCCGGCGCCGATCAGGAGCCCGGCGGCGATGCTGTCGGGCCGGTCGAGCGGGGTGAGCACCGGCGCCAGCAGCACCGCGAGGATCGTGGTGGTGCAGATCCCGCCGACCAGCCCCGCCACGGTCTTGTTGGGGCTCACCGTGGGCACCACCTTCCGCCGGCCCAGGCTCTTGCCCCAGATGTACTGGGCCACGTCATTGAGCTGGGTCAGCATGACCAGGTAGAGCACCAGCCCCGCGCCGCCGGCGGGCCACAACACCAGCAGGTACGGCACATGGCTGATGCTGAACACCATCAGCAGCAGCCCCCACTGGATGGTGCCGACCGCCCGCAGGAAGTCCTTCGTCTCGCCGATCAGCACCATCCGGGCGCTCACCAGCAGCATCACCCACACGGGGATGAAGACGATGAACATCCCGTACCAGCCGCGGTAGATCCAGTAGTACTGCAACGGGATGCTGAGGTAGGCCCAGAACAGCACCCGCCGGTCCGCGCGGCGGGTGGGGATGAGCGAGAAGTACTCCTTCAGCGCCAGGAAGGAGACCAGCGCGAAGAACCCGATCGACAGCCGCCGGTCGATCATGATCGCCACCCCGAACACCGCGACCATCACCCACCACGAGTTCACCCGCTGCGACAGCTCGGTGTACTTCTCCGCGGGCCCCTTCTTTCGGAGCCACCAGGTGACGGCGCTGGCCACGAGCAGCAGCGCCAGCAGGCCGGCCATCGTCAGCCGGACGCCGGGGGTGAGCGGCGGGGTGGTCATGCGGGGGGCTCCGCCAGCGCGCGCCGGCTGCGGTTGATGATCGTCAGGGAGGCGAGCAGCGCCACGAGGGCGAGCAGCGCCGTGGTCCAGCGCCCCGGCGCCACGCCGAGGCCGAGCAGCAGGGCCAGCAGCCCGAAGGCGAAGGCGCGGTCGCTCTTCCCCATGGGGCCGTCATACCGGCGGCTGGCGCCGATCTGCACCCCGACAACGCCCGCCATCTCGGCGATCACCGCCAGCAGCACGATGGCCACCACCAGCGGCGGCGAGACCCCCGGCACGGCCGCGAGCGGCAGGTAGAGCGCCGCGTCGGCCACGACGTCCCCCAGTTCGTTGAGCACCGCGCCGAGCCGTGACTTCTGGCCATGTTCCCGGGCCAGCATGCCGTCGATCGCGTTGAGCGCCATCCGGGCGAACAGCACCCCGGGGATGAGGAGCAGCGGCCAGCGCGCCGCCGGCCGCAGGTACACCACCACCCCCGCGGCAGCGGAGAGCAGCGCGGCGAACACCGTCACCTGGTTGGCGGTGACCCCGGCGCCGGCGAGCCACCGGGTGAGCGGCCGGAGCAGCGCCTGGAAGCGGGGCTTCAGGTCGTAGATGGAGGCCATTACTCGCGGATGAGCCGGGAGAAGTCGGGGTTGCCGAGGGCGGCGGCGGCCCGCTCGTTGATGCGGAACCGGGCCCGGACCTCGGCGACGCTGCCGGTCGAGTCGATCAGCCCGAGGCGGTGCACCACCGCGTCGCTGTAGCCCGGCAGGACGATGCGCCAGCTCGCGGTGGGAATGAGCCCCGGGGAGAGCTGGTTCACCTGCCGCACCAGGTTGAGGGTGCAGTTGTTGGTGAGGGTATTGTAGAACTCCGGCCGCTGGTGCAGCTGGTTGGCCCGCTCCAGCATCGCGATGAACACCGCCCGGATCGCCTCGCGGGAGGCGCGCACCGGGTAGAGGAACACCTCGTCGTCGTCGAACACCGCCCGCCGGCCGATCAGGTCCTGCTCGTCTCCCACGACGTAGATCAGCTCGTAGCGGCGGAACATCCCCGCCACCACCCCGTACGTTTCCCCCGCTTCCCGCCGTGCCTCGACCGAGATGGCCAGGTAGCGGCCATCGTCGAAGCCGAAGCTCACGAAGGCGTGGGCCGGCCCGCGGAACTTCTCGGAGAAGGGGACCAGGACGTACCAGGCGGTGGCCAGCCGGTCGAGGTCGTAGCTCCGATCCTCCCACGCCGGGGTATGGGTGGTTGCCCCGGTCCAGCGGAAGTTCCGCACCCCGCGGATCGTCACCCGGGTCCCGTCGAACTCGGCCCGGGGGACGATGGACTGCTCCACCGCCCAGTTCCGGTCGTGCGAGGGGTGCCGCACCGCCCACGCCACGGCGAGCAGCAGCACGACGACCAGCGCGGCGAGGAGCATGAGGCGGCGGCGGGTCACGGGCGCGGCGTCAGCTCCGCACCAGCCCTGCGAGCGGGTTGGCGGTGACGGGATCCGGCGTCGCGCCGGGGGGGGAAACGAATCGGAGCAGCAGCGCCCGGAGCGCCACCTCGTGGGTGGGGACATGCTCGGTGCTGGCCAGCTCCACCCTGTCCCGTACCTTGGGAATCAGCCCCAGCAGCTTGTACTCCTCGATCCGGACCGTGAGCCGGAGCAGCCGCCCGTCGGCGTCATAGATGATGGGATAGTTCCCGGCCCGGATGGCCTCGGGAGTGGCGGTGCGCAGCAGCTCCGCCGCGCTGGCGAACGCCAGCAGGTCCCCGCGGGCGTCCACGAAGAGCGGCGGTCGGATCAACTGATCCCCTCGCGGGCGGCCTGCAGCAGCTTCTCCGCGAACAGGTCCACCTCCCGCACCGTGGTGTAGACGTTGGGCGTCACCCGGATGCCGGTGAACTCGGCGTGCACGATCGGCGTCACCACGATCCGGTGCTTGGCCATCAACCACGAGACCAGCTGGTTCGGGTCCATCCCTGCCACGTCGACCAGTCCGATCCCCGCGGTGTGCGGGCTATCGAGCGGGGTGAGGAGGCGGCAGCGGTCGCTGTCCCGGCTTACCCGTTTGGCCCAGCGGTCCCGCAGGTAGCGCAGCCGGGCCACCTTCCGCGCCCCGCCGATGGCCTGGTGGAAGGCCAGCGCCACGCTGATCGCGTTGTGGTTCGCCGCCGGATGGGTGCCGATCTCCTCGTATTTCCGGATGTCCTCGTCCTGGCTGGCGGCGGCCGCCATCAGCGGCCAGAGCTGCCGCTGCCGGTTCTTCCGCACGTAGAGGAACCCGGTGCCGATCGGCGCCAGCAGCCACTTGTGCAGGCTGGTGCCGTAGTAGTCCACGCCCAGGTCGTCGCGGGTGAAGGGGAAGTGGGCAAAGGCGTGCGCCCCGTCCACGAACACCTCGATGCCCCGCGCGCGGGCCCAGGTCACCAGCTCCGCCACCGGCATGATCTGGCCGGAGAGGTTGGTGATGTGGGTGACCTCGATGACCCGGGTCCGCGGCGTCACCGCCGCCTTGAACTGGTCCAGGATGTACTGCGGCGAGGGGGGCGGCAGCTTGAAGGAGATCTGCTTGAGCACGATGCCGTCGCGCCGCACCCGCTGCTCCCAGGCGGTGAGCATCCGGCCGTAGTTCTGGTTGGTGGCGATGACCTCGTCGCCGGGCTTGAGGTCCAGCCCGAAGATCATGGTCTCGTTGGCCTCGGAGGCGTTCCGGGTGATGGCCATCTCCTCCGGGTCGCAGCCGAACTCCGCCGCCAGTTCCCGCCGCACGCTATCGATCCGCGGCTCCAGCGTCTGCCACATGTGGATCACCGGCAGCTCGTTGGAGAACCGGAGGTCCCGGATCATCTGGTCCAGCACGTGGGTGGGGGTGGGACTCACCCCGCCGTTGTTGAGGTTCACCAGCGTCCGGTCACAGTCGAAGGCGCGCTGGATCTCGGCCCAGTAGTCCTCGTCATCGGGGCGGCCCGGCTCCGGCCCGAGCTCGAGCACCCGGCGCAGGGCGTCGGGGCGGAAGGCGGGCACGGCGGCGGCGGCCAGCGCCCCGGAGAGGAAGGCCCGGCGGGTGCTCATCTAAGCCTCGGTGGGAGAAGCAGTTCCAATCTATCGTCGGGGCCCCCTACCGCCAGCCCGGGCCTTCCTCTATTCTTGTGCCGGCTACAGGGGGTCCCGTGGGGCCAAGGCACGCCTTGGCCCTTTGCTGTCCCCTCCAATCTCCACCATCGGCAGGGCTGGGATCATGGGTATCATTGCGAGCGAAATGCGGAAGGGTATGTGTCTCCTGTTCGAGGGAGAGCCGGTCCGCGTGCTGGAGTTCCACCACCACACTCCCGGCAACCTCCGGGCGATGGTCCAGGCCAAGCTGCGGAAGCTCCGCACCGGGACCCAGTTCGAGCACCGCTTCCGGTCCACCGACACCGTGGAAGTCGCCGACCTCGAGACCCACAACCTCGAGTTCCTGTACGCCGGCGGCGACAGCTACCACTTCATGAACACCGAGAACTTCGACCAGCTCGAGATGAGCGAGGAAGACCTCGGCGATGCGGCGCCGTGGGTGGCGCCCGGGATGAAGATCGTGGCCGAGTACTTCAACGGCCGCCCCATCGGGATCCAGCTGCCCAACGCGATGGTCCTCGAGGTGGTGGAGACCAATCCCATGATGAAGACCGCGACCAAGAGCTCGTCGTTCAAGCCCGCCAAGCTGGACAACGGGGTAACCATCAACGTCCCCGAGTTCATCCAGACCGGCGAGAAGGTCCGGGTCAATCCGCTCACCGGGGAGTACATCGATCGGGCGAAGTGACCGCCCCTCCGGGGCGGTCATCCCGAGCGTAGCGAGGGATCCCCCGGCCGAGCCGTCGAGCCCGCCCGCCCTACCGCCCTACCGCCTGACCGCCTTACCTTAGAGGGTCCTCCCCCCAACGAGTGCTGTGGCCGACCTACCCAGCGCCTCCGCTGCCCAGGAACGTGCGGCTCTGCCGCGGGACATCGCCGTTTTCCTCCCGCTGCTGGGGATCGGGCTGCACAAGTGCACCGTGTATCCCCCCGGGCACCCGCTGCTCAAGTCGGCCTTCGACGCGCTCGCCAGCCATCTCCGGCTGGTGCTGGTCAATCGTCCCTTCCTGCTGCTGGGGGTAGCCCGCGGGCAGCTCCTGGTCGAGGGGCTGGCCACCGACCCCGACAACCCGGTGCTCCGGGAGCTGGCCCAGCGGCTGCACCGCCACCAGCTCGGCGCCATCAAGATCTTCAACGGCGCGGAGCGGCAGGAAGTCGAGGAGATGCTGCAGGTCCTGAGCACCGACTACCGCAGCAAGCCCATCGGGGCGGACCTCACCGAGTACGACACCCGCTGGGAGCATATCCGCTTCATCCCCCCCGCCTACGACCGGCTGGAGCTGGCCGAGGGGGAAAGCCGGATGGGCGAACAGGCGACCCCGGCGGAGAGCGCGGCCAGCCGGCTCTGGATCGGGCTGGCGGCGATGACGGTGGCGCGCGAGGGGGCGCCGGAGCTGATCACCGATCCCCGGGCGATCGCCCAGGCGCTCAACGAGCGGATGAAGGACCCGGCGCACGCCAAGAAGGTGGTGGACTACCTCCTCGGCCTCTCCCGGGAGCTGCGCCGCTCCCACGGCCAGGAGGCGGAGGTCATCAAGGACCGCCTGGGCCAATTGCTCAACCACGTCTCCCCGGAGGCACTCCGGGAGCTCGCCACCCTCGGTGCCGACCTGGCCCAGCGCCGCCGCCTGGTGGTGGACGCCGCGATGGTGCTCCCCGCGGGCGCCGTGCTCACCCTCCTCCGCGCCGTCTCCGACGCCAGCGCGACGGTCCTGCCGCAGGCCATGGTGCGGCTCCTCACCAAGCTGGCGTTCCAGGCGGAAAAGGGGCACCAGCTGATCCGCGAGGAGTCGGACCTGGCGTTGCGGGAGTCGGTGCGGCAGCTGGTGGACAAGTGGACCCTGGACGATCCCAACCCCGCCCCCTATACCCGGGTGCTGGAACGGCTCTCCCGCCATCCCGCCGGCGTGACGCCGCAGGGGGTGGACCACAGCGCCGAGGCCATCCGGCTGGTGGAGATGGCGCTCGAGACCGACACCGTGGGCGACGCCGTCTGGACCGCGCTCGAGGAAGTGGTGCGGGAAGGGCGGGCCGGGGACGTGGCGCGCATGGTCGAGGACCCCGCCGTGGCGGAGGACATCCAGGAGCACTTCTGGACCCACCTCGCCACGCCGGAAAACATGCGGATCATGCTGGCCAACGAGCCCCGCGACACCGAGGTGGTGGAGCTGCTGCTGGAGCGGATGGGAATGGCGGCGGCGGAGCCGATGCTGGAGAGCCTCGAAGTCGCGGACAACCGCACCCTGCGCCGGCGGCTGCTCACCCGGCTGGGGCGGCTGGGCCCGGCCATCGGGCCGATGCTGGTGGAGCGGATGGAGGGGGCCCCCTGGTACGTGCAGCGCAACCTGCTCGCGCTGCTGGGCAGCCTGCCCGAGATCCCCGCCGACTTCAACGCGGCGCCCTACGCCGGCAACGATGACGCCCGGGTGCGGCGCGAGGCCATCAAGCTGATGCTCCGGATCCCGGCCCAGCGGGACGAGGGGATCATCATCTCCCTCGGCGACGACGACCTGGCCAACGTGCGGCTGGGGATGAGCGCGGCGCTGGTTGGCTGCCCCACCTCCGCGGTGGCCCGGCTGATGGCGCTGCTCAACGACCGTCGCGTCCCGGCGGAAATCCACGCCCTCGCCATCCGGGTGCTTGGCACGATCCGCACCGCCGCCACCCGCGACTGGCTGGTGCAGCACGCCCTGACCAAGCCGGGGTGGTTCCGCCGCCGCCGGCTGCTGCCCAAGACGCCGGAGCTGCTGGCGGTGGTGGCCGCGCTGGCGCGCGGCTTCAAGCAGGACGTCACCGCGCAGACGGTGCTGCGGCTGGCGGAGGAGAGCAACGATCCCCAGGTCCGGCGCGCGGCGGCGGGCGTCACGGAGGAACAGCAGGCATGAGCGATCCGGTCCGCTTCCTCACCTCGCTGGGGCAGGCGCTCTCCGCCACCACGCTCTACCGCGAGGGTCACCCGGCGCGGGAGCGGGCGGTGGACCAGGCCTGGGAGCAGCTCACGGCGCTGCAGCAGCACGATCCCGCACCCCACTTCTCCTTCCTCGAGGAGGAGGTGCTGTACCGGCAGCAGGCGCTGCGGGACTTCAAGGCCTGGGACTGGGCCCGGCGGCTGTCGCGGGCCGGGGTCCAGCGGGTGGAGTTTGACCGCGAGGCCACCCGGGAGGACCTCTCGGACTTCCTCGCCGAGGTGCAGAAGAAGGTGGCCACCGGGGAGGAGGACACCAGCGAGGCCCGGCAGCTGCGCCGGCCCAGCATCCGGTTCGGGGCGGTGAGCCTGCGGGGGGCGACGGCGGACATCCTGGTGGAGACCGCCGAGAGCACCGCCGTCCCCTACACCCTGGACGACGAGATCGAGACGGTGGGCTGGATCCACGCCGAGGTGGAGCAGGCGGAGACCCTGCCGCTGGCGGAGGCGAACGCCGTGGTGCGCTCCCTCTCCCTCGCGATGCACAGCCAGAGCCGGATGCTCATGCCGCTGCTTTCGCTCAAGACCTATGACCAGTACACCACCACCCACGCCACCAATGTCTCGGTGCTGGCCATGGCGCTGGCCGAGTACCTGGGGCTCGCGGCCAAGGACGTGCGGGAGTTCGGGGTGGCGGGACTGCTGCACGACCTGGGCAAGGTCCGGGTGCCGAAGGACATCCTCACCAAGAAGGGGGCGCTCACCGAGCAGGAGCTGGGCGTCCTCCGGCGGCACCCGATCGACGGCGCCCGCCTGATCATCGCCCGGGAGAAGTCGCTCGACCTCGCGGCCACCGTGGCCTACGAGCACCATATCATGCTCAACGGCCAGGGCGGCTACCCGCGGTTCCGCTATCCCCGGGACACCCACTTCGCCAGCCGGCTGGTGCACGTCTGCGACGTCTTCGATGCGCTCTGCACCGCGCGGCCCTACCGCGACGCCTGGCCTACCGAGGTGGCGATCGCCTACCTCGAGGAGCGGGCCGGCGTGGATTTCGATCCGGCCATGACGGAGGCCTTCACCGGGATGATGCGGCTGTGGACCTACCAGCGGGTCGCCGTGCCTGGCGCGGCGGCGCCCACGCCCGCCTGACCCCAGGCCACCCATGAAGACCACGGCCCTGGTGGTACCGGCCCGGTCCCCGTTCTGGTATGCGCTCCAGCTGCTGGCGCTCGCCGGCCTGGTCTACCTGGGCTGCGCCCTCGTGGCCCTGCTCCGCGTCAAAGGCATTCAGGTGCCGCCGCTCGCCCTGCCGGCCGGGGTGGCACTGGCGGGGCTCTACCTGCTGGGCCCGGCCGCCTGGCCCGGCGTCCTGCTCGGCGCCCTCCTCTATAACATCGGCGCCGGCACGCCGACGCTCTCCGCCCTCGGCTTCGCGGCCGCCACCACCGGCGGCGCCCTGCTCCCGGCCTGGCTGGCCCACCGGGGCCGCACCCACGCGCCCACCTTCGAGTCGCTGCGGGACGTGGTGTATTTCCTGGTCTTCGGATCAATCGCGGGGCCGCTGCTCGCGAGCCTGGTGTCGCTAGGCGGGACGGTGCTCTGGGATGACGCCGGCCAGCAGCAGGCGCTGCTCTACTGTGGCTCGATCTTCTTCGCCGCCACCTCCGCCACGGTCGTGGTGGCCGCGCCGCTCTACGCCTGGCTCGGCCCCCGCCCCTCGCAGCGCCCCCGCGGCTCCTGGCTTGAGATCGTGGGCCTCGGCCTCGGCCTGGGCGCCGCCGCCGTGTTCACCGACGCCATCACCCCGCTCTACGCCCTGCTCAGCTTCCCGCTGCTGGCCTGGGCCGCGCTCCGCTTCGGCGCCCGGGGCGCCACCCTCGTGGCGCTCGCCATCTACGGCCTCAGCGTGATGGGACTGGCCCAGGAGGTCCGGCTCCTCAGCGGGATCCAGCTGGAGATGTTCTACGGCCTGCTGCACCTGGCGGCCGGCGCCACCGGCCTGCTGCTGGCCGCCAGCGCCATGGAACGGCTCCAGGCCTACGCCCAGGAGCAGATGGCCGACGACCAGTACCAGGCGCTGCTCGCCGCATCGCCGCTTGCCATCACCAGGCTCGACCGCGCCGGCCGGCTGACGCTCTGGAGCAGTGCCGCCGAGCGGCTCTTCGGCTGGCGCGCGGACGAGGTGCTGGGCCAGCCCATGCCGGGCATCCCGCCGGAGCGGGGCGAGGAGTACCGCCAGCTGGTCGCGGAGCGGAGTGAGCCGTTCGCGGGGCTGGAGACGGTGCGGGAGCGGAAGGACGGCACCCGGATCGACGTGCTCATCCACAGCTGGCCGCTGCGGGACGCGGAGGGAAAGTTCGCCGGCTCGATCGAGGCGCTGCAGGACATCTCGGAGCGGAAGCGGGCGGAGCAGCTGCAGGGGGCGCTCTACCGGGTGTCGCAGGCGGCGCTCCGCTCCGGCGACCTGGACGAGCTGTACCGGGCGCTGCACGGGATCGTCGCCGGCCTCATGCCGGCCCGCAACTGCTACGTCGCGCTGCTGGACGACGAGGAAGCCCTGATCAGCTTCCCCTACTGGGTGGACGAGCGGGAGCCGCCCCAGTGCGCGCGGGTGCGGGGCCGGAGCTTCACCGACTGGGTGCTGCGGCAGGGGCAGCCGCTCCGCTACCAGGAGGCGATCCGCACCGGCATCCCGTCGCCGGCGGAGGCCACGCTGATCGGCCTGGTGCCGGTGGACTGGATGGGGGCGCCGCTCACGGTGGGGGACCGCACCATCGGGGTGCTCGCCATCAACACCAACGAGCGGGGCAGCCACTACACCGAGCGTGACCAGGCGCTGCTGAGCTTCGTGGCCGGCCAGGTGGCGTTCGCCATCGAGCGCAAGCGGGCCGAGGAGGTGGTGCGCCGGAGCGAGGAGCGGTTCCGGGTGCTGGCGCTCACCACCAGCGACATCGTGTACGACTGGGACCCGGTCACCGGCCGGGAGTGGTGGAGCGAGAACATCACCATCATCCTGGGCTACCAGCCGGGCGAGATCCGCTTCGTGGCGGACGACTGGCAGGCGCTGCTCCACCCCGACGAGCGGGACGAGGTCCGGGAGAGCTACGAGTCGGCGCTGGCCACCGGCGCCACGATCTGGCGCGAGGAGTACCGCTTCCGCCGCAAGGATGGCAGCTACGCCTGGGTGCTGGACCGGGCCTGGATCGAGCGGGGGCCGGACGGCGAGGTGCGGCGCGTGATCGGCGCCATGCTGGACGTGAGCAGCCTGCGCGAGGCCCGCGAGGCGCTCCGGCGCAGCGAGGACCAGCTGCGGCAGGCGGCCAAGATGGAGGCGGTGGGACGGCTGGCCGGCGGGGTGGCCCACGACTTCAACAACCTGCTTACCTAGGTGCTGGGCCACGCCGACCTGGTGCTGCAGGCGCTCCCGCCCGGCGATCCGCGGTACGGCGACCTGGAGGAGATCAAGGCCGCGGCCACCCGCGCCGCCGCCCTCACCCAGCAGCTGCTGGCGTTCAGCCGCAAGCAGGTGCTCGAGCCCCGGGTGCTGGACCTCAACGTGGTGGTGAGCGGCATCAGCCGGATGCTCCGCCGCACCATCGGCGAGGACGTGATCCTGGTGACCCGGCTGGCCCCGGACCTGGGGCAGGTGCGCGCCGACCCGGTGCAGATGGAGCAGGTGCTGATCAACCTCGCGGTGAACGCCCGCGACGCCATGCCCGACGGCGGCCGGCTCACCATCGAGACCGGCAACGTCCTGCTCCCTGGCGGCCCCGGGGTGCGGCTCCGGGTCCAGGATACCGGCGTCGGCATGACCGAGGAGGTGCGGCGGCGGCTGTTCGAGCCCTTCTTCACCACCAAGGAAGTGGGCAAGGGAACCGGGCTGGGGCTGGCCACCGCATACGGCGTGGTGCAGCAGAGCGGCGGCAGCATCAGCGTGACCAGCGCCCTGGGGGAGGGCACCACGTTCGAGATCGACCTGCCGCAGGTGCGGGCGGAGGACCCGGTGCCGGTGACGACGCCCGCCGACGCCGACGGGCGCGGATCGGAGACGGTCCTGCTGGTGGAGGACGAGGAGGCGGTGCGGAACCTGACCCGGCGGGTGCTGGAGCAGCACGGCTACACGGTGCTGTCCGCTCCCAACGGGGAAATTGCGCTGGAGCTGGCGGAGGCCAGGGAGGGTGTCATCCACCTCCTGCTGACCGACGTGGTGATGCCGGGGCTGAGCGGGCCCCGGCTGGCGGAGATCCTCGTGGCAGAACGCCCGGGCCTCCGCTGCCTCTTCATGTCGGGCTACGCCGCCAGCGCCCTCGGCTCACGCCACCTGCAGCAGGGCGAGCGCAGCTTCCTGCAGAAGCCCTTCACCAGCGGCCAGCTGCTTCAGCGGCTCCGGGAAACGCTCGGAGCGCCGGGCCCTTCCGTCAATTGAAGCGGCAGGCAGGAGAGGATCTTCGCGGCCCGGGCGCTGCCGGAGGGATGCTCCAGGTCGTTGCGCGCCGATCCCAGCCCGGCAAAGAACCCCGCCGCCGCGAGCGCGATGGCGCGCCCGTCCGGGCCCAGGGCCTGGGCGGCGTGGCAGTCGGCCTCGAGTTCCTTGGCCTGCAGCGAACGGTAGAAGGTGCCCGGCTCGCCGCCCAGCGCGCCGGAGCGGCGGTGCTTGAGGGCGATGTGGGCGTACTCGTGGGCCATGAAGAAGGCGCGCAGCTCGGGGCTGAACCGCGCCATGAGGTCGGGGTTGTAGTAGATGACCGGGTCGGCGGAGTCGTAGACCGCCACCGCCACGTCGCGGAGGGAGCGGTCCGCCACCTCGCGCACCGCCGGGGCCGTCGTCGTGGCGCCGGCCTCGCTCACCGGGCGGCTCGCGCCCACCGTGGCTGCCAGCGCCGCCATCGCTATCGTCAATGCCCGTGTCATCCTGCCCCCCCCACCGCTGGTCCCCCCCGAACGACTCCGAACGAAAAACCCCCGCATCCACTCGGGACGCGGGGGCTGGTCACTGGCGCCTGGCGCCGTCCTCAGCCTCTCCGCGTCCACTCCGGGTTGCACGCGACCCCCCGGCCATTGAGCCGGATCACACAGGTAGCGTTGTTGCCACGATGTTGCTTCAGCATCAACCCGTTATTCCTCCCAGATGAGCAACGCCTGCGCTGCCCCTGGCTTCTCAGCCCGGCTGGTGCCCCCGAAGGGTGGGGGCGGCCGGTGTCTGGTGTCTGAACGCCTGACACTGGGTCAGGGTTCCGCTGTCCTCACGCCCATTTCAATAGCATCAGGCGTGCCATTGACCCCGGGGGGCCCGGGATTACGATTCCGGTGACCGCCAGGGGTATCTGCGTCACGGGGCCAGGGCAGGATCTGACCCCGCCGACCAGGTTGAGAAACACCCTTGGAACCTGATCCGGCTCACACCGGCGAAGGGAGCGCGGCTCGCCGCGGCTCCTTTCTCCCTCTGAAGGAGCAGCGCCATGCCCTCGACATCCCCCTCGGGCCCGACCGCGACATCCCACGATCCCGCCGCGGCATTTCCCCACTCAGAAAAGCGATACCTCGCGGGCTCACGCGACATCCGGGTGCCGGTGCGCGAAATCCGCCTGTCAGGCGGGGCGCCATCGCTGTCGGTTTACGACACAAGTGGCCCGCAGGGATACGACGTGCGGCAGGGACTGCCGGATGTCCGGGGGGAGTGGATTCGGGCACGGGGGGTGGAGGCGATTAGGCGATTAGGCGATTGGGCGATTAGTGGGGCGTCGGCAGGGCCGGCCACAGGTGCGGATGGCGGGATTGAGACTCCAATCGCCCAATCGCCCAATCGCCTAATCGCCGATTCGCCCAATCGCCCAACCGCCGCCGTTCCCGACACCCTCCTCCGCACCCCCCTCCGCGTCACCGGCGGCGTCACCCAGCTCCACTACGCCCGCCGGGGGGAGATCACCCCCGAGATGGAGTTCGTGGCGCTCCGGGAGGGGATGACGCCGGAGTTCGTGCGGAGCGAGGTGGCCCGGGGCCGCGCCATCATCCCGGCCAACATCAACCACCCGGAACTCGAGCCGATGATCATCGGGCGCGGCTTCCACGTGAAGATCAACGCCAACATCGGCAACTCGGCGGTGACCAGCTCCATCGAGGAGGAGGTGGCCAAGCTGCGCTGGGCCACCCTCTGGGGCGCCGACACGGTGATGGACCTCTCCACCGGCAAGAACATCCACGCCACCCGGCAGTGGATCATCCGGAACAGCGCGGTGCCCATCGGCACGGTGCCGATCTACCAGGCGCTGGAAAAGGTGGGAGGCGTGGCCGAGGACCTCACCTGGGAGGTGTACCGGGACACGCTGATCGAGCAGGCGGAGCAGGGGGTGGACTACTTCACGGTGCACGCCGGCGTGCTGCTGCGCTACATCCCGCTCACCGCCGAGCGGATGACGGGGATCGTGTCCCGGGGCGGCTCCATCATCGCCAAGTGGTGCCTGGCCCACCACCAGGAGAACTTCCTCTATACCCGGTTCCGCGAGATCTGCGAGATCATGCGGGCGTACGACGTCTCGTTCTCGCTGGGGGACGGGCTCCGCCCCGGCTCCATCGCCGACGCCAACGATGCGGCCCAGTTCGCCGAGCTCAAGACCCTCGGTGAGCTCACCGACATCGCCTGGAAACACGATGTGCAGACCATGATCGAGGGCCCGGGCCACGTGCCCCTGCACCTGATCAAGGAGAACATGGACCTGCAGCTGGAACAGTGCGGCGAGGCGC
>JANRJZ010000281.1:0-8760 GCA_033763675.1 Gemmatimonadota bacterium
GCGAAGATGTTGACGAGGATGACCTTCACCTTCGGGTCGCCGAGCACGAGGCGGAAGGCGTTCGTCACCTTCTCCGGCGAGGCGCCGCCGCCCACGTCGAGGAAGTTCGCGGGCTCGCCGCCGGCGTGCTTGATGAGGTCCATCGTCGCCATGGCGAGGCCGGCGCCGTTCACGATGCAGCCGATCTCGCCGTCCAGCGCCACGTAATTGAGGCCATGCTCGGCGGCCTGGGCCTCGCGGGGGTCCTCCTCCGCGTGATCCCGCAGCTCACTCACGTTGGGACGGCGGACCAGCGCGTTGTCGTCGAACGACATCTTGGCGTCCAGCGCGAGCACCTGCCCGTCCGTGGTGAGGACCAGGGGGTTGATCTCCACCATCGTCGCGTCGAGGTCGCGGAAGGCGCGGTGGCAACCCATGAGGGTGGTCACCATCCGGTTGATGGTCCCGGCCGGGAGCCCCAGCCCGAAGGCGATCTCCCGCGCCTGGAAGGCCTGCATCCCCACCGCCGGCTCCATGACCTGGCGCAGGATGGTCTCCGGCTCGGTCTGGGCGATCTCCTCGATCTCCATCCCGCCGTGCGGGTGGGCCACCAGCATGATCCGCTCGGTCTTCCGGTCCAGCACGAAACCGAGGTACAGCTCCCGCTCGATCGGGACCGCAGCCTCGACGTACAGCCGGTGCACCACCTTGCCCTCGGGCCCGGTCTGGTGGGTCACCAGCCGCTTGCCCAGGAGCGCGGTGGCCGCCCGCCGCACCTCGTCCTCGGTGGTGCAGAGCTTGATGCCCCCGGCCTTGCCCCGCGCGCCGGAGTGGATCTGGGCCTTGACCGCCCAGCGGGCGCCGCCGATCTCGGCGGCGCGATAGACGGCCTGCTCCGCGCTGTAGGCAACGCCCCCCCGGGGGACGGCCACGCCGAAGTTAGCGAGCAGTTCCTTGGCCTGGTATTCGTGGATGTCCACGTGAGTTCTCCGGTAGTCGGCTCAGCCGCGGGCCTGAATCGCCGCGGCCATTTCCACCACCACATTGGCCATCCGCGCGCTGGCGGCGTCGATCATCCTGCCGTCGAGCTGGGCGGCCCCCTTCCCTTCCTTCGCGGCCTGCTCCAGCGCCTCGAGGATCCGCCGGGCGCGGGCCACCTCGGCCGCGGGCGGCGAGTACACCTGGTTCGCGAGCTCGATCTGCGAGGGGTGGATGGCCCACTTCCCCTCGATGCCGAGCGCCGCGCCCCGCCGGGCGGCCAGCAGGTACCCCTCCGGGTCCTTGAAATCCCCGAACGGGCCGTCGATCGGCCGCAGCCCATGGGCCCGGCAGGCCACGATCATCCGGGTGAGGCTGGCGTGCCACTGGTCCCCGGGGTAGTCGGGGTTGAGCCCGCCGATGCTCACCGTGCGGGCCCGCATGCTGGCGGCGTAATCCGCCACCCCGAAGTGCATCGCCTCCAGCCGCGTCGAGCTCCGGGCGATCTCCTCCACGTTGGCCATGCCGAGGGCGGTCTCGATCAGCACATCGATCCCGATCCGGTGCGGGATCTTCCTGGCGGCCTCGATCTGGGTCAGCAGCGCGTCGGTGAGGTAGACGTCCGCCGCCACCCCGACCTTGGGCACCAGCACGACGTCCAGCCGGTGCCCCGCCTGCTCGATCACGTCCACCATGTCGCGGTAGAAGTAGTGGGTGTCGATGCCGTTCACCCGGACGCAGATGGTCTTCCCCTGCCCCCGCCAGTCGTACTGGTTGAGCCCCTCGATGACGTTGCGCCGCGCCTGCTCCTTGTCCGCCGGTGCCACCGCGTCCTCGAGGTCGAGGAAGATGTAGTCGGCGGCGGACCCCAGCGCCTTCTCGAACATCGCGGGGTTGGACCCCGGCACGGCCAGTTCGCTCCGCTGCAGCCGGGGGCGGGCCGGCTCGTAACGGGTATGACTCACGCGACCCCCGCGGGCCGCTTGGCGGCCACGGCCTCCGCCGGCGGCGGAACCTTCCTGGCCGGCAGCGGCGCCTGGGTCTCGCGCCAGTACTGCTGCGCCGCGGCGACGCCGGTCCCGAACTCCACCTTGATGCCGACGTCGCGCATGGCCATCTCCGCCCCGCCGATCCCGGCGAGCAGGGTGATCTCGTTGAGGTCGCCCAGGTGGCCGATCCGGAACAGCTTCCCCGCCACCTTGTTGAGCCCCGCGCCCAGCGCGAAGTTGTACCGCCGGTAGGCCACGTCAATGACGTCGGCGCCGTTGAAGCCGGCCGGCACCATGATGGCGCTCACCGTGTCGGAGTGCCACTTCGGTGCCCTGGCGCAGAGGGTGAGCCCCCACGCCGCGACCGCGCGGCGGCACCCTTCGGCCAGCCGGTGGTGGCGGGCAAAGACGTTCGGCATGCCCTCCTCCAGCAGCATTGTGAGCGCCTCGCGCAGCCCGTAGAGCATCGGGATCGACGGGGTGTAGGGGAAGTAGCCGGTCGCGTTCGCCT
The DNA here is from genome assembly GCA_033763675.1 of Gemmatimonadota bacterium. Taxonomy (GTDB): domain Bacteria; phylum Gemmatimonadota; class Gemmatimonadetes; order Gemmatimonadales; family GWC2-71-9; genus JADJOM01. The sequence continues at coordinate 2,458 of JANRJZ010000281.1, forward strand.
TGACCATGTCCTCGTAGCTCCAGTAGCAGCGCGGGAGCTTCGCGGTCTTCCCCGCCTCCAGCGCCCGCGGGCTCACGCAGACAATCCCGGCGCCGGCGGGGAGCATGAAGCCCTTCTGCGAGCCGGTGATCGCAATGTCCACCTTCCACTCGTCCATCCGGAAGTCGATGCTGGCCAGGCCCGAGACACTGTCCACGAAGAGCAGCGCGGGGTGCTTCGCGGCGTCGATCGCCTGCCGCACCGCGCCGATGTCGCTGGTGACCCCGGTGGCGGTCTCGTTGTGCACGATGCAGACCGCCTTGTAGGCGTGCGCCGCGTCCTTTGTCAGCAGCTCCTGCAGCTGGTCCGGTGGCGCCCCTTCGCCCCACTCGACGTCCACCACGGTCACGTCCAGCCCCAGCCGCTGCATCATGTCGATCCAGAGGTGGCTGAACTGGCCGTAGCGGAAGGTGGGGACCTTGTCGCCCGGCGACAGGGTGTTCACCAGCGCCGACTCCCAGCCGCCGGTGCCGGTGCCGGGGAACACGAACGGGGTCCCGGTCTGGGTCTGGAACACCCGCTTGAGGTCCCGGAAGATCGGCAGGGTCAGCTCGGGGAACGAGGAAGACCGGTGGTCCTCCATCGGCACGTGCATCGCCCGGAGGATGCGGTCGGGCGTGTTGGTGGGACCAGGGACGAACAGGAAGTTGCGGCCAGGCATGGCGTCATCCTCTGCGCTGAAGACACGACGAACCGGACGCTCTGGGCGTCCGCGCGAATGCTTGCGGGGGGCTGTATGTTCATACCGCGCCACCGCACCCCACGACCTCCGGATCCGACCCCATGTCCAGCGACTCCCTGCCCGCGGACCCTCGGGCCCTGCTCACCGAGCTGTATTGGGCCGCCGTCACCGCGGCGGCCCCCGGCCCGGCACTGCGGACGGCGCTGGACCAGCACGCCGCCTCCCTCGACCATCCGATCCACCTGCTCGCGCTCGGCAAGGCGGCCCACCCGATGGCCGTCGCCGCCGTCGAGTGGCTCGCGGCCCGCGGCCGGGAGCCCGCGGGCGGCCTCCTCGTCGTGCCCGAACCGGCCGCCGCACCCCACCCGGCCCTGGCCGTGGCCGTCGGCGATCATCCACAACCGGGCATGGGATCACTCGGGGCGGCCGAAGCCCTCGGGCTGGCCGTCCAGCGCGTGCGTCCCGATCACGAAGCCTGGGTGCTGCTCTCCGGGGGCACGACCAGCCTGATCGGCGCCCCGGTGGCGGGCATCGCCCCCGCCGATCTCACGACCCTGTACCGCCTCCTGCTCGGCTCCGGCCTCGAGATCACGGCCATGAACCGGATCCGCAAGCGATTCGCCCGCTGGGCCGGGGGCCGGCTCGCGGCGGCGCTCCATCCGGCGCACGTGAAAAATTTCACAATCTCGGACGTAATCGGGGACGACTTGGGGTCCATCGGTTCGGGTCCCTGCGTTCCGGATGCGTCCAGCGCGGCGGAGGTGAGAGAAGCCCTGGGCTCCGCCGGATTGTGGGATCAGCTTCCTGCCCAGCTGCGGGAACACCTCGCGGCGGTCATGCGTGGGCTCCTGCCCGAGACACCCAAGCCGGATGAGCCGGCCTTTGCCGCTACCCGCACCATCCTGATTGCCAGCAACCGCCTGGCACTGGAGGCGGCGTGCCGCCGGGCCCAGGCTGCGGGCCTCGAAGCCCGGGTCCTCGACAGCGCATTGGCCGGTGAGGCGGCTGAGGTCGGCTGCCGCCTCGGGGCGGAAGTGGTGGCTTATGATGCCACAAATGTCGCGGGAGCGCAAGCCGGAACGATGAATAAAGATACGATTTGGGTCTGGGCGGGGAGACCACCGTGACCCTGACCCCCGACGCCGGGCTGGGCGGCCGGTCGCAGGAACTGGCCCTCGCCGCGGCCGGGGTACTGGCCACCGCGAAGCCCGGGCGGCACCCCGCCCCCACCCTGCTGGCCGCAGGAACCGACGGCCGGGACGGCCCCACCGACGCCGCCGGAGGCTTTGCCGACCGCGGCACCTGGTCCCGGGTCCGGGCCGCGGGCCGGGACCCGGCGGCGGATCTGGCCCGGCACGCCAGCAACGCCGCGCTCGCGGCGGCCGGCGACCTGTTTCGGACCGGGATGACGGGCACCAACGTGATGGACCTGGTGCTGGGCTTTCTCCCCCGGGCCCGCTAACTTCCAGCTAGCCGCGCTCCCGGCCCCGGCCGGGCAGGCGGTCCCCCCTGAGATAACCAGCCGCCTGGTGCGGCACACCACCGACCCATTTCGCACCGGGCCGGAGGCGGGCGCATGCTCCTCGTCGTGCCGGAGGGCATCCTGGCCTTTGCGGTGTTGGCCCTCGTGGTCGCCGCCCTGCTCGCGCTCCGCCCGATCCTGGGCCGGGCCAGCCGCGCCCGCGCGGCGGAGGCGGCCCTCGCCGAGAGCGAGGGGAAGTACCGCACTCTCGTGGACATCACTCGCACCGGGTACGTCATCGTCGACGCCGCGGGCCGCGTGTTGGACGCCAACGCGGAGTACGTCCGCCTCACCGGACAGCCCGGGCTCGAGGCGATCCGCGGGCGGGCCGTCACCGAATGGACCGCGCCCTTCGACGTCGCCCGGAACGCGGCCGAGGTGCAGCGGGCGGTGGAGCGGGGAGGCGTGGCGAACCTCGAGGTGGACTACCAGCACCCGGACGGCGCCATCGTCCCGATCGAGATCAACGCCGCCCTGCTGCCGGATGGCACGATCATGGCCCTCTGCCGGGACATCACCGACCGCCGGCGGGCGGAGGGGCTGGTGCACGCGGGGGATCGCCGGATGCGGGACCTGGTGGAGGCATCTCCGCTCCCCATCGTGGCGCTCAATCCGGCCGGCGAGGTCATCACCTGGAACCCTGCGGCGGAACGGCTCTTCGGCTACCCCGCCGCCGAGGTCACCGGCCGAGACCTCCCGCTGGCCGCGCCGGGGGGGGACGGCCAGTTCCGCGGCTACCTCGACGAGGCGCTGCGGGGGAACGCCCTCCAGGGCCGGCCGGTCCTGGGCCGGAGGCGAGACGGCACCGACCTGGACCTGCGCGTCTCGACCGCGCCGTTGCGGGGGCCGGACGGCGGGGCCCTCGGCGTGGTGGCGATCTACGAGGATGTCTCGGAGCAGCGCCGGATCCAGCGCCTGGACCAGGAACTGCAGGAACGCCTGCTCGAGGCCCAGAAGCTCGAGAGTCTCGGGGTACTGGCCGGTGGAATCGCGCATGATTTCAACAACCTGCTCAACCTGGTGCTGGGCAACACACACCTGGCCCGGACGACACTGCCGCCGGAGCACCCCGGGCTCGAGCCGCTGCACGAGGTGGAGCAGGCGACGCACCGTGCCGCCGAACTCACGGCCCAGATGCTGGCCTACGCCGGCCGGGGCCAGTTCGTCCTCGGCCCGGTGGACCTGGCCGCGGTGGTGCGGGACAGTTCGGGGCTGATCCACGCGGCGGTCCCGGCAGCCGTGCGGCTGGTGCTGGAGCTGGCCGACGGGCTTCCCGCCATCGAAGCCGATCCCAACCAGGTGCGGCAGGTGCTCCTGAACCTGGTGACCAATGCGGGCGAGGCGCTGCCCGGCGGCCACGGCACGGTGACCGTCCGCGCCGGCCAGGTGGATGCCGACCCCGACTACCTGGCCGGCACTCGATTTCCCGAGGCGGCCCTGCCTGGCCGCTACCTCTTCCTTGAGGTGGTGGACGACGGCGCGGGCATTACTCCGGAGGTGGCGCGGCGGATGTTCGAGCCGTTCTTCACCACCCGATTCGCCGGGCGGGGGCTGGGCCTCGCCGCGGTCCAGGGAATCGTGCGGCGGCACAAGGGCACGCTCCAGGTCGACGCCGCGCCCGGGCGGACCGCGATCCGGGTGCTCTTCCCCGTTGCCGAGCCGCGTCAGCCGACCGAGCCGGCGCCAGCGGCCCCGGCCGCGCCGTCAGGTGCGGTCCTGCTGGTGGACGACGAGGAGCATGTGCTTCGATTGATGCGGGTGTTCCTGCAGCGTGCCGGGTTCCGGGTGCTCACCGCGAGCAGCGGCGCGGCAGCCCTCGAGCTGATCCGCAGCGGACCGGTCGGGGTGGGGCTCGTGATCCTTGACCTGACGATGCCTGGACTGAGTGGCGCGGCCACGCTGGTGGAGCTGCGGAAGCTGGTGCCGGACCTGCGGGTCGTCATCACCAGCGGGTACAGCGAGGAGGAGGCGGCGCAGCACTGCAACGGACAGCCGATCCAGGGCTTCCTGCCGAAGCCCTATCTCTCCGCCGACCTGGTTGCGGTGGCGGGCCGCCACCTCATGGCCGCTGCGCCAGATCCGGCTGGAAGTCCGGTCCCAGAAGCACGGTGACGTCCACCCGTCGCAGGGTATCGGTGGCGACCTCGATCCGGCCCACCCCCAGGGCGCCACGCACCCGCTCGGTGGCGTCCCGGGCCCCCCGCCGCAGGATGACGCGGGTGGTGTCCACCCGTTCGCCCACCGCGTTGCCGAAGAGCACCACGTCCATCCCCTGCCGGCGCAGGTGCCGCGCGCCGAGGCGTGCGAGCCCGGTGCGGCCGCTGCCGTTCAGCACTTCGACCTGGAGCGCGTGGTCGCTGGAGGAGGGAATGGCAAAGGCGTGACCCTCGATCTGGTCGCGCCGCAGGGCGTGCACCAGCAGCCCCAGCCCGACGAGGGCCAGCAGGCAGCCGCCGGCGATCAGCCCGCGGCGCGCGGCAGGAGCGAGTTCCAGAATCGGACCGTGGGATCGGGGAGGGGCCAGCCCTGCTGGATGGAGCGACCCAGGCGCAGGCGGGCGACTTCGCGCAGCACCCCGCCGGGGTCGGTGGGAAAGCGGGCGGCGAGCGCGGCGCGCTCCGCCTGCAGGTGGCTCCGCCCCGGCTCGAGGAAGTCCGCGCAGTACAGCACCCGCCCCACCATGTCCCACTCGGCCAGGCCCACGCTGTGATAGCGCACCGCGTCCAGCACGCCGCGATCGGTCTCCCCGTCCGCCTTCGCGCGGGCGGCGCTCGCCGGGCCGTGGCGCAGTTCCGCCGTGCCGAGGGTGGTGGGGGCCCAGCGCTCGAGTTCCTCGTCCGGGGCGTCGCGGAGGGCGTCGTGCAGCCAGACCGCGCGCAACCAGCGGTTCCGCTCGCTGTCGGGCACCCCCATCTCCGCCGCCCAGTGGGCGACCACCCCCGCCACCCGCTCGATGTGCGCCAGGCGGTCGGGGGACACCGCGGCCCAGTCCGGCAGGGTGGGCCGAAGGCCCGACGGTGTGGGGCGGGCTTCGCCACCGATCAGGTTCACCGGAACTCCATCCCGAGCACGTGATTGTCGAGCAGCCGGGTGCGGCCGACACGGGCAGCCACAGCGACGATCGTGCCAGGTTCCGCGCGCTTCACGGGTGCCAGGGTGTCGGGGTCCACGATGGCAATATAGTCCACGGTCACTGCCGGCGCGGTGTGGAATTGCTCCCGCATGCGGGATTCGAGCCGCGGCGCCTCCGCCTCACCCGCGCGCCACAGCACCTCGGCGGCTCGGAGGGAGCGACTCAAGGCCAGCGCCTGCTCCCGCTCCCCCGGCGACAGGTAGGCGTTGCGACTGCTCAACGCGAGCCCGTCGGGCTCACGCACCGTCGGGCCCACGACGATCTCGATCGGCAGGTCGAGGTCCCGGACCATCCGGCGGATGAGCGTCACCTGCTGGATGTCCTTCTGCCCGAACACCGCCACATCCGGCTGCGCCAGGTTGAAGAGCTTCGCCACCACCGTGAGCACCCCGGTGAAGTGCCCCGGCCGCATGGCGCCTTCCCACCGTTCCGCGGTCGGGCCCGGCACCACGCGGGTCTCGGAACCGAGGGGGTACATCACCTCCACCCCGGGCACGAACAGCGCGGTCACGCCCCGGCCGGCGGCGAGGGCCCGGTCCCGGTCCAGGTCCCGCGGGTAGCGGGCAAAGTCCTCGCCGGGGCCGAACTGCAGCGGGTTGACGAACACGCTCATGAGCACCGTGGGCGCCGCCCGGGCCGCGAGGTCCACCAGCGACAGGTGCCCGGCATGCAGGGCGCCCATCGTGGGCACGAAGCCCACCCGCCGGCCGGCGCGCCGCTCCGCCTCGCGCCAGGCGCGGAGGGCGGCGATGTCCTGCAGCTCGGGCATCACTCGAAGCTGTGTTCCTTCCCCGGATACCGGCCGTCCTGCACTTCGTCGGCGAAGGCGCGCACCGCCTCCCGCACGCTCCCGGCCAGGTCGGCGTAGGTCTTGAGGAAGCGGGGCCGGAAGCCCTCGTTGAGCCCCAGCATGTCATGCAGCACCAG
>JANRJZ010000282.1:0-29528 GCA_033763675.1 Gemmatimonadota bacterium
CCCGCAGATTGGGCGGTATGGGGGGGGGGTGGGGGGGCTGGGGGGGGGGCCGGGGGGGGTGGTGGACCAGGTGCGCCCCGGATTCGGGGCCCGCTGGGTGCAGATCCTGGGCGAGTCGGTGGGAGACCTGCAGGCCACCACCCGGGATGCGATGGCGTACGATCACGTGTTCGTGGGCGGCACCGGGATCGTCAAGGCGTTCGACCGGAACGGGATGAAGCACGGTCACTACCTGGCCGTGGGGTGCGACCCCTCGGTACACAAGCCGCTGCGCGCCCGCGGCCCGTTCCGGGCCAACGTGGTGTTCGCGGGGCAGGCGACGCTGCGCCGCGAGCGGTTCCTCTCCGAGCTGGTGGAGTACGGCCTGGCGCTGTGGGGGCCGGGGTGGCGGAAGACGTCGCTCCGGGACTACTGCCGGGGCGAGCTCCCGAGCACCGAGGACTTCGTACGGGCGTACGCCGGCGCAACGGTCGCGGTCAATATCCACCGCAGCGAGGCCGACGACGCCAGTGGCAGTGGCTCGGCGGTGAACCGGCGGCTGTTCGAGGTGGCCGCGATCGGGGTCCCGCAAGTCGTGGATGCCCGGGCCGACCTGCCGCTGCACTTCGAGGATGGCTCCGAGGTGCTGGTGTACACCACGGTGGAACAGCTCCAGGGCCAGGTGAAGCGCGCGATCCAGGAAGACAAGTACCGCGAGCGGCTGGCCACCAACTCCCGGCAGCGGGCCATCCGGCAGCACACCTACATGCATCGGATGAACGAACTCCTTGCCCTCGTCACCAGTGCGGGGCGGAAGGCGTAGCGGACCGGCGGTTACTCCGGAATCCGCGCGCCCGCCGGCAGGGTCCCGGTGGCCAGCCAGGCCTGATAGCAGCGCAAGTAGCCGGCGGCCATCGCGCGGTGCGTGAACCAGCGCTCCGCCCGGGCGCGGCAGGCGGCCGGATCCTTCGCCGTCATCCGCGGCAATCGCGCCACCAGGTCCTCCACGGTGTCCCCCAGCTCGGAGACCTCCGCGCTCAGCACCTCGGGCAGGGCCCCCCGGCGGGTCCCCAGGACCGGGGTGCCGCTCAGCAGCGCCTCGATCAGCGTCAGGCCGAAGGGCTCGTCCCAGAGCGCCGGCATCCACAGCAGCCGGGCCCCGGCCAGCCACTCCGCCTTGGCGTCGCCGCCAACCTCCCCCACGAAGCGCACCCAGCGCGACAGCGACGGCCGCCACCCGCCCGCCACCACCAGCTTCCGCTCCGCCGCCCGGGCGCCGGCGATCGCCCATTGGTAGCCCTTGCTCTGGTGCAGCCGGCCGAGGAAGAGGTCGTAGTCCCCCTTCCGGGCGCGGAAGCGATAGTCCGCGGGATCGAGTCCATTGTAGACAAAGCTGGCGCCGCCGTGCCGCTGGGCGTGATCTGCGCTCACGTAGATCGTGTTCGGCGGCCGCACCACGCCTGGCTTGGTGGTGCCTTCGAGGGTCCAGACCGTGGGAATGGAGGGCGGGCGCCGCAGCGGAAAGAAGGCGTGCACGATCTCGGTCCCGGGCGGGACCAGCGGCGTCAGGTCGAAGGCGGGGTCGCGCAGCCGGCCCGGATCGAGCGGCAGCACCCGGGCCTCGGGGACCCGGGTGCCCGCCGGGGCGAGCAGGGACACCTCATGCCCCAGTTCCGCCAGCCCGCGCGCGAGCGCCACGACCACCCGCTCGGTGCCGCCATACCCGCTCACGGGCAGCCGCGTGTGATGCACCAGCGTGATCCGCATATCTTTCCGCCGTCGCTTCCCCGCGCGAAAGCTCCCGCATGCGCGTTGTCGGATTCAGCCTCGTGGCCAACGCCGTCCGCCTCGATTTCCCGGTGGTCGAGGCGCTGCGCTCCATCCTGCCACTGGTCGAGGAACTGGTGGTAAACGTGGGCCCGTCCACCGATGGGACCCGCGACCTCGTCACCGGGCTCCGTGATCCCCGGATTCGCGTGCTGGACGGCCGGTGGGACCCATCCGAGGGCGGCCGCATGCTGGCCCGGGAGACCCAACGCGCGCTCGAGGCCTGCCGGGGGGACTGGGCAATCTACATCCAGGCCGATGAAGTCCTGCACGAGGCCGGCATCACCCCGCTCACCACCGCCCTGGCCACCGCCTGGCGCGACCCGCAAGTGGAGGCTCTGCTGGTGGACTTCCTGCACTTCTATGGCAGCCCGGAATGGGTGGGCGGCGGGAGGTCCTGGTACCGTCGCGAGGTGCGCGTCGTCCGCCCGGGGGGGACTGCGTGGAGCCACGGGGACGCCCAGGGGTTCCGGGCCGGGTCCGAGGGCCGGAAACTCCGGGCCCGGCGGAGCGGCGCCACCTACCACCACTACGGCTGGGCCCGGCCGCTGGCGGCGCTCGGCGTCAAGCGGGAGATGGACAACGCGCTGTTCTACGGCGGCGCCGACCGGCGGGCCCCGCTCGGCGCCCAGCTGCCCTGGGAGGTGGGGACCAGGCGATTCCGTGGCAGTCACCCCGCCGTGATGCGGGAGTGGATCGCCGCCCGGCGCGATGCCGTCTCTCCCGGGTTCGCGCCCCGGCGCTGGGATGCCCGCCGCCTGGCCCTGCACGCCTCGCTCGGCATCGAGCGGCTCACCGGGTGGCGGCCGTTCGAGCGCGCCGGCTACGTCGAGGTGTAGCCCTGTCCCGCCAGCAGCCGTGGCAGCCGGTGGGCGTAGGTGTGACGGGCGAGCACGTGCGCCCGACCCGCCGCGGCGAGCCGCGCGCGCAGGGCCTCATCCGCCAGGGCGGTGCGCGCCAGGTCCACCGCATCGGCCGGGTGGCGGTACCAGAGCGCGTGCTGCCCGTGCCGCGCGAACTCCTCGACGTTGTCCACGTATTCGCCGAGGAAGCAGCCGCCGGCGGACAGCACCCGCCAGAGACGGTTGGAGGTGCCGCCGCGCGTCTCGGCCCGCTGGGCCTCGAGCGCGTCGATGCCGAGCATCAGGCGGGCGCCGCGGACCACCTGCGCGAAGACGGCCCCGCGCACCACCCCGCCGGCGATCGGCAACTGGCCCGCCATTCCCTCCCAGCCCGGGCCGCGCACCTGCAGCCGCGCATGCCGCGCCAGTTCGGCGAGCAGCGCATGCCGGCGGGCGAACTGACCCGATCCCACGAAGGCCAGGTCGCAGTGATAGGAGGGGGGAGCGAGCTCAGCGGGACGGTCGGCCTCGGGATCGGCTCCCTGCGGCAGGAACTCGGCCCGGAGCCCCACGCTGCGAAAGGCCTCCACCTGGTAGCCGTAGGTGGCGAAGACCTGATCCACCTGCCGCCCAAGCAGTGTGACCCGCTCGGGGAGCGGGGTCACGGCATCGAAGTACCAGAAGGCGCTGGGGCGGCCGCGGGTCAGGTCGCGCAGGGCACGTTCTCCCGCCGCCGCCGCGTGCCGGGTGCAGAGCACGAACTCGGCACGGTAGCGGTCCGCCTGCCAGCGGAGCACGGCGCCGCTCCAGCGTCCGAGCCTCCGGCGCCAGCCCAGGGCGTCGAGCACGCGGGCCTCATGCCCCAGCGTGCGCGCGGCTCGGGCCAGGGCCTGCTCGGTGCGTTCCGCTCCGCCGGCGCCGACGATCAGGATGCGCATGGGTGAGGCGAAAGCTGAACCGGTGGCACGGCCGGCGGAAGCGCCGCTCCGGGTACTGGTGTCGCTCCACCAGGGTGGCGGCGCCGGATCGGTGAACTCGGTGCTCCGGCTCGCGCTCGGATTGCGGGAGCGGGGGCTGCACGTCCGGTTCGTCTGCCCCCCCGGCTCGCCGGTGGAGGCGGAGGCGAACGCGGGGGGGCTCGAGGTGCATCCCCTGCCATTGGCGCGACGGGGCCGGTTCGCCAATGCCGCGGCACTCCGGCGGCTGCTGGCGGCGTATCCGGTAGACCTGGTGGACGCCCACGGCGCCCGCGACCGCGCGGCCTTCACCTGGCTGGGCCTCACCGGCCGGCTGCCGGTCCCGGCGATCTTCACCCGGCGCTCCTGGCCGCGCACGGTGCGGGTGGAGAACTGGCTGGCTGGCCGGGTCGCGGCGCGCGTGGTCGCACTCAGCGAGCCGGTGGCGGCCCGGCTGGCCGCGACGGGAATCCCGCGGGGCAAGCTCCGGGTCATCCCTAACGGCGTCCTGCTGGACCGGCTGGACCGCCCCGTCCATGAGGCGGAGCGAGCCGCCTGGCGCGAGCGGATCGGCGGAGACCCCGGCCGCCGCACCATCGCGATCGTGGCCCGGCCCAAGGACCAATGGGTGGTGCTCGGGGCGCTGCCGCTGCTGCGGACGCCGGTGCGGCTGGTGCTCACCGGACTGGACGGCGCGGCCCTCACCGCGCCAATGCCCGGGATCCCGGAGCGGCACGTGGTCGTGCGGCTGCCGTTCCGGCCCGATGTCCGGCCCCTGTACGACCTGGTCGAGCTGGCGCTGCACCCCTCGCGCTGGGATGCGCTGCCCCAGGCGGTGCTCGAGGCGATGGCCCTTGGCATGCCGGTCATCGCCTCGGACGCGACCGGCAACGCGGTCATCCTGCGGGACGGGCTCGATGGGCTGCTGGTCCATCCGACCGATCCCGCCGCCTGGGCGCTGGCCATTGACCGGGTGCTCGGCGATCCGGCCCTCGCCACCCGGCTGGGCGCGGCGGCGCGACGGCGCGCCCGCGGCGACTTTCCCTTCTCCCGCACGCTGGACCAGACCATCGCCCTGTATCGCGTCGTGCTCGGACGCTGAGCCGTGGTGCCCACCCCTGCGCTGCTCCTCGCCTACGACTTCCCGCCGATCGGCGGCGGGATCGCGCGGGCACTGGGGGAGATCGCCCGCCATGCCCCGGCCGGGAGCCTGACGGTCTCCACCGGCCGCATGCCGGGCAGCGAAGGGTTCGATGCCGGCTGTCCGGCGCCGGTGGACCGGGTACCGGTGCCGAGCGAACGGCTCCGGACCTGGTACGGGCTGGCGGCGTGGAGCTGGCGGGCGCGCAGCCTGGCGCGGGAACACGGGGCGGAGTTCCTCTGGGCCGGCAACCTCAAGCCCGCGGGACATGTGGCCCGGCATGTCGGCCGGCGCCAGGACCTGCCGTATGGCCTGATCGTCTACGGGCTCGACGTGCAGCTGCTCCTGCGCCAGGCGGAGGAGCAGCCCGCCCGGCGGCGCCGGGCCGCGGGGATCGTGGGCGACGCGTCGGGTGCCGTGGCCATCAGTCACTGGACCGCGAGCCGCTACTGCGAACTGGCCCGGGCCCTGGGCGTGCCGGCGGCGGCCGAGCGCCTGCGTGTGGTGCCGCCCGGCGTGGACGGGGAACGATTCCGGCCCGGACTCGGCAGCGAGACCATCCGGCTCCGCTACGGGCTCGACCGGCGGCCCTGGCTGCTTACGGTGGCCCGGCTGCAGCGCCACAAGGGGGTGGACCGCGGTCTCGAGGTGCTCCGCTGGCTGCGACAGCAGGGACTCGACCTCGGCTACGCCATCGCCGGGGAGGGCCCGGCGCGGCCGGAGCTGGAGCGGAAGGCGGAGGAACTGGGAGTGGCGCCGCACGTCCGCTGGCTGGGTCCGGTGCCGGAGGCGGATCTCCCCGCGCTCTACGGAGCGGCGACCGTGTACCTCGGCCTGTCCCGGCAGGAGGGGCCGCAAGCGGAGGGCTTCGGCCTGGCCCTGCTGGAGGCGCAGGCCTCAGGGGTGCCGGTGGTGGCCGGGGCAGGGGGCGGTACCGTGGACGCCGTCACCCACGGCGTCACCGGCTTCGTGGTGGAGACCCGGGACGAGTTCCCCGCGGGGCAGTCCGTGCAGGCGCTGCTGCTGGACCCGGCCCGAGCCCGGGTCATGGGGGCCGCCGGGCGGGCGCGGGTGGAACGGGAGTTCAGCTGGAGCCGCGTGGCCCAGGGACTGGATGCGGCGGCGGCGGCCTTCAGGGCCGGCTGGGCGTCGCGAGCCGGGCGCTGATGGCGTAGGTGGGGCAGTTCCGCACGTAGGCGCCATCCAGCGGGGACCAGGACTGGATCGGCTGGCGTACCGCGGCGCGGCCCCCTTCGTCCATCTCGAACACCCAGGGGGCGTGCATCACGCAGGCACCACACCCCACGCACCGCTCGCGATCCACCCGGATCTGCACCTTCCGCTGGGGGTACACCCCGTGCCCCCCGTCGTCGAAGTCCCGTCCCAGCAGGTCCAGCAGGTCGAGGGTGGCGCGGTGCCCCTCTTCGATCAGCTCCCGGTTGTGGCCAAAGGCGAACAGCGAGACATGCTCCACCCTGGGGTGCACCAGCACCAGGGGTGGCGCTCCCCAGTGCCGCAGCCGGCTCTCCATCATCGTCTGCATCACGATTTCAAGGCCGCGGATATACGTGGCGGCGAAGCCATCGTCCTGCACGTTGGAGCGGAGGGCGCTGGTGGCGCCCACGTCCACGGCCATCACGGGCCCCGTCCCCTGCGCCGCGGCGACCTGCACCGGCATGTTCTCGACCACCGCGCCGTCCACGTACCAGCGGCCGTCAATCTCCCGGGGCGGGAAGATTCCGGGCAGGGCGCAGGAGGCGAAGACCGCGTCCGCCACCCGGGCACCCCGGAGCCCCGGGAGCCCCCAGAACACCTGCATGCCGGAGTTGAGTTCGACGGTGTTGATGAGGAGGGGGCGCGCCAGGTCCTCGAAGGTCAGGTTCCCGACCAGGGACGCGATCAGCGCATCCAGCGGCTCCCGGCGGTAGACCGCCGGGGCCCGCATCCGCTTGAGCGCCATGTCCACGTGCGCCACCTGGAAGATGTCCTTCCGGCGGACCGCCAGGGCCCGTTCGGTCATCTCCTCCAGCGGCATCCCCGCCGCCCAGGCCGCGGCCACCAGTGAGCCCATGCTGCTCCCCACCACGAGGCCGGGAGTGAGCCCGCGTTCATGCAGGGCCTTGAGCACGCCGATGTGCGCCAGCCCCTTGAGGCCGCCGCCGCTCAGCACCAGCGTGAAGGGACCACCGAGGGCCATTACCTTCATCCACGGTTCGGGAGTGCCCAAACGTACGCCGGAAGCGGGAGGGTTGAGAAGAGTGGGCTATGACATCGCCGCCCTGCGGGCCGCGGAGTTCCCCTGGGCCGGGGAGACCATCTACCTCGACCACGCCTCCATCGTCCCCTGCCCGAGCGCACCCGCCTGGCGGGCGAGCGGTTCCTCCACCGCCGCGCCCGGCCGTTCGAACTGACCCACGACGACATGTTCGGCGGCCTGGCGGCGGCCCGCGCCGCCGCCGCCCGGCTGATCAACGCCGAGCCGGCGGAGATCGCCCTGACCACCAACACCAGCTTTGGCCTGTGCCTCGCCGCCCAGGCGCTCCCCTGGCGTGCCGGGGATGTCGTCCTGGTCAGCGATCGCGAGTTCCCCGCCAACGTCTATCCCTGGCGGCGGCTCGGCGCGCAGGGGGTGACGCTGGAACTGGTCCCGGCCACCCCCGAGGGATTCCCCGACGAGGCGCGGCTGCTGGCGCGGCTTGCGGACCCCGGCGTCCGCTGCCTGGCCGTGTCGCTCACCCAGTTCGCCAACGGGTACACCGTGGACCTGTCCCGGCTCTCCCGCGCTACCCGGGAGCTCGGCAAGTTTCTCGTGGTGGACGCCATCCAGGCGCTGGGCCAGTTGCCGGTGGACGTGCGGGCCACCCCGGTGGACATCCTCGCCACCGGCGCCCAGAAATGGCTGCTCTCGCCCTGGGGCAGCGGGTTTCTGTATGTCCGTCAGGCACTGATCCCCGTGCTGCACCCCGCCGTGACCGGCTGGATGGCCTACGAGGGGACCGACGACTTCTCCCGCCTCACCGATTACCAGGACGCCCTGCGGTCAAATGCCCGGCGCTTCGAGATGATCAGCCTCCCCTTCCAGGATATGTACGGGATGACGGTGTCGCTGGGGCTCCTCGCCGAGCTCGGCGTGGCGGAGATCCAGCGCCACCTGGGCGCCCTGCAGCAGCCGGTCCGCGAGTGGGCGGCGCGGCGGGGAGTCCCCGTGACCTCTCCCCCGGAAGCCCGTGGCTCCGGCATCATCTGCGTGGCGCCGGCCCGGCTGGACGAGGCGTACCGGGCCCTGCGTGAGGCACGGATCTACTGCAGCCTGCGCGAAGGGGCGCTGCGCCTGAGCCCACACTGCTACAATACCGTGGAGGAGATGGAACGGGTCACGGACGTGCTGGACCGCTTCGCGTAGCGCGCCAGGGCATTGCGAGCAGGCGGCTTCGCATGCATTCTGCCGCGCGCCCGTTTCCCGTTTCCCGTTTCCCGTTTCCCGTTTCCCATTTCCCGTTCCCTCGAACCCAAGTCCACTATGCCCGGCACCCTCGCTGATCAGCTCGCCACCGGATATGGCTTTGCCGGCCCCGCCGTGATCCTGGGCGGCGCCCTCGAGGGCAGCCGGGTGCATCCGGAGCCGAAGATCCGCATCCCGCTCGCCATGATGAACCGGCATGGGCTCATCGCCGGCGCCACCGGCACGGGCAAGACCAAGACCCTCCAGCTCCTGGCCGAACAGCTCGCGGGGCAGGGGGTGCCGGTCTTCGTGGCGGACATCAAGGGAGATCTCTCCGGCCTGGCCATGCCGGGGCAGCCGAGCGAGCGGGTGAACCAGCGGGCCGCCGATATCGGCTGGACCTGGACCCCGGCCGGGGTGCCGGTCGAGTTCGTGAGCCTGACCGGCAAGCTCGGCGTGCAGCTCCGGGCCACCGTCTCGAGCTTCGGGCCGCTGCTGCTTGCCAAGGTCCTGGGGCTCAACGAGACCCAGACCAGCGTGCTCAGCCTGGTCTTCAAGTACTGCGATGACCAGGGGCTTCCCCTGCTCGACTTCAGCGACCTCCGGGCCGTGTTCCAGTTCCTGAGCGGGGACGAGGGCAAGGCGCAGCTCGAGGGGTACGGCGGGATGTCGTCGGCAACGGTCGGGGTGCTGCTCCGGAAGATGATCGAGCTCGAGGCGCAGGGAGCGGAGCAGTTCTTCGGGGAGCCCGAGTTCGACGTGCAGGACCTGCTGGTGACGACCCGGGAGGGCCGCGGGGTGGTGACCTGCCTCGAGCTGGCGGACGTGCAGGACCGCCCCCGGCTCTTCTCCACCTTCATGATGTGGCTGCTGGCGGAGCTGTACCACACCCTGCCGGAAGCCGGCGACCTGGAGCGGCCCAAGCTGGTGTTCTTCTTCGATGAGGCCCACCTCCTGTTCAGCGACGCCTCCAAGGCATTCCTGGAACAGGTGGAGCAGGTGGTGCGGCTGGTCCGGTCCAAGGGGGTGGGGGTGTACTTCGTGACCCAGACGCCGAAGGATGTCCCGGCGGACATCCTGGCCCAGCTCGGGCATCGGGTACAGCACGCGCTCCGTGCCCATACGCCTGATGACGAGGCGGCGCTCAAGGCCACCGTCCGCACGTTCCCTCGCACCGAGTTCTACGACCTGCAGGCCACCCTGACCTCCCTCGGGATCGGGGAGGCGGTGGTGACCGCGCTGGATCCCCGCGGCGTGCCGACCCCCGTGGTAGCCACGCGGCTCATCCCGCCCGCTTCCCGGATGGCGCCGCTCACGCCGGAGGAGCTGCAGGAGGACATCCGGCAGTCGGACCTGTTGGCGGAGTATGGGCGGGCGGTGGATCGGGAAAGCGCACGGGAGATGCTGGCAGCGAGGATTGCCAAGGCGGCGCCGCCGGCGGCCGCGGGGGCCGACCGTCCGCCGGCACCGGCCCCGAAGGGCGGGGGCCGGAGCGGGATGTCGACGGGCGCCAAGCTCGGGGCGACGCTGCTGGGGGCGCTGGGAACGTCAATTGGCCGCGCGCTGGTGCGCGGCGTGCTGGGGGGACTGACCGGCGGCAAGGCGTCCCGGGGGACCAGGCGGACCCGGTGGTAGGGCAGGGGCCAGGGCATGCCCTGGCCCCCGTCGGTCCAGCTACTTCTTCGTGACGGTCTCTTCCTTCAGGACCTTCTTGGCGAACAGGAACACCAGGAAGGCCACAATCACGAAATTCAGCAGCGCGCCGAGCACGGCGCCGATCTGGAACGGACCAAGGGCCCATTCCTGCCAGTTCCCGGACGGCAGCACCATTCCCACGATGGGCATCAGGAGCCCGTCCACGATGGACTTGACCAGATCCCCTGCCTTGCCGCCGATGATCACCGCGATGGCGAGGCCGATGACGCCGTATTCCTTGAGGAACTTCATGAATTCGCCGTGCATGGTCCCCTCCGGGAGGTTGGGGGTGGGTGTCACGTCAGCCTGACCAGCGCGTAGTTCCGTTTCCCCTTCTGCAGCAACAGGTAGCCGCCGGCGAGGATGTCGGTCGCCCCGACCGCCCGGTCGGGATCGCTCAGCGGCTGGCCATTGAGCGAGAAGCCCTTCTGGGCCAGCCCGCGGCGGGCCTCGCCCTTGGAGGCCGCCAGCTCCGCCCGCACCAGGGCATCCACGATGCCAAGGCCAATGGCCTCGGTGCGGGGCAGGGCCACGGTCGGTACCTCCCTCGCCAGTACCTCGAACACATCCGCGCCCGCGTCCGCCAGGTCGAGCCCGCCGAAGAGGAGCCGGCTGGCCCGCACCACGCTCTCCGCGGTGGCCGCGCCATGCACCCGGGCGGTCACGTCCTGGGCCAGTTGGCGCTGCGCTACCCGCTTCCCCGGGTCGGCGGCGTGGGCCGCGAGGAGGGCGGCGATCTCCTCGAGCGGGAGGAAGGTGAAGAACCGGAGCAGCCGCTCGACGTCCCGGTCGTCGCTGTTGAGCCAGAACTGGTAGAACCGGTAGGGGGAAGTCTTCGCGGGGTCGAGCCAGACGTTGTCCCCCTCGCTCTTGCCGAACTTGCCGCCGGCGGCATTCGTGAGCAGGGGAAAGACCAGGCCGTGCGCGCTCGCCGACTCCCGGCGCCCGATCAGCTCGGTCCCGGCGGTGATGTTGCCCCACTGGTCGCTGCCGCCCATCTGCAGCTCGCAGCGCTCCGTCTTCCACAGGTGCCAGAAATCGTACGCCTGCACCAGCATGTAGCTCAGCTCGGTGTACGAGATGCCGGTCTCCATCCGGCTCTTCACCGCGTCCTTCTGCAGCATGTAGTTGAGCGTGAAGTGCTTCCCGACCTCGCGCAGGAAATCCAGCAGGCGGAGCGGGCGGAGCCAGTCGGCGTTGTCCCGCAGGCGGGCGGCGTTGGCACCCTGGAAGGAGAGGAACTGCTCCAGCTGCGCCCGGATGCGGCGCACGTTGTGGTCGATCTGCGTCACCTCCAGCATGGGCCGCTCGGTGCGCTTGCCGCTGGGATCGCCGACCAGGCCCGTCCCACCCCCGACCAGGATGATCGGGGTGCCGCCGAACCGCTGCAGCCAGGCCAGGCCCATGACCGGCACCAGGTTTCCCACGTGAAGCGAGTCGGCGGTCGGGTCGAACCCAACGTATCCGGTGATCGGCCCCTGCCCCAGCCGGGCGGCAAGCCCGGGCGTCGCGTCGTGGACAAAGCCGCGCGCGGTGAGGGCGTCGAGGAGGGTGGTCATGGGTCGCGAATCCTAGGGCGGGTCCCCGGCCCCCCGCAAGGCGATCCGCCCCCGGCACCCCGCGGGTGGTGCAGGTGCCCGCCTTGGTCGTCTAGATTCATGCCATGGCTCCCCGTCCCCTGAACACGCTGCGCCGGTGGTGGTACACCCCCCGCATCCGCAGCAACCTGATCACCACGGTGCTCGCCGTCGTGATGCTGGGGCTGGGCGTGGGGGTCGCCGCCTGGACCCGCGCCTGCGCCAACAGCGCCTGCCCGTCGATCGCCTCGCTGGTCCGGGAGTACGACCCGGCGCAGGCCTCCAAGGTGTACGCCGCGGATGGCCGCCTGATCACCGACCTGGGGGCCGAGCGGCGGACGGTGGTGTCGCTGGAGCAGATCTCGCCGGCCGCCGTGGCGGCCTTCGTGGTGGTGGAGGACAAGCGGTTCTACGAGCATGGCGGGGTGGACTGGGTGCGCGCGTTCGGCGCCCTGCGGCACACCCTGGTCTACCTCCTCACCGGGCACGGCCGGGTCCAGGGGTTCTCCACCATCACCATGCAGCTGGCGGGCAACCTCTTCCCCGACGAGATCAGCCGCCAGGACCGGACGCTCAAGCGGAAGCTCCGGGAAATGCACATCGCCTTCGAGATCGAGCACAACTTCGCCAAGGGCAAGGTGCTCGAGTTCTACCTGAACCAGATCAACCTCGGGAATGGCGCCTTCGGGATCGAGGCCGCCGCCCAGCGCTACTTCGGCAAGACCGCCCGGGAACTCAACGTGGCGGAGGCCGCCACCCTGGCGGGGATTCCGCGCTCCCCCACCCGCTACAACCCGCGCCGGAATCCCGACTTCGCGGTGGAGCGCCGCAATCTCATCCTCCAGCTCATGGCCGACGAGGGCGTCCTCACCCGGGACGACGCGGAGCGCTGGAAGGCCTATCCGCTGCTGCTCTCCACCCGCTCCGACTTCAGCGAGGTGGCGCCGTACTTCACCGAGTACGTGCGGCAGCAGCTGCAGACCCGGTTCGGCAGTCAGCTCTACAAGGACGGGCTCCGGATCTATACCACGGTGGATCTGGACATCCAGCAGGCGGCGGAACGCGCCCTGAGCCGCCAGCTGGACGAGGTCGAGCGCAACAAGGTCCGCTATGGCACCTACCCCCGCGCCACCTACGCCGACTACCTCGAGAAGCGGGCCGACGACACCGAGCCGCTGGCGGAGTCGCCCTACCTCCAGGGACTGGCGGTGGTGCTGGAGGCGCGGACCGGCAAGGTGCTGGCCATGGTGGGCGGCCGCGACTTCAACGACAACAAGTACAACCGGGCGGTGCAGGCGGTGCGGCAGGCCGGCTCCACCTTCAAGCCGATTGTCTACGCCGCCGGGCTCCGGGCCGGGCACACCTGGGCGGACATCGTCGAGGACACCCCGATCAGCATGGAGATGACTCCCGGGGAGCCGCCCTGGGAGCCGCAGAACTACGACAACCGGTTCGCCGGGCCGATGTCGCTCAAGGAAGCGTTCTACGAGAGCCGGAACATCCCCGCGATCCGCCTGGGCGACGACATCGGCCCCCAGGCCGTCGTCGGGGAGGCGGCGCGCTTCGGCATCAGCACCCCGGTTCCGCCGTATCCGTCGACCTACATCGGCGCCGCGTCGGTCATCCCGATCGAGATGATCGCCGCCTTCAGTCCCTTTGCCACCCTCGGCACCCGCACCTCACCGTACGCGATCGAGCGGGTCGAGGACCGGAACGGCAACGTCCTGTGGCAGCCCCGCCCCCGCTCGGAGCAGGTGCTGGACCCGGCCCTGGCCTGGCTGCTGCTCGACGGCCTGCGGGACGTCGTCCGGCGGGGTACCGCGGCCGGCACCGTGGGCAGTCAACTCGGTCCCATCCCCGCCGGGGGCAAGACCGGCACTACCAATGACGGCGCCGACGTCTGGTTCATCGGTTTCACCCCGGACCTGGTGGCCGGCGTGTGGATGGGGATGGACCGGCCCCAGAAGATCATGGATAACGCCCAGGGCGGTCGGCTCGCCGCCCCCGCCTGGACCATGATGATGAAGGAGATCTACGAGCGCCGGCCGATCCCTGCCGGCTGGCCCCGGCCGGAGGGCCTCACCGTGGCGGAGGTGGACCGGCAGACCGGAAAGAAGTTCACGCCGTTCTGTCCCAAGGATTCGCTGTCGGTGGAGTCCTTCCTGCTCGGTAGCGAACCGAAGGAGTTCTGCCCCATCCACAATCCGTGGGGAGCGGGGTCGGGCACCGGGGCCAGCGTCGGGCCCAGCCCCGACAATCCGCTGCAGAACCGGCCGCGATGACCGGGCTTCCTCGACGGCTGGCGGCCCCATGGGTCCTGCCGATCGAGGGGCCGCCGATCCGTGATGGTGCCGTGCTGCTGGATGCCGGCGGCCGGATCGCCGCGGTCGGCGCCGCGGCCGCGCTCCCCGCTCCGCCGGGGGTGCCCGCCGACTTCCTGCCCGATGCCGTGCTCCTCCCCGGCCTGGTCAACGTCCACACCCACCTGGAACTGACCGGCCTCGACCACCAGGTGCCGGAGTCGGACTTCCCCTCGTGGATCCGTCACATCATTGCGCTCAAGGCGGCGCGCTCGCCGGCGGACTTCCGCGCCGCGGCCCGTCAGGGCCTCCGGGATTGCTGGGCGGCGGGAGTCACCACCGTCGCCGACACCGGCGACTCCGGGGCCGTCATCGAGGCGCTGGCAGAGGCGGGCGGCAGCGGGATCGCGTATCACGAGGTCTTCGGTCCCCATCCCGACCAGGCGGAGGAGGCGATGGCCGGGGCGTGCCGGCGCCTGGCCGAGCTTTCCCGCTTCACCTCCGCCCGGGTGCGGCTGGGCGTCTCCCCGCACGCCCCGTACAGCGTCAGCGGGCCGCTCTACACCCGGGTGGCGGACCATGCCCGGAAGGCGGACCTCCCGCTGGCGGTGCACCTCGCGGAATCGGAAGATGAGTCGCTGCTGCTCGAGCAGGGTAGCGGCGGGTTCGCCCTGGCGTGGGAAGGACGGGGAATTCCGCTTCCTCCCCCGCCCGGCCGGACGCCGGTCGCCTGGCTGGATGCGCATGGCGCGCTGTCGGCCCGGACCCTCTGCATTCACCTGGTGCGGGTCGGAGCGGCCGACATCGAGATCCTGCGGCGTCGGGGTGTGGCGATGGCACACTGCCCCCGTTCCAATGTGCGGCACGCCCACGGATCGGCCCCATTGGCCGCGCTGCTCGGCGCCGGGCTCCGGGTCGGGGTCGGCACCGATTCGGTCGCAAGCGTGGCGCCGCTCGATCTCCTGGCTGAGGCGCGCGCCGCTCGGGCCCTGGGGGCGCTGGGGGCGGAGGAAACGCTCCGGCTGGTCACGCGGGACGCCGCCCGGGCACTCGGCCTGGAGCAGGAGATCGGGAGCCTCCGCATCGGGAACTGGGGGGACGTCGTGGCGTTCAGTCTTCCCGGGCGCGCCGACGCCGGGCAACTTGCCGAGGCAGTCTTGTCCCTCGGCCCGGACGGGGTATTGTTGACCTGTCTCGCAGGCCGGGAGATGTACCGCAGGAAAAGGCTGTGACAGCTGCGTGCTGTCAGCTATCAGCTGCTGGCTGAACTGTGGGTGAGGGGGCTTGCCGTGTCCTCGCGCCCACCGCTGACTCCAACCCGCTGCAGCGCACCGCTGTCAGCCCCCCGGGAGTTGTGTCGCCAATGAAACTCCAGCGCCACGCTGCAATCCTCCGTATGGTCCGTGAACGCCGCATCGAAAGCCAGGATGGACTGCGCGAGGCGCTGGGCGGGGAGGGCATCTCCGTCACCCAGGCGACCCTGTCGCGGGACATCCGGGAGCTGGGGCTGGCCAAGCTGGTGGACCCGCAGGGGGGCTCCTACTACGCCAATCCGCACGAGGGGTCCCTCCGACCCGACCTGACCCAGATCCTGCCCACCCTGCTGGTGAGCGCGGACGGCACCGGACCCCTCATCGTGGTCAAGACGGCCACCGGGGGGGCGCCCGCCGTCGCCGCGGCCCTCGACCAGGCGGGGTGGAAGGAGATCATCGGGACCCTGGCGGGGGACGACACCCTGCTGATCATCACCAAGAACCCGCGGGTCCGCCTGCTGGTCGAGGCCCGGCTGATCGCCCTCACCCGGTAACCAACCCGTTGCTTGCGCCCCCTGACCGGGACAAGGTACGATTGTAGGTCCTCTCGGTGGAGCGAAATACCCGGTGCGGTGCCTGGCGCTCAACGCGTCCTTCGAGCCCCTGACCATGGTGCCCGTGCGACGCGCCCTCAGACTGGTGATCGAGGGCAAGGCGGAAATCGTCGAAGCGGAGGGACGGGACGTGGTGCGCAGTGAGCGCCTCGTCCTTCCCAAACCGGCGATCATCCGGCTGGTCAAGTTTGTGCACGTCCCCCGCCGCTTCCGCCGCCAGGTCACCAACACGTTCCTCTTTGCCCGTGACGGCTACCGCTGCCAGTACTGCGAGCGGTTCCACCTGGAGCTGCGGGGACGTGAGTGTCTGACCCGGGACCACCTGGTGCCGCTCTCGCGCGGCGGGTCCAACGAGTGGACCAACGTGGTGACCGCCTGCTCCACCTGCAACACCCGCAAGGGCAACCGGTTGCCGTCGGAGTGCGGCATGCACCCCCATACCCACCCGCACGAGCCCCACTTCGTGCACCTGGCCTGGGCGGTTCGCCGGCTGACCTCGACCCAGTCGAAGTACATCAAGCTGTTCTACGGCCCCGAGGCGCTGCGCGCCCTCGGGGGCTAGGGTCCCGTCCTCCCGTCCTGCCGTCCTGCCGTCTACCTCACCTCGAACGCCTCCGACCGCCCGCTCAGCCTCAGGGTCGGGAGCCCCGCGAGCCGCAGCACCAGGCGCCGGGCCCGGTCCGCCAGCGACCCGCCGCCGCCATCGCTTCGAAGCTCCCCCCGCAGCAGCCGCTCGAACTTCTCCAGATCCGAATCGGAGAGCGTGGTCACCTCCAGCGAGGTGGTGTAGTAGTACCGCCCCGGGTCCCGCGGACTGATCTGGAACTGGTAGCGGATGCCGAGGACCTCGGCGAGCGCCCCCGCCGTGCCGTAGCGCTTGGTCTGGGAGAAGTTGCCCGGTCCGAGCCGGGTGACGGAGAACTGGTCCAGCACCGGTTCGTGCCGCACCACCAGCATCCAGTCCACCGTCCGTTGCACCTCGTCCAGCCAGCCATTGCGCGAGCGCCAGACTTCCAGCCGGTACTGGAGCCGAACCGGCAGCCCCTCCCGCAGCGCGGCGAGCCAGGGGGTTTCCTCGAGCAGCTGCCGGGTGGCTACCTGCGGGTCGAGGGAGGGAGAGGCGAGGGTCACTTCGAGCGCCACCTGGGTGGAATCCTGGGCTCGCAGCGGGGTCCCGGTCGCAAGCGCCAGGGCGGCCAGCGCCGCGAGTCCGCGCCCCCGGGCACCGCGCCTGGTCCAGCGATCGCGCCGGCTCACGACGTTAGAACCGCCGTTCGAGGCGCAGGAAGAACCGGACCGGCTCCCCGTCGGTGACCGGCTTGGCAAGGTAGGCCGCGATGCCGCCGGCGTCGATGCCGACCCCGACATCGGCCCGCCATTCGCTCAGCGCCCGGATCCGGTCGGAGGGGACCCGTCCCGGGCCCTCGCCGGCAAGCCAGGCGGTCCCCGCGTCGCCGAAGAGCACCAGCTCCGGGTCCTCGATGCCGAGGAAGCGGTCCAGCTCCTGGTGCTCCGGGTCGCGCACCAGGTACCCGGCACGGAGCCGCAGCCGATGCCGCAGCTCCACCTGGGCGATCAGCGCCCGGTCGCAGAGCGCCGCCCGCGAGGGATCGTCGAAGCCGGCGGGCGCGCAGTCGAAGGAGCGGAAGGAGTAGCCGGGCAGGAGGTCGGTTCCCCCGAGGGAGACCCGGCGCTGGATCGGGAGCGGATCGCCGGAGAGCCAGCCGCCGGCCCACACCCTGGCGTTGAGCTGGATCTCGGGGCTCATCCGGTTGTAGCGCCGGAGGTCGAGGGTGAAGCGGCTGAAGGCGTAGTCGCTGGTCGGCAGGGCGCTCCGGACCGATCGGGGGAGCGCTACGGGGGCGACGTCGTCGCTCGAGGCGTGCTCCACGCTGCCGCGCAGCCACCAGCCGGAGGAGGGGTCCGAGGTGGCGTTCCGGGTATCGTACGCCGCCGACAGCCCCAGGATGGTGTAGTGCCCGTCGTCCACCAGCGGATTGGGGCGCCACCGATCGCTGTTGCGGAAGAGGCTCCAGGGGTCGTTGGACCGCACCGACCCCTGCTTCTCATAGCGGAGCGTGCCGTCCAGCCGCAGTCGGGGCGTGATGTAGACGTACCCGCTCCCCCCCACCCCCTCGCTGGAGAAGTAGTCGCGGTTGTCGCGCTGGAACAGGAAGGCGTTCCACCCGATTTCGTCGCGCGGCAGGGTGTGCTCCTCGATCCCCGAGATCACCGAATAGGTGCGGGCCCCAAGTCCCCAGCCGCGGCTGCCGTCAAAGCGCCAGTCGGTGCGGA
Source organism: Gemmatimonadota bacterium (assembly GCA_033763675.1). Lineage (GTDB taxonomy): Bacteria > Gemmatimonadota > Gemmatimonadetes > Gemmatimonadales > GWC2-71-9 > JADJOM01. Next base: position 17,922 of record JANRJZ010000282.1, read on the forward strand.
TGATCCAGCCCAGGTCCCGGCGGAAGGGGGAGTTGTCGGGCGCGGTGCGGAGGATGCCGCGCAGGTCGAGGGAGCCGGCCACGCCCGGATGGGGCCGCCACTCGAAGGCCGGCCCGAACACGATGCCGAGCCCTTCGATCCGGTTGTAGGTCTGGGTGGTGGTCAGCCGGAGGGTCGTCGCGATCCGCCCCGCCTGGAAAGTCCGCTCGGCAGTGGCCAGGGAACCGATCGGCCGCCGGCGCTCCCGCACCACCAGGGTGCCGTCGGACTGCCGGGTCACCGGCGCCGCGTCCCAGAAGACCCGGGCCTCGCCATCGTGGACGGCGGTCTCCGCCATGCTCAGGCGGCCGCCGGCCACCAGGATGCCGCCGGTCACCCGCGCCCCGGGGAGGAGCACCAGGTCACCGTTGATCACGGTAAGCGCCCCTTCGATCTCTCCCCCGATCCGGAGGGTCCCGCGGTAGCTCGCGATCGAACCACTGAGCCGGGCACCCGCGGGCAGGTTGAGCCCGCCGGCCAGCCGGACGGTGGCGCTGTCGTTCCAGCGGTCCAGCAGCTCCTGCAGGATGTCGGGGGGGAGACCGGTGAGTCCCGAGTCGGCCCCGGGAGCGTCCGGGTTGATGACGATGACGCTGTCCTGCGCCGCAACTGCCGCCGGGCAGCCCACCAGGATCAGCAGCAGGCCCAGGACCCGCCGACTCACCGCTCCCCCCCCACCGGCTCGTTCCGGGCCAGCAGTCCCAGCCGCTTCATCCGCCGGTACAGGTTGGCGCGATCGGTCACGAGCAAACGGGCGGCCTCCGCCACGTTGCCGCCGGTGCGCTCCAGCGCCCCCGCGATGAGCGAGCGTTCGTAGTCGTCGAGGGCGTCGGTGAGCGGCCGACCCGCCAGGTCGGCCACTTCACCGGTTCGCCGGCCCGTCGGCCCGTCGGCCCGTCGTGCCGCGAGGGGCAGGATCGCGGCGACCTCTGCGGCGCCGACCACTTCCCCGCCGATGATGGCCAGCCGCTCCACCAGGTTGGCCAGTTCCCGGATGTTACCCGGCCAGGGATGCTGCCGGAGCAGCGCCAGCGCCTCGTCGTCGTAGCGCTGCGGCTGACCGGGCCGGGCCCGCCGCGCCAGGTGGCTGACCAGGGCGGGCAGGTCCTCCAGGCGTTCCCGGAGCGGCGGGATATGGATCGGGAAGATGTTGAGCCGGAAGAAGAGGTCCTCGCGGAAGGTACCGCCGGCCACCGCCTGCAGGAGCTGCCGGTTGGTCGCCGCCAGCACCCGCACGTTGACCTGTTGCGGCTGTTCCGCGCCCAGCCGCTGCAGGACTCCGGTCTCGAGGGTGCGCAGCAGCTTGGCCTGGGCCTCGAGGTTGAGGTCCCCGATCTCGTCGAGAAAGAGGGTGCCGCCGTCGGCCAGCTCGAACCGGCCCAGGCGGCGCTCGGCCGCGCCGGTGAAGGCGCCGCGTTCGTGGCCGAACATCTCCGACTCGACCAGCTCGCGCGGGATCGCGGCGCAGTTCACCGTGACGAACGGCTCCGCCGCTCGGCGGCTGGCACGGTGGATGGCCGCCGCGACCAGTTCCTTCCCGGTACCGGAGTCGCCGGTGATCAGCACCCGGGCGTCCGTGGGGGCTACCTGCTGGATCAGTTGGCGGACCTGGGCGAGCGCGGCGCTCTGGCCCACCATTTCCTCGCGGCTCTCCAGCGCCTGCCGCAGCGCCCGGTTCTGGTGCCGGGTGCGTCCCAGGTCCACCGCGGAGCGCAGGGTGACGAGCACCGCTTCCGGGCTGAGCGGCTTCTCGAGGAACTGGAAGGCGCCGAGCTGGGTGGCGCGCACGGCGTCGGCCAGCTGGGCCTTGCCGCTCATCATGATGACCGGGGCGTCGATGCCCCGGCCGCGGATCTGGGTCAGCGTCTCGAGCCCATCGGGCCCGGGCGGCATCATGAGATCGAGGAAGATCGCGTCGGGCTCGAACTGCTCCAGCGCGAGCAGCCCGGCCTTCCCGCTGCCGGCCTCCTCCACCTGGAACCCCTCCGCGCGCAGCAGCGCGGCGAGCATCCGCCGGATGTTCGGCTCGTCGTCCACGATCAGGATGCGGTGGGGCATGATCCGAAATGTAGGCGCAGCGGGTCGGCGGCGGAGGGGCGGACCGCCCCCGGCCCTACGCCCCCGTGCGGCGGACCCGCGGGAGCGTCACCACGAAGGTCGCGCCGCCCCCCGGCGTCGGCTCGTGGCGCACCCGGCCGCCATGGGCCTCGACGGTCTGGCGGACCAGCGCCAGGCCCAGCCCGGTCCCGCCATCCTTTCCGCTGGTGACATAGGGGTCAAAGATCGAGTCCCGCAGTTCGGCCGGCACGCCCGGACCGTGATCCACCACGCGGACCTCCGCCCCGTTCTGGCCCAGCGGTCGGCAGCTCACCTGGAGCCCGCCGGGCCCGGGACCAGCCTCGATCGCGTTCCGCAGCAGGTTGCTGAAGGCCCGGCGGAGGGGCTCGTAGTGCCCCGTGATCCGGGGGGTCTCGGGGTTGGCCTCCACCTGGACCGGCAGCGTGGCCGGCACGGCGGTGCGGACCAGCTCGCTCACCAGTTCTCCCAGGTCCACCTCGGCGGCCGGGCCCTCGGGCAGCCGCCCCATCTCGGTGAACTCCCGGGCCAGCTGCTCCAGCCGGTTCGATTCGGTGGCCAGCACCTCCAGGGACTCCATCTGTTCCGGCCGCGCGCTCCGGCTCAGCGCGCTGACCGCGAACCGGATCGGCGTGAGCGGGTTCTTCATCTCGTGGGCCACCCGGCGGGCCACCTCGCGGAAGGCGCGCAGTCGTTCCGCCTCGAGCTGCCGGGCCCGGGCCTCCGCCAGCCCGCTCGCCATTTCGCGTACCGCGCCGCGGAGGGCCGCGAACTCCGGGGCGCCCCCCTCGTGCGCATCGGGCGGCAGCGGTTCATCCCGCTGGATGCGTCCGGTCCAGCCGATCAGCTCGTCGATCGGGCGGCTGAGCTGTCGCGACAGGTAGCCTCCCACCCGCACGGACGTGTAGAGCACCAGGGCACCCAGGCCGAGAATGATCGCGGCATACACGCCGGCGTACACCGTGGAGTAGGTCTCCTGCCGGGTCACCCGGGAGATCGCCTCGTTCAGCGCTCGGCCATGCTCGGCCAGGGCGCGGCGCTCGACTCGCGTGAGCCGCGTGGAGTCGATGGTCTGGAGCAGGGTGCGCCCCGTCTCCCGCAGCGGCTCGACCGCGGCGCGGGTGCTCGCCAGCGGCCCGACCGGAGGGCTGACGGCGAGCACCCACCCGATGAGCGCCACCGCCGTCGGCACCGTACCGAGTGCGACCAGCGAAAGCAGAATCCGGCGCCGGAAGGTCAGGGCCATACAGGTAATGTAAGGGCGACCCTTGTGGTCGCCCGCGGTGGGGTGCCGATGGCGACCCTGGTGGTCGCCCGCTGCCGGGCAGCGGATGTGCTGATCGCCCCGCAGCGCCTGGCCTCCGGAGTCATGGGCGCCACCCCCGGCTCCGCCGCCCGAGCCACCCTCCGGCGGCCCCGCCGGCAAGGCTCCCGAGCGCCTCCGCCGGTGCCGGCAGCGGCAGCCCGAGCACCCGGCTCACGAGGACCAGCGCAAGCATCGCTCCGATCCCGAAGGCCACCCCGTGCGCCCCCGCCCGGCCGGCCCACCAGGCCGCAGGGAAGAGCAGGGCCCCAAGCCAGAGCCCTGACCACACCGCGGCCAGTTCTCCGAGGAGGGGGCGGAACGGCACCAGCGCGCTCCAGAGGAGCCCCATCGAAAAGGGCACTCGTCGGACCACTCCCCCCGCCGGCCCGCGCGCGGCCAGTATCCACGCCCGGCCCGCCACACCTCCCTGAAGCAGCAGGGTGTCTCCGGGGCTCGACGCCGGGAGGCGTGGCAGCAGCAGGGTCTGGTCTCCGAGCTCGGCGGCCCGCAACCCGGACCGGATCCGGAATACCAGCCCCTCGCCCAGCTGGCCCAGCACGAAGATCTCACGTTGCTCGCTGTCGAAGACGCTGACGATCGGCGCGAGGTCCGCCGTGGGCGGGCCGAGGATGACGCGCGCGGAGACCATGACGGAGTCCTGCTCGAGCAGGCGTCGAAGGTGGTCGGAGTCAGCCAGGCGGCCACTGGGGAGGGGCCAGCCGTTCACCTCCGCGGCCAGCAGCTGTCCTCGCCAGGTATCGAACTGTCCCAGCTCCGGCGCCCACTGTCCCCAGTACACGCTTTGTGGAAGGGAGGGCCGCAGCAGGATTCCGGTGGCGAGCAGTGCGGCGAGCCAGCCGAGCCCGCCGGCCGCGGTGAGTGCGGCGGCGGGGCGCGGGGCGGGAAGGAGGAGCGTGCGCCAGCGGGTGGAGAGCAGGATCCCGAGGCCGGCCCCGAGGGTGTTGGTCAGCAGGTCCCGGAGGCTCGGGTCCCGGCCCAGCAGGTACCGGAACTGGATGAACTCGACCGTGACCGTGACCAGCACTGCCACCAGCAACGCCCGCAGCGGGGGGAAGATCAGTGTGGCCGCGAGGCCAAGGGGGACGAACAGGGCCACATTGAGGAGGGCGTCTCGCAGCGACTGGTCACCGCACGGAAAGAGGCAGGTCCAGGAGACGCGCGCGGCCGCCTCGGCGTCATCCGGGGAGGGGCGGAGGGTGAACCAGCCTATGATGGCCAGGGCGAGGAGGGTGAGGCCGATTCCCCACCCGGTACGTGGTTTGGGTGCCACATTGCTCCGCTGTGAGAACCGCTTGCGCCGGTGGCATCATAACTGCACTATCCTTCTCCTCGACAGTGACCGCACCCTCCCTCTTCCCCGGACCCCCAATGACCGTTCTCCGTCCGAGGCGCAATTCCTGGTATGCGCTGACGGTGACCGCCGCCCTGCTGGGCGCGCTTGCCGCGCCCCTGGGCGCCCAGAGCTTGACCGAGGGGGCCCTGCGCGGGGAGGTGATGCTGGCCGAGGGAGCGCCGGTGGCCGCAGTCAATCTCACCCTTGAGGACCCCACCGGGATCGTCATCCGCCAGTTCCGGTCCGACATCCGCGGCCGGTTCAACCTTTCACTCCTGGCTCCTGGCCGGTACTCGATGCTGGTCGAGAAGTCGGGGTTCCAGCCGCTCCGTCAGCGGGGCATTGATATCGTCGCGGACGCCGCCACCCACCTCCGGATCCGCATCGTCCGCCGCCCGCCACCGATCTCCACGGTCGAGGAAGTCGCCATCGCGGACCAGCGGCTGATCCGGTCGGCGCCGGCGATCGCCGCCGTGCTCAGCCAGGGGCCGGCGGCGGGGCTCGCCCCGCGCTCGGACCTCACAGAGGCGGGGCGGAACGGGGCGCTGGTGGTGGCCCCGCGGGACCAGACCTCGGGGTTCGCTGCTTCCTTCGGCGGGCTGCCCCAGCCCTACGTGCGCCTCATGGTAGATGGGCTCGCGGCGAGCTGGTTCCGGCATCCGGGGGCGGGGATCGATGTCGGCGGCGCGCCGGTCTACTCGCGGCTGCTCTTCGATCAGGTGCAGGCCTTCACCCAGCCCACCGATGCCGAACTCGGCGGCGGCAACGGCGGCATGCTGACGGCGGTCTCCCGTCGCGGCACCAACCGGTTCCGCTTCTCGCCGTTCGCGTCGTGGAGCGGTGGGATCGGGCAGCCCACGGTGCAGAACCCCGGCGACTCCTCGATCAGTTCCTTCCAGGGCGGAGCGGTAATCTCGGGCGTCATCGTGCCGGACCGGGCCAATTTCATCGTCGGCCTGGATTACCAGGCGCTCGAGATGCCCACCGGACTCGCCTGGGACAACGACGCGGCCAGCTTCGGCGGCAGCGGGGTCTCGCTGGCCGGAACCATCGCTGGCATCGCCCAGGACAGCTTCGGCCGGCCGGCAGGCCGGTTCGTCTCCCCCACGGTGCGGCGTAGCACCGGGGGGTCGGGCGGCTTTCGGGTGGACTGGCGGCTCGACAACAACAACACCCTCTTCACCCGCGCCAATTTCGGCCGGCAAACGGAGGAGAACCCCGAGGTCCGGTACGACGTGCTGACCGGGGCCGGTGGGGAGCTCGACGCCCGGGACTTCTCGGCCGGGGCCGCGCTGGTCTCGGTGTTCTCTCCCACCATGGCCAACGAGTTCCGCTTCGGCATCCGGCGGAGCTCCCGGGAGTGGACGGGCGCGGGCCTGCCGACCAGCTACTTCGTGGCGGAGGGGGCGGGGATCGGCGCCTCGCCGACCCTTCCGGGGGACTTCAAGCGCACCTCGGTCGACTTTGCCGAGACCTTCCAGCTGGCTTTCGGCAACAGCGCAGAGCACCGGTTCAAGGTGGGCCTGCAGTATTCCAATGGCCACTGGGAGCAGGATTACCTCTACGGCCAGAACGGCATCTTCTCATTTGGGGGCCTGGACGGTTTCGGCCAGGGGCGCGGGGCGTTCTTCGTCGCGGAAGCGCCCCAGACCATGTTCAAGAGCAGCATGGAAGAGGTCGGGCTGTTCGGCCAGCTGATCTACCGGCTCTCGCCCCGGCTCTCGGTGCTGGGGGCAGTCCGTTACGACCGGCAGAAGTACCCCCGACAGGGGAGCCAGCCGATCAAGCCCAACCAGCAATTCCAGTCGCTGTTCGGGCTGCAGAACGCCCGGGTGCCGGATGACAACAACAACATCGGGCCGCGGCTCGGGATCATGTACGAAGGGGGGCGGAACAAGGAGTGGCTGGTCGGCGCCGGCCTCTCGCGGCAGTATGGGGCCCTCGACCCCGCCACCTTCAGCGAGGCGCGGCTGGCGGACGGCCCGCTGACGATCCGGCGGGGCATCGGCAACTTCGGCACCTGGCCGGCATTGCCGGATACGGTCCAGGCCCCGCGGGTCGGGCAGCGGATCACCCTCTTCAGCCCCACGGACAAGTACCGCAACCCGCGCACCTTCAAGGCCGACCTCGAAATCGCCCGCAACCTGGCCTCCTTCACCACGGTGCGCCTGTACGGTGGGTACCATCACACCGACTTCCTGCTTCGCCGCACCGACCTCAACATCCTCCCCGGCCCCACGGGGCTGACCCAGGAGGGGCGGCCGGTGTACGGCACCCTCACCCAGGAGGGGGGGATGCTGGTGGCCACGCCGGGGAGCAATCGGGCGGTACCCGGCTTCGACCTGGTCTCGGCCATGGTCTCCACCGGGTTCCAGGATCACTACGAGACTGGAGTCGCGATCAGCCGCGAGGCCGCCGCGGGCCTTTCCTTCGCGGCGTCCTATACGTTCTCACGGACCCGGGACAACTGGCTGGTGAGCTGGAGCGGGGATCCCGCCGATGCCCTCTCGCCCTTCCCGGAGGATCGTCTGGGGAACGAATGGGCCGAAGGGATCTCCGACTTCGACGTGCCGCACCGGGCGGTGCTCGAGGCAGGCTGGCGCACCCCTGGCCGGGTGCCGGTGAGCCTCGGCGCCCGGTACCGGTTCCGCTCCGGGTTCCCGTTCACCCCCGGCTTCCGGCCCGGCGTGGACGCGAACGCGGACGGCTCCGGCCGCAATGACCCGGCCTTCGTGGACAACGCCATTCCCGGGCTGGCCCAGCTCATCAGCGACAACTCCTGCCTCGGAGACCAGGTGGACCGGATCGCCGAGCGCAACAGCTGCCGGGAGCAGGCGAACCACGCGCTGGATCTTTCCGCAGCGGTGGGCCTGCCGGTGCGGTCGCTCGGGGGCCGGCTGGAGCTGACCGTCGAGGTCTTCAATGTTGCCTCGACTCCCGTCGGGATCGTGGACCGGGCCCTGGTGCTGGTGGACCCGGCCGGCACCCTGACCACCGATCCCCAGGGCAACGTGACTCTGCCCCTCATCGCCAATCCGCGGTTCGGGAAGTTCCTGAGCCGCCGCACGGAGCCCCGCATGGTGCGGTTCGGGCTCCGCGTCGCGTACTGATCGAGGCCCTCATGCCCCGTACTCTCCGTTCCCTCGCCCGGCCGGGTCTCCTCGTCGCGGGGCTGCTCGCGTCCGCCGGCGGCTGCGGCAACGCCGGGGACGAATTCGGCATCAACCTGCCGGCCGCACCCGGCATCGCGGCCCAGCTCTTCGTGGACCGGGACTTCAACGGTGTCTTCACCCAGCCGGATACCGTCCTGGCGGGGGTCCGGGTCTTCCTGCTGGTCGCCGGGGGCCAGGGCGACACGGTCGCGGTGGACACCACCGATGCCAACGGTCAGGTGGCGTACGTCAACCTCGCGCCCGGGCCCTATGCCGTCTCGGTGGATTCGGCCGCGGCCCTCGGCGATTCCCTCTTCACCTTCCTGACGCCGGCCACGGTGCAGGTGGTGCTCAGCGGGCAGGTCCCGGTCATCGCGATCCGCCTCGGGTTCCCGACCGATGACATCGCCGGCGTCCGGACCAGCGCGGCGGGCCGCCGCGTGGTCACCAGCGGCATCGTGCTGTCGGGGCCGCAGTTCTTCCGCGACACCAGCGCATTCCTCCGGGACACCGGCGGCGCCATCCGGCTGACGGCCGCGACGGTGCTGATCGGCAACTTCGTCACCCCCGGTGACTCGGTGCGGGTCCTCGGCACTGTGGCGGTCCGCAATGGTCAGCCGGTGCTGGATGCGGCCGAGATCGTCCTGCTCCTCCCCGGCATCAACGCCACGATCGTGGATACCATCGGCACGGCGGAAGCGGCCGCGGCTCGCGCGGGCGCGCTCGACGCGGACCTGGTGCGGATCCAGGCGGCCGGGGTGACCGATTCGGCCTCGGTGGGCGGGGATTACACCGTCACGGTGGACGACGGATCCGGCCCCGTCACCGTGGTGATCGACTCGGTGCTGGCGCTCAACCCGTCCGCGGTCGTGCCCGGGGACTCACTCCGGGTCAACGGGGTGCTGGTCCCGACCGGGACCGGCAGCTGGGTGCTCAAGCCGCGCATCACCAGCGACCTTACCGTCTTCTAGGCGGGACCAGCAGCTCCCGGCGCCGGGCATCCCGCCCCGCCCGGTCACGGACTCGAGTGGGAGAGTCACCCCGTGCCTGATCGTCAGCGCCTGGCGCCCCATGACACCCTGCTGTGGCAGGTGTTTGCCCTGGTGGGAATGCTCTTCTTCGTGCTGGGAGTGGTGAACCTGGGCCTGGTCTGGTTCCCCCTGGAGATCGGGGAGTCGGAGTGGGAGTACGGCACCACCAGCGCCTTCTTCGATCTCTTCCCGCTGCTCGGCCTCGGCATTGCCCTGCTGGTCTCGTCGTCCATCGCGCTGGGGTGGAAGTGGACCGCGCGGAGCGTCGCGGTCACCTGCATCCTGGTGGCGGTGTTCATGTGGCTGGCCTTCGCCCTGTTTGTGACCGTTTTCCCGCTGGTCTTCCGCGCGGTGGGCAGCCCGATCGCGCTCACCCCGGTGAAGAAGGCGGCGGCCAAGACGCTGGTGCAAGCGGTGGTCTATCCCTTTGCCCTCCTCTGGCTTGCCGGGGCCACCTGGCGGGCGACCCTGCGCCGGCGGGGTGGGTGAGGAGGCCCCGGTATTGTTGTAGTGACACGACAACAGGGTCACGAATCCGGCAGGGTCAGGACTCGCAGGAATCAGCTAAATCATTGTCTTTTAACATCTTACCATAGGATTCCAAGGTCTCCGGCATTGGCCTGAACCCTGCACTAAGGCGTCGCGGGCCAATGGAGGCCGGGAAACGCGCAGATGACTTCCTCCCGGATCCTGATCAAGACGGACGAGAAAAACCGCGCCACCCTGGACCCCTCCCCGGAGTCCGGCTGGTACCTCCTCGGTGGCATCGGGCTGGTCTTCGCGGTGGTGGCGCTGGCGGATCTGGCGCTGGCCTGGTACCCCCTGCAGTTCGGGGACGCGGAATGGGAGTTCGGCACCGCGACGACCGTCCTGGGCAGCATGCCACTCCTCACCATGGGACTGGCGCTCGGGTTTGCGGCGGCGGTGGCGCGGGGCCGGGTGGCGATGGTGCGGGTGCTGGCCATCGTGTTCGCCCTGCTGGCGGTGTCCCTGATGGCGGTCGTGGCACTGTATGCCAGCAACATCTCGACCGGCCTCAGTACGGTGCTCCCGGAGAACAAGCCCGGGTTGCAGAAGGCGATCGCACAAACGTTGACCCAGGGCGTCCTCTACCCGCTCGCGTTTCTCTGGGTCGCGATCAAAGGATGGAAACACGCCAGTACAGGCGTGAAGCCATAGTTCACCAATTGACGAGGTCGTAACGATGAAAACTGGCCGGTTCGTCGCCCTTCTGGGCGCTCTTGCGGTAGCGGTCCCCTCCGCGGCGTACGCGGACGGATTCCGCAACTACCGCGTCTGCGGCGGCGACCAGTTCGCCACCTGCGCCGCGGTCAGCATCAACGTGGTCGGCAGCAACGTGACCGTCCGCCTGTGGAACCTCTCCGGCAACTCCGCCGGCACCTGGGGTCAGGGCGCGGGCACCTGGGCCGGGACCGTGTTCAACGGCATCGGCTTCTACAACACCGGGAACGTCTCCGCCGTGCTCGGCTCGCTGAGCGTCACCGGCCCCGCTATGGCCGGGTCCAGCCCCGCGAGCTGGAAGCTCAGCAACAATTCCCAGGTGAACTTCGGCGTGGACTTCCGGATGAACACCCCGGGCAACCGCGCCATGGACAACGGGATCGCCAGCGGCTGCGCCGCCTCCAGCTCCTTCCCGAGCGGGGTGGATCTCTACTCCAATCCCTGCACCCAGGTGACCGGCAATACCAACGACTGGGTCACCTTCAGCTTCAAGATCACGGGCAACTGGAATCCGAACAACTCGGACATCGTGATCCGCGGCCTCAATGGCCCGACCGGCCCCGGTGGTACCACCGAGTGCTGGACCAACGACACCCCGTATGGTGCGCCGTCCAACTGCACCACCATCACCCCCGAGCCGGTCTCCATGACGCTGCTCGCGACGGGTCTGGCCGGGATCGGTGGCCTGGGCGCCTTCCGCCGCCGGAAGCAGAAGCAGGCCGCGTAACACTCCGCAGTCAATTGGTGAACTGGCCCCGGGACTCGTCACCCCGGGGCCGTTGCCTTTCCGGGCCCGAAGCTTGCCGATAAGCCCCCATCCATGGGTAACTTACGCCAAGCATGATCACCTCCCTGACCCGCCGCATCCTCCCGCCCGTCCCCGGGGCCCCGCACATTTTCAGCGTGGACGTCGAGGACTACTTCCAGGTCGTCGCCTTCGAGGGGATCGTGGACCGCGCGCGGTGGAGGTCCTATGAGTCCCGCGTGGAAGCCAATACCGACCGGCTCCTCGGCCTCCTGGCCGAGCACGGGGTGACCGGCACCTTCTTTACCCTGGGCTGGGTGGCGGAGCATCACCCGGGCATCGTCCGCCGGATCGCCGCGCAGGGGCACGAGGTGGCCTCCCATGGCCACTGGCACCGCCGGGTGAATACCCTGAGCCATGGGGAGTTCCGGGAGGAGCTGCGGGGCTCCAAGGCCCGGCTCGAGGCCCTGAGCGGGCAACCCTGCCTGGGTTTCCGCGCGCCGAGTTTTTCCATTACCCCAGGGCACGAGTGGGCCTTCGACCTGCTGCTGGAGGAGGGGTTCCGCTACGACTCCAGCCTCTTCCCCATCCGCCGGCCCGACTACGGCTACCCCGCCGCCCCGGCCACGCCGTTCCTGATCGAGCGGCCCGCCGGCACCCTG
>JANRJZ010000283.1:0-1516 GCA_033763675.1 Gemmatimonadota bacterium
CCTTCGACTACGTGCGCGGGACGACGGCGAACGGCGGGCTGCTGGTGGTGGAAGACGGGCGACTGGTGTTCGAGCGGTATTTCGGCAAGGGCAGCCGGGAGGCGACGCCCAACTGGGCGTCGGTGGGAAAGTCCGTGACGAGCGTGGCGGCGGGGATCCTGCTGGACGAGTTCTGGCGAGTGCTGCCGGAGGGGCTGGACATGAAAGTCGGCACGCCGATGTGCCTGCCCTCCGAGGCGTTTCCGTTCGACGATCAGCGGAAGACGGAGATGCGGCTGGGGCAGGTGTTGTCGATGACGGCGGGGATTCGGGGCAACAATCCGGGCGTCGTCAGAGGCGTGGCGGTAGAGCTGGATCCGCCGGGACCGGACGGGGCGGCGGCGATGCGGGACGAGGCGGCGTTCCGGGGCAGCCTCTGGTGCGAGCCGGGCGGGGGGTTCAGCTACGCGACGGCGTCGGCGCACCTGGCCTCGGTTGTGATCCGCACGGTGGCGGAGATGGAGCTGGAGGAGTACGTGAGGATGAAGCTGGCCGAGCCGTTGGGGTGGAGCCGGTGGGGCTACGGCTACGGGGCTCACCGGCTGCCGCACACGCCGGGCGGCGGCGGCATCGTGATGCGGGCGACGGACATGGCCCGGTTCGGGTATCTGCTGCTGAAGGAGGGGGAATGGGCGGGCCGGCGGGTGGTATCGCGCGATTTCGTGCGGGCGTGCCGGCGTCGGACCTATAATCCCCATACGGCGTACGGGCTGCAATTTGAGCTGGGCGAGGACGGGGACGCGTACTGGAAGTCGGGATCGGGCGGGCACTCGCTGTGCATGGCGCCGTCGGCCGGGCTGGTGGTTGTGAAGGTGGGCGGCCGGGACGGGCAGTATGCGCCGTCCGACACGGGGCTGCCGGAAGCGAGGCCCGGGCACGGGGTGAGAGCCTTGCCGGCCGGGGAGAGGGACGCGGCGAAGGCCGTGCGGGAAACGCTGCGCCTGACGGCGGCAGCGCTGCGGGAGAGATAAATGCTGACCGAACTGCAGAAACTGACGGCGCAGGCCGTGGTGAACGTATTTGAGACGGGCACCGCCCTGGGCGATTACGGGAAGGTGACGCTGCTGAAGGGCGATCCGGGACACCTGACGTACGGGCGGTCCCAGACGACGCTGGCGAGCGGGAACCTGTTCCTGCTGCTGAAGGCCTACTGCGAGGAGGAGGGGGCGGAGATGGCCGGGGCGCTGCGACCCTTCCTGGAGCGGACGGCCGCTCGGGACCTGTCGCTGGACAACGACGGGGCGTTCCGGGTGCTGCTGCGGCAGGCCGGGCTGGACCCGGTGATGCAGGAGGTGCAGGACGGGTTCTTCGACCGCGTGTACTGGCTGCCGGCTGTGGGGCACGCCACGGCGGCGGGGCTGACAACCGGGCTCGGGACGACGGTGGTCTATGACAGCGTTGTCCACGGCGGGTGGAGCCGGATTCGGGCGCGGACCGAGGAGCGGTTCGGCACGGTGGCTGCGCTGGGGGAGCGGGG
>JANRJZ010000284.1:0-1728 GCA_033763675.1 Gemmatimonadota bacterium
CGATGGCTTCTTCTCGGAGATCATCAGCTGGAAGCTGCGCCTCTTCTGTCCGACCGATCCTACCGGCATCTCCGTGCTGGATCGTCTGCTTGCACGGTGTCCTGTGACGGGACTGCATGCACGCGGAGGGTGTTGAGCCATGTATTCCGAGACCGAAGATATGATCCGCGCTCTGGCGGAGAATGCAGAGAGCGTATGTCGCCATTACTTTCCCGCCGGGCGGCGGGAAGGATCCTACTGGATCGTGGGCGATCTGCAGAACAACCCCGGCCGGTCGCTCTTCGTGCGGCTGACCGGGCCTGCGTCCGGGCCCGGTGCGGCCGGCAAGTTCACGGACGGCGCCACGGGCGAGCATGGTGATCTTCTTGACATCATCCGCGAGCGGACCGGGATCTCCCGCTTTCCCGATCTTCTGGCCGAGGCCCGGGCGCATCTGGGCCGTCCGCAGCCGGCCCTCCCGGATGCGCCGGTGCCAAAGAAGACCAAGGCCCCTGGTGGCGCACCAGCGGCGGCGGCGCGTCTGTTCGCGGCCTCGGTGCCGGTCGCAGCCACGCTTGCCGACACCTACCTCCGCTCCCGGGGCCTGACCCAAGGCTGCAGGATGAGCGCGCTGCGCTTCCACCCGAAGTGCTGGCATCGGGAGGAGGGCCAGACCCGGAGCCTCCCCAGACCGGCGCTGATCGCCGCGGTCACCGATAGGGCAGGGGCTGTGCAGGGGGTGCATCGTACCTGGCTCGCGCCTGACGGACAGGGAAAGGCGCGGGTCGAGACGCAGCGGCGTGCCATGGGCCACCTCCTCGGCAATACCGTCAGGCTGACCCCGCATGACGACATCCTCGTGGTCGGCGAGGGCATCGAGACCATGCTGTCCCTTATCGAGGCTGAGCCCGGCCTTCCCGTCTGGGCGGCGCTCTCGTCGGGTCACCTCGGAGCCGTCCTGCTGCCGGAGGGGCTTCAGCGCCTCTACATCGCCATCGACCGCGATCCGGCAGGGCGGGGCGCGGCAGAGAGGTTGGGCGCCAGAGCAACCGAGGTCGGGGTGACCGTGCGGGTCCTGGAACCGCGGCTCGGGGATTTCAACGATGATCTCCGGGCGTACGGCAGGGAGGCGCTGCGCCAGCATCTGGCAGAGCAGATCGGGCCTGAAGATCGTGATCGCCTATCCGGCTGAGCCGCATCGCGCAGAGGGCGGTTAGGGGCTGAGGGGGTAGGGGTCACCGATCCCTGTCGTGGCTCTGGACCGTGACCTTCGCCTCTTCCCGGGCCATACTCATCCACCCGTCACCCGAGTGGCCTTCAAGAGATGGGCAGGCGGCCGTCAAAGGGGCCGCCCCTTCAAGGACGGGGGGCGACTGATTTCCGCCGGCGGCAGAGCCGCCTTTGCATCGCGAGACAAATCAGCCGCCCCCCGTCCTCCTCCACATGCGTTCCGGCCCCGAAAGGGGGTGAAGGGGCGTCCCCAGTGACGGCTTCCGCAGCCCATGAAGGCCGCGCGGGATGACGCGCGGACGAGTTAGGCCCGGAGGCAAGAACCGATGACGATCCAGACCCACGACGACGCGTATGAACCCGCCCACACCGCGTCCCAGACCGCCCATGCGCTGGAAGAGTTGCAGCTCTACGGCTACCGCCCCTTCGAAGATGAGCCCGATCCGCGCCCGATGCCCGATGGGCAGCGCCTCGCGGTCGCCGTCGCCGACATCTTCGACGCCCTCGTCGCGACCCTGG
>JANRJZ010000285.1:0-36162 GCA_033763675.1 Gemmatimonadota bacterium
CCGGTGGTACTGCTCGTTCGCCTTGAGGTTGGGGAAGCGGTCGGCCATGCCCTGCAGGGTGGCCAGCAGGTTTCCCGACTCCTGATAGGCGGCCGCCAGGGCGACGGCATTCTGGTCCTGCGACACCTTGAGATGCATGAACTGCTCGCTCTCCTGGTAGCCCTTCACGATGTCCACCAGCTGGTTGAGCAGGTTGAGCTTCTTGCTCACCGTGACCTGCACGTTGGAGGTGGCTTCCCGGACCTCCTGGGCCTGCTTCTGCAGCTTGTTGTAGGTCCAGACGGTGAAGATGACGAGCGGGATCGCGAGCCAGAACAGCAGCGAGAAGATCCCGGTGATGAAGTCCCACATGGTCAGGCCTCCAGAGGAGTGGGGGCGGAGCGTTCCTCCGCCCGGGAATCGGATCGCATTGCGACGGTCAGGGAATCCCGATGTCGAAATCGGTGTCCAGCGAGATCGGGCCGGTGGCAGAGCTCCCGGGGGTCGCCACCAGGGTCGCGGTCAGGTTGCCCACGATCCGCGTGGCCGTAAGGCTCGTGATGGTGAGTGTTCCGGTGTTCCCCAGGGTGCCACCCCAGCAGCAGTTGAGCGGCCCGGTGGGATTCACGGCCGGCCCCTGAAGCACCGCCACCACCTCCCCCGGCTGAGTCCCCACCGCGTAGCTGCCGGTGCCGTTGAAGGAGGTGAGCCCGATCGAGATGCTGTAGCTGGTGTTGCTGGCCCCGATGACCAGGGTCGTGTTCAGCAGGGTCATCACGGTGGTGGCGCTGTTCCAGCCGCCGCCGCCGATGGTGCCGGCAAAGCTGCTGCCATACTCATCGGGCAGGGGCCAGGTGGTGCTCCCCGAGAAGCCGAGCAGGAGGTCGAACGACCCCTGGGTCACCACCCGGCTGCCGCTGGCGCTCCCGAGCAGGGAATCGGCGGTGAAGGTGAAGGTGCCGGCGATCCGCGTGTTGGTCAGGGTGGTAATCGTGATGCTGCCGGCCGCGCCCGAGAGCGGGGTGGCCCAGCCACGCGGGACGATGTCCGTCACCTGCCCGTAGCCACCCACGTTGGTCCCGCTCACGCCCAGGCTGTAGGTGCCGACGCTGTCAACATTGTAGAGTTGCAGCAGGATCACGGTGTTGTTGTGGTTCCCCTGGATCTGGATGAGCCCGAAGTTTCCGACCTGGGCGTACCGCCCCGCCGCGCCACTGGTCCAGGCCTGGCCGTCGATGACGGCGGTCATGTGGCTGGAACCGCCGCCCCCGCCGCCACCACCCCCACCTCCCCCGCCACTCGGCCCGGTGGACCCGCCACAGGCCAGCCCCACCACGATCCCGCCGCCCACCAGCAACCTCGTGATCCCACGACCCATGGCCCCGGCTCCGGTTGGTGTTCCCCTCGCTGTGCGCAGGGTGACCCCGAAAACCGTCATCCGGCGCCCTGGCGCCCAGCGGAGCTGGAGTGCCGACTGGCCAGATCGGGGTTCCGGGATACCTTGGGTCATCAAACCGGGGGGGCCGAGTGGACGTGGCGGGGCAGCGGACGGACCGAGACGGAATGGATCGGCTCTTCGGCCTGGCGTACGAGGAGCTCCGGCGCCTCGCGGCGGTGGTTCGTCGCGGCGACCCCGGGCTGACCCTCACACCCACCGCGCTGGTCAACGAGGCCTGGCTCAAGCTCTCCGCCTCCCCCGAGCTGGGCCAGCTGCCGCGGATACAGTTCAAGCGGATCGCCGCCCACGCCATGCGCCAGGTGCTGGTGGAAGCTGCCCGGCGCCGCACCGCGGAGAAGCGCGGCGGGGGCCGGGAGCTGGTCACCTTTGACGAGGCCCTGGACCAGCCTGCCGCCGCGCCCGAGGATCTGATGCTGCTGCACGATGCCCTCGACGCCCTCGCCGCGGTGAATCCCCGCCAGGCCCTGATGGTGGAGAGCCGGTTCTTCGGCGGGCTCGAGATCCCCGAGATCGCCGAGCTGCTGGGGGTCTCCGAGGCAACGGTGCTACGCGACTGGCGCGCGGCCCGCGCCTGGCTGGCCCACGAGCTGCGCCAGCCCTCCTGACCCCCTCCCCATGAACCGCGCCCGCTGGGACCTGCTGCAGTCGCTCTTTCACGAGGCCGTCGCGCTCCCGCCTGAGGAGCGCCCCGTGTTCGTGGAGCGGGTGGCGGGCTCCGATCCCGACCTGGGCGCCGACCTGGCGGGAATGCTCGTGCAGGACGGGCGGGACGGGTTGCTGCTGGATCAGGGGCTGGGCGCCGCGGCGAAGGCCACCGTGGGCCGCCTGGACGAGGCCACCCTGGTGCGGCAGGTCTTCGGCCCGTACCGGCTGATCCGCATCCTCGGCGAAGGTGGCATGGGCGTGGTCTACCTCGCCGACCGCGCCGACCTCGGCAGCCAGGCCGCGATCAAGATCCTCCCCGACGCCTGGCTCTCCCCCGCGCGCCGGGACCGGTTCGTGGCCGAGCAGCGGACCCTGGCGCAGCTCAACGATCCCGGCATTGCGCGGCTGTACGACGCCGACACCCTCCCCGACGGCACTCCCTGGTTCGCCATGGAGTACGTGGACGGGCTGCCGCTCACCGAGTACTGCCGGCAGCGGCAGAGCGGCATCCCGGAGCGGCTGCGGCTGTTCCGCACCGTGTGTGAGGCGGTGCAGCACGCCCACCAGCACGCGGTGATCCACCGCGACCTCAAGCCCTCGAACATCCTGGTCCGCGCCGACGGGGTGGTGAAGCTGCTCGACTTCGGCATTGCCAAGCAGCTGGAAAGCGTGGACCTCCCGGCCGACCAGACCCGTACCGGCCTCCGGGCCCTCACCCCAGCCTATGCCTCCCCCGAGCAACTCCGCGGCGAACAAGTGGGCGTGCACAGCGACGTCTACTCCCTCGGTGTCGTCCTGTACGAACTGCTCGCGCTCGGGCTGCCCTACGACCTGCTCGGCCGCACGCCCGAGGAGGCCGCCGCCCTCCTCGCCGAGCGGGAGCCCCCCCGGCCGTCAGTGGCCGCCCGCGCCCGCCAGGCCGAGGCAGGCGAACTGTGGCAGCCGCTGGGGAGCGGGGCAGGCGCCGACCTCGACGTGCTCTGCCTGACCGCGATGCACCGGGACCCGGCCCGCCGCTACCGCACGGTGGGCACGCTGATCCGGGAGATCGACCGGTACCTCGCCGGGGAGCCGCTCGAGGCCCGGCCCGATACCGTCGGGTATCGGCTGGGCAAGTTCGTGCAGCGGCATCGCGCCGGAGTCGCCGCGGGAGTCGCCGGCACGGCGCTCGCGCTCTCGCTGGTGGTGTTCTACACGGTGCGCCTCACCACCGCGCGCAATGCCGCCGAGGCCCAGGCAGCGCGCACCGAGCGCATCCAGCGGTTCATGTTCAACCTGTTCCAGGGGGGTGAGGACGCGGTGGCGCCGGCGGACAGCCTCCGGGTCGTGACCCTGCTCGAGGGGGGTGTGCGCGAGGCCGCCGCCCTCGACCGCGAACCCGCCATCCAGGAGGAGCTGTACCAGACCCTCGGCACCCTGTTCCAGCGGCTGGGAAAGCTGGAGCGGGCCGATACCTTGCTGGAACGCGCCCTCTCGGCACGGACCGCGCGGCTCCCGGCCGGCCATCCGGACATCGCCCGCAGCCTGGTGGCGCTGGGGCGGCTGCGGGTGGACGAGGCGCGGCTCGAGGAGGCGGACACCCTCATCCGGCGTGGACACACGCTGGTGCGCGCGGCGCTGCCCCCGTCCCACCCCGCTGTCGCGGAAGCTGCAGTGGCCCTGGGCCAGGTGCTGCAGAAGCGCGGCAACTACGGCGAGGCGATTGCCCTGCTCGACACCCTGGTCCGGGTGGACACCACCGGCCCGGCCCGGAGCCCGGACCTGCCCGCCCACCTGCGGGAGCTGGCCAACGCGCACTTCTACGCCGGTCACTACCCCGCCGCCGATTCGCTCGGCCGGCGGGTGCTGGGCCTCGACACCGAGCGTTACGGGCCGCGCCATCCCTCGGTGGCCACCGACCTGGCCAGCCTTGGGGAGATCGAGCTGATGCTGGGCCGGTATCCCGACGCCGAGACCTGGTACCGGCAGGCGCTGGAGATCACCCGCGGCTGGTACGGGGAGGACCACCCCGAGACCGCGGCCAACCTGACCCGGGTCGGCCGTGCCCTCATGTATCAGAAGAAACTCCCGGCCGCGACCGCGGCCCTGGAACAGGCGCTGGCGATCCAGGAGCGGGTGTTCGGCGCGGTGCATCCGCAGGTGGCAGAGGCGGTAAACGAACTGGGCAACGTGGCCTGGGAGCTGGATCGCTTCGAGGAGGCGGAGGCCCGGTACCGCCGGGTGGTGGACATCTATCGCGCCACCTTCGGCGAGCGGCACCAGTTCACGGCGGTGGCGCTGTCCAACCTTGCCAGCGTCCTCTCCGAGCGAAAGCAGTACCGCCAGGCCGAGGATCTCTACCGTCAGTCCATCGCGATCTACCAGCAGGTACTCGCGCCGGACCACGTGAACACCGGCATCGGCCACATCAAGCTGGGGCGCACCCTGCTCCGCCAGCGGCGCTACCAGGAGGCCACCGTCGAGAGCCGCCGCGGCTACGACATCCTGATCGGCCAGACGGACCAGTCCACCAGCTTCATCCGGGCCGCCCGCCGGGACCTCGCCGCCGCCTTCGATTCCCTCGGCCGCCCGGAGCAGTCGGCACGGTTCCACACCGAACTGGGTGACACCGTCCCCGCGACCCGCACCGCCGCGCCCTGATCGAATCCCGGTGTAGTCCACCCGTCAGCGGGTCGGCATTCCTCCATCTTGGCCGATCTCGCACCAGCATCAACCTTCCGAGCTAGCCCCCCTCCCGGCACGCCCAATACGTTGCAGACGTTGCAGGATTGTTAGCGCGCCGTAACGGGTGGAACCATCCGAGCCGCGCGTGCGTCTTACCACCCCAGATCGCGCGCGCGGCCTGGTGGATGCCTGGCTCCACACCTGTGCGCTGCAACGTCCTGCAACGTGCTGGTGACCGTGAAGATGGCCAAGTCGCTCAGTCTCGGTTTCGCTTGCCTGCTCCTGCTGTCGTCAAGCGTGACGGCCGCGCCAGTGGTCGCTGGGAGCCAGGAGATGCGGACCGTGGCGGCGGCGAAGTTCCCGGTGGGCCGGATCGTGGAACGGGTGACCAGCCGGGCCAATCCCCGCCAGAGCTACGCGGTGTACCTCCCGGCCGGGTATCGCGAGGACCGGGCCTGGCCGCTCCTGGTGCTGCTCGATCCGCGGGGACACGCACTCCTGCCGCTGGAGCGGGTGCGGCAGGTCGCGGACCGGCTGGGCTACATGGTCATGAGTTCGTACAACTCGCGCAGCGACGAGGCGGTGGACCCCAACGCCGACGCGCTCAACGCCATCCTGGACGACGCGGACCGGCTGCTGGCGCTCGATCCCCGGCGGATCTACCTCGTGGGGCAGTCGGGGACCGCGCGGGTCAGCTGGCTCTTTGCCGCCGGGCTGCCGGGGAACGTCGCCGGGGTCATCGGGATTGGCGCCGGGCTCCCGGGAGCGTACCGCCCCCGGGCACGCGCACCCGGTGCGCAGCAGGGAATCGTCTTCTTCGGCGCCGCCGGCACCGACGACTACAACTTCGACGAGATGTGGACCCTCGACGCCACGCTCGACAGCCTGAACCTGCCCCACCGGATCACCTGGTTCGATGGACCGCACACCTGGCCGCCGGCCGAGGTGCTCGCCGAGGCGGTCGAGTGGATGGAACTCCAGGCGATGGCGTCCGGGCTCAAGCCGGCGGACGCGGCCTGGATCGCGTCCCTGCTCCAGCAGCGGCTGGCCGGGGCCGAGGCCCTCGAGCGGGCGGGGGACGACTACCAGGCCTGGCGGCGCTACCGCGAGATCGCCCTGGACTTCCTGGGGCTGGCGGACGCATCCGGCGCTACCGCCGCGGCGCACCGGCTGGCGCAGCGCGACGCGGTCCGGCGGTCGGAGCGGCAGCTCGAGGCCCTGGTCCGGAAGCAGCATGCCTTCTACGACAGGATGGGCGCGCTGCTGGGCGACTTCCGGGGCGCGAAGCCACCGACGCTGGCACAGGCGCTGGCGCGGCTCGACCTCGACGAGCTCAAGCGCCGGGCGGCGCACCCCGGGGACTCGATGACCGCCCACGCCGCGGCGCGGAGCCTCGAGCAGCTGTGGGTCTACACCTCATTCTACGAGCCGCGGGACTACCTCGCGCGGGGAGACGCGACCCGCGCCCTGGCGGTGCTCGACCTCGCCGACCAGTTGCGACCCGGGCACCCGGACGTCTGCTACTTCCGGGCCCAGGCGCTCACCCGCCTGGGACGGACGGGGGAGGCCCTCACCGCCGTCGAGTGCGCCGCCTGGGGCGGGATGCCCCCCGAGCAGCTGGAGCAGGACCCGGCGCTGGCCTCCCTGCTGGCGGACGCCGGGTATCGCTTCCTGCTCGTGCTGTCCGCCCGACCGGGGGTTGCCTTCGCGCAATAGCGGCGCCGGAACGCGGACGCCCCCGCCGGCAGGACCGGCGGGGGCGTCGTCGTGTCTGGGATGGGCCTGCGAGGAGTTGAACCTCGGACCTCACGCTTATCAGGCGTGCGCTCTAACCACCTGAGCTACAGGCCCGAAGGGCCCCGACCGCTGGCGGGGCCCCGAACGGGCAGGGAGAATAGCCAGCGGGCAGGCGGGGCGCAACCGCGCCCCCGCTACCGCCGCCGGGACCCGCCTTCCTCTTCGTCGCCTTCCTCATCGAAGGAGACGTCGTCCAGGTCCTCGTCCTCGAGGTCGTCGTCGTCGAGATCCTCCTCGTCGAGATCGCCGTCCTCCTCGAGGTCGTCGTCCTCGTCCTCGTCATCGAACGAGAACGCCTCCTCGTCATCATCGAAGTCGTCGTCGTCCCGGCGGCGACGCATGTCCAGCGCCTCGACCGACGCTTCCCACGGCAGCATGACTCCTCCGGCAGGTGCAGGGTTATGACGCGTCGGCCCGGGCCGCGGCCCGCGCGATCTTCTTCCGCTCGGTGGCCGCCAGCGCGCGTTTCCGAAGCCGGATGGACTTCGGCGTGACCTCGATCAGTTCATCTTCCTCGATGTACTCGAGGGCGTACTCCAGCGTGATCTGCCGCGGCGGCTCGAGCTGGATATTCTCGTCCGAGGCGGTGGTCCGCATGTTGGTCAGCTTCTTTTCCTTCGAGACGTTGACGTCCATGTCCTCCGGACGGGAATTCTCGCCGCAGATCATCCCCTCGTACACTTCCTCGCCCGGGGCGATGAACATCTGCGCCCGTTCCTGCAGGTTGAAGAGGGCGAAGCCCACGGCCTCTCCCACCCGGTCCGCCACCAGCACCCCGTTCTTCCGGCCGGCCAGCGGCCCGGCCCACGGCCCGTACTCCAGGAACCGGTGGTGCAGGATGCCGGTGCCCCGGGTATCGGTCAGGAACTCCGAGCGGTACCCGAACAGGCCGCGGGCCGGGATCCGGAAGTTCATACGGACCATCCCCTGCCCCGGGTTCTTCATTTCCAGCAGCTCCGCCCGGCGGGGGCCCAGCTTCTCGATGACCGTGCCGATGTAGGCCTCGGGCACGTCGATCATCAGCTCCTCGTACGGCTCCAGCCGCGCCCCGTCCTTGCCCACCTTGGTGATGACCCGGGGCCGGGAGACCTGGAACTCGAACCCCTCGCGCCGCATCGTCTCCATCAGGATGCCGAGGTGCAGCTCGCCCCGGCCGGAGACCTGCCACGTATCGGGGCTGTCGGTGTCGTCCACCCGCAGGGCCACGTTGCGTTCCAGCTCCCGATAGAGCCGGTCCCGCACCTGCCGGCTGGTGACGAACTTCCCCTCCCGGCCGGCGAAGGGGGCGTTGTTCACGATGAAGTCCACCGACAGCGTCGGCTCCTCCACCGCAATCCCTTCCAGCCGCTCCGGATGCTCCACCGCGGTGATCGTCCGGCCGATCTCGATCCCCTCGACGCCGGCGATCACCACGATGTCCCCGGCGCCAACCTCTTCGGTGTCCACCTTGTTGAGGCCATCGAAGGTCATCAGCTTGGTGATGCGGGCGCGCTGGGCCCCCTCTGTGACCAGGCCGGGCTCCCCCATGGGGAGCAGCGCCACCTCCTGCCCCACCCGGACCCGCCCCCGTTCGATCCGCCCGATCCCCATCCGGCCCACGAAGGTGGAGAAGTCCAGCGTGGAGATCAGCATCTGGAACGGACCATCGGCATCGCCGGCCGGCGCCGGCACCCGCTCCAGGATGGCCTCGAACAGCGGGGTCAGGTCGGTGCCCGGCTGGTCCAGGTCCAGGGTGGCGGTGCCCGCCCGGCTCGAGGTATAGAGGAACGCCGCGTCGAGCTGCTCGTGGGTCGCCTCGAGATCGATGAACAGCCCCAGCACCTCGTCGTGCACCCGCAGCGGTTCGGCGTCGGACCGGTCGATCTTGTTGATCGCCACGATCGGCTGGTGCCCCAGCGCCAGCGCCTTCCGGGTGACGAACCGGGTCTGGGGCATCGGCCCCTCCGCGGCGTCCACCAGGATCAGGACCCCGTCCACCATGCGCAGGATCCGCTCCACCTCGCCGCCGAAATCGGCGTGGCCGGGCGTGTCCACGATGTTGATCTTGGTGTCGCCCCAGCGCACCGCCGTGTTCTTGGCGAGGATGGTGATGCCCCGCTCCCGCTCCAGCGGGTTCGAGTCCATCACGCGCTCTTCCACGTGCTGGTTGGCCCGGAAGGCCCCCGCCTGTCGCAGCATCTGGTCTACCAGGGTCGTCTTCCCATGGTCGACGTGCGCGATGATGGCGATGTTGCGAATCTGCTGGTTCTGGGCCATCCCGACCTGTCCCACCGACGGTACCGCGTTGCGCGCCGACCACCGGCGCACTCCCGGCTCGGCGCGCGCGCCGTCCGGATTCCGCGCGGCATATATAGGCAGGGTATGGGGGCCGGGCAAGGGCGGTGCGGGGACGCCTGTTTCACGGCCGGGGACGGTGACGGGAGGCCTTGGTTCCCGGCGGGTGCCGGCGGGTCTTAGTGCCGGTGACCGGCGTGGCCGGCGGGGGCGTGGGTGGCCACCGGATCCGGCTCCAGGCAGCCCGCGCAGGCCTCGAGCTGAATGGTGTCGTGCCCGATGCCGAGCTCCGCCACGGCAGCCCGGAGGCCGTCCAGCACCGCCGGCACCCGCCGCATGCGCGCCTCGACGTCCGCCAGCGCGATATGCACCGGTACCGCCTCGAGCAGCACGTCCACCGAGCACCAGGCCTTGGTCAGGCTCGCCGGCCGGCGCGCGACCCAGGCCGTGCGCAGCGTGAGTCCGAGCGCACCGACGTCGGTGAGCATGTGGCCCGCATCGGCGAGCAACGCCGGAGAGGCAGCCGCCCCATGGGCCGGGTGGCGTTCCGTCGCTCGAGGTGAACGCAGGGCGGATTGGCCACGCCGGACTATTCCACGCGGATCCGGACCGCGTCAGCATGGCCGTACAACCCCTCCGCCTCCGCCAGGGCGATGATCCGGCTGGCGTCATTGAGCAGCCGGTCCCGGGTGTAATAGATGAGGCTCTGCCGCCGCACGAAGTCGTAGACCCCAAGGGGGGAGGCGTGACGCGCGGTTCCGCCGGTGGGCAGCACGTGGCTCGGGCCGGCCAGGTAGTCGCCTACCGGCTCGGGGGTGTTGTCGCCGAGGAAGATGGCGCCGGCGTGCCGGATTCCCTCCGCCACCTGCTCCGGATCCCGGGTGACGATCTCGAGGTGCTCCGGCGCCCGCAGGTTGGCCACGGTCACCGCGTCGGCCATGGTGGGGACCCAGACGATCAGTCCGTTCCGGGCGAGCGACGCCCGGGCCACCTCGGCCCGGGGGTTCTTCGCCAGGAGGCGCTGCAGCGCCGCCGGGAGCCGGTCGGCCAGCTGCATGTCGGTGGTGACGCACCAGGCGGAGGCGTCCTCGTCATGCTCCGCCTGGGCGATCAGGTCCGCCGCGATCCGCTCCGGGCGCGCGGTCGCGTCGGCGATGATCAGGATCTCCGTCGGGCCGGCCATCATGTCGATCCCGACCGGCCCCGCCACCTGCCGCTTGGCTTCCGCCACCCACTTGTTCCCGGGCCCGACGATCTTGTCCACCCGTGGCACGGTCGTGGTGCCGAAGGCCAGCGCGCCCACCGCTTGCGCCCCCCCGATCCGGTACAGCCGGCTCACCCCTGCCAGCTGGCAGGCGGCCAGCACCGCGTCGGTCACCCCCTGCGGCGGGGTCACCGCGATGATCTGCTCGACGCCCGCCACCACGGCCGGCACGGCGTTCATGATCACGCTGGAGGGGTAGGCGGCCTTCCCGCCGGGCACGTACAGCCCCACCCGCTCCAGCGGCATCACCCGCATGCCGAGGATGCTCCCGTCCTCCTGCAACAGGGTAAACCCTGGGTCCCGCTGCCGGCGGTGGTACTCCCGCACCCGCTGGACGGCGATCTCCAGCGCCTCCCGGACGTCGTGCTCGATCCGGTCCAGCGCCGCCTCCCATTCCGCCCGGGGCAGTTCCCATTCCTCGGGGGGAAGGTCCACGCCGTCCAGGGTTCTGGTCCAGTGCCGGATGGCGGCATCGCCCCGCGCGGCGACATCGGCGAGGATGGCGCTGACGCCGTCCCGGGTGGGGGCGTCGATCATGGAAGGCTTGGGGAGGAACGGATCGAGCAGGTGGAACGGCGGAACGGCGATCTGGCGAATCATGCGCTGCCCTCGCGGGCCGGGAGAGAGGACGCTAGTGTTACGGCCTATGGAGCCGTCCGAAAGTAGCAGTATTGCCCTCAAGCTGTTGGCCGTGATCGGCCTGGTGCTGCTCAACGCCTTCTTCGTGGCGGCGGAGTTCGCCCTGGTCGGCGCCCGGCGCACCCGGCTGGAGGAGATGGCCCAGCGGGGCGACAAGAAGGCGGTCCTGGCCCAGCGGGCCCAAAAATCGCTCGATCGCTACATCTCCGCCACCCAGCTGGGCATCACCCTGACCTCCCTCGGCCTGGGCTGGATCGGCGAGCCCGCCCTCTCCGGGATCATCCAAGCCGGGCTGGTCTGGCTGCCGGGCAACCTGGAGATCATCGCCAGCCATGCGCTCGCGATCGCGCTCGCCTTCACCCTCATCACCGTCCTGCACATCATCCTCGGCGAGCTGGTGCCGAAGGCCCTGGCGCTGCTCTACCCCGAGCGGGTGAGCGCCTGGGTGGCCGGCCCGCTGATCGGCTTCGCCTGGGTGATGGCGCTGCCCATCGCGATGCTCAACGGCACCGCCAACCGCCTGCTGCGCCTGATGAAGATCGACCCGCCGGGCGAGCACGAGCGGCTGCACTCGCCGGAGGAGATCCGGATGCTGGTGGAGCAGAGCGAGGTCGGGGGCAGCCTGGGCACCGAGGACGCCCGGCTGCTCGAGGGCGTCTTCGAGTTCTCGGAGAAGACCGCGCAGGAAGTGATGACGCCGCGGACCCAGATGGTGGCCCTGGAGCGGGACCTGACGGTCGAGTCCGCCGCCGACATCGTCGCCGAAGCCCGGCGCTCCCGCTACCCCGTGTTCGGCGAGTCGCTGGATGACATCGTCGGGGTGGTGCATGCCAAGGACATCCTGACCGCGGTCCGGCAGCGCCCCGGTTCCCAGATCGGCACCGTCATGCGCCCGCCCCTCTTCGTCCCGGGCACCCGCGAGGTGGAGGATGTGCTGGCGGACATGAAGCGGCTCAAGGTCCACCTCGCCCTGGTCCTCGATGAGTACGGCGGTACCGCCGGACTGGTAACGATGGAGGACCTGCTCGAGGAGATCGTGGGCGACATCTTCGACGAGTACGACCGCCAGGACCGTCCCAAGCCCACGCCGGAGGGGGCGCCACTGCTCGACGGCAGCCTCTCCATCTCCGACTTCAACGCCGAGCACGAGCTGCAGCTCGACGACACCGACTACACCACCCTGGGCGGGTATCTCTTCGGCCAGCTCGGCCGCCTGCCCAGGCCGGGAGACCGGGTCACCGTCGGCCGGGACGCCTTCGAGATCGTCGAGATGGAGGGCCGCCGGGTGAAGACGGTGCGCTACCTGATCGGCGCCGGCGTTGCGTCGCCGAAGACCGGCGAAGTCCCCTCGGTCATGATCCCGCCGCCGGCCCGGTAGCCCCGGCCGCCACCGCCATGACCCGCCCGATCGCCCTCATCCCGCCCGGCGCCATCGACCTTACCGGGCCCGCCGCCGGCAGCCGGCGCCGGCTGCAGCGGGGCGCCCTCGACCTGCTGGAGCGGCACGAGTACCAGGAACTGCTGCCGCCCACGTTCGAGTATGAAGAGGTGTTCCTGCGGGCCGGGGGCCCGGGGGTGGCGGAGCGGCTGCTCCGCTTCGGCGACCGGGACGGCCGGATCCTGGCCCTGCGGTACGACTTCACCGCCAGCCTGGCCCGGGTCGCCGCCACCACCCTCCGCGGCAGCGCGCTTCCCCTCCGGCTGTCCTACAGCGGGAAGGTGTTCCGCCAGGAGCCGGAGCGCGGCGGCCGTCCCCGCGAGACGCTGCAGGCCGGCGCCGAGCTGCTGGGTCAGGGCGGCCTGGCGGCGGACGTGGAGATCGTCCGCCTGACGCTGGAACTGGCGCGCGCCCTCGGGCTCCGGGACTACCAGCTCAACCTCGGTCATGTGGGCGTGCTGGCACCCGGACTCTCCGCGCTGACGCCCGAGGACCGGGCCGACGTCCGTCGCTGGATCGATCGCAAGGACCGCGGCAATCTCACCCGCGCGCTCACCGGCCGGCCGGCGGCGGCCGCCCGGCTGACGGAACTGGCCTTCGTGATCGGCCGGCGCGCCGCGCTGGAGCAGGCCCGCGCCGCGGCGGGCGCCGCCGTGCGCGAGGGCCTGGAGCACCTGCTGCAGCTCGACGCGGCGCTGACCGCCGCCGAACGGGAGCATGTGGTCTACGACCTGGGCGAAGTGCGCGGCCTCGAGTACTACACCGGGATCCAGTTCGAGCTGTTCATCGCCGGGGCGGGACGGGCGGTGGGTGCCGGTGGCCGCTACGACGAACTGATGGGCCGTTTCGGGGCGCCCATGCCGGCGGTGGGCGTGTCGCTCGACCTCGACGGCATCGCCGAGGCGGCGGCCACGTGAGCGGCCCGCTGCGGATCGCCCTGGCCAAGGGCCGCCTCTACCAGCCGGCGGTGGCGCGCTTCGCCGCGGCCGGGATCGTGATTGACCCCGAGCCGGGACGCCGGCTCCTCATCCCCTCCAGCGATCCCGCGATCGAGTTCCTGGTGGTGAAGCCCGCAGACGTCGCGGTGTACGTGGAGAGTGGCGCCGCGGACCTCGGCGTGACCGGCACCGACGTCCTGCGGGAATCCGAGGCCGATGTCCTCGAGCCACTCGACCTCGGCTTCGGCGCCTGCCGGCTGGTGGTGGCCTCGCCGGCCGCGCAGCCGTTCCCTACGCTCCCCGGCGGCAAGACCGCGCGGGTCGCCACGAAGTACCCCAACCTGGCCTGGCAGCACTTTGCCCGCGGGGGGCGCCCGGTCGAGATCATCGCAGTCCACGGGTCGGTCGAGGTGGCGCCGCTGCTCGGCCTGGCGCACTGGATCGTGGACCTGGTGGACACCGGCAACACGCTCCGCGCCAACGGGCTTACCGAGCGGGAGACAATCCTGACGGTGGGGGCGGTGCTGGTGGCCAACCGGGCCAGCCAGAAGCTCAAGCTGGAGCAGCACCTGCGACTGATGTCGCGGCTGGGCTAGGGCCGGAACTCCCAGCGGGACAACACCGCCCCGCTCCGCTCCTCGCGGAAGACACGCCGGCCGCCGTTCGCGGCGAGCGCGCTGTCCACCAGGTCCGGCGCCCCCGGGATGAACGAGGACATCACCACCCACGCCTCCGGCCCGCCGGCCGCCTTGAGCCGGCGGGCCTCGTTCTCCGCCCAGCCCGTATCAGGCCGCGTGGCGTTGACGCCGGTCGAGTCCGGCCCCGTCCCGGTTGGCACCCCGATCAGTTCCCGCCAGTCTGCGTAGCCAAAGATCAGTTCATTCCCCTCCTCCACAACCGGCCGCCCCCGGCTCGCGGCATGGCGGAACGCCCCGCCCGTGGAACTCACCAGGGCGCTGCTCCCGCGCACCCGCGCCAGGTCCGGGGCACGCCAGTCGGTGGTGTAGAACACCCACGCGGGGACCGAGCGGCCGAAGACGTAGATCGCCGCGCCGGGCTGGTGCTCCGCGCGCACCCGCGCGATGAGGGGCGCGAGCGCCTCCCGCTCGTAGGGCTCGAGCAGCATACGCGCGGCGTCCAGCCCGGGGAGGAAGGCGAGCGCTGCCGTGCCGGCCGCAAGCCACGCCACGGGCCAGCGCCGGCCGAGCCACTCCGCGATCGCGCCGGTACCGGCGGCCAGGGCCAGGATCAGGCCCGGCAGCGCGAAGAGCAGCAGCCGCGGTGCGGCGGGATAGGCCTGCGCCGCTGACGCGAGGAGGGCCAGCGCCAGCGGCAGGAACAGGAGCCCCAGGAGCGAGGGGCCGTGCCGTCGCGCCAGCATGATCACGCCGGCGCCCATCGGGAGCAGCAGCCCGTAGGCCACCAGCACCCGCCACCCGCCGCCGCTGGCCAGGAACCACTGCTGCAGGGCGAGGGTCAGGGCCGTGTCGGTCTTGGCCAGGAGCCCGGGGAGGGCCGGGCTGAGGAAGAAGGGCAGCCAGAAACGCTGCATGTACGCGCTATCCGACGCGGCCCGATAGACCAGCAGGTATTCCGTCCCGAAGGCGACGCCCCACAGCAGTGCCATGGCGGCCAACCAGCCCCACGCCCCCCGGGCCCGCCGCACTCCGGGCTTGAGGACCAGGGCCAGTCCCACCGCCGCCAGCACGAACGGCGCGGGCGAACTGGCCATGGCGACCCAGGTCCCGGTCAGGAGCACGGCGACCCACCGGCCCCGGGCCTCCGGCCGCTCACCGAGCCGGAGCGCCAGCAGGGCGAGCAGCGCCAGCCAGAGCGCGTCCACGCCGTAGGGCTTCACTTCGTTGGCGTAGTAGATCAGCATGGGTGAGAGCGCCGTGACCAGCACCGCCAGGGCCGCCGGCCAGGGTCGGAGTACTCGGCGCGCCACCAGGACCATCACCACCAGCAGCGCCAACCCCGCGAGGAAGGGAGCCAGGCGGAGCGCCCGTTCGTCGGTGCCGAACAGGCCGGCGCAGAGCTTCACCGCCCACAGGAAGGGGACTGGGGCCGACTGATCGCTCTCGAGCGGCGCGAGCAGCTCACCGTAACTGCGGCCCAGGATGTTGTTGAGCAGCATGGCCTCGTCCAGCCAGACCGGGCGCCCGTGGAGGTACTGCCGGAGGCGGAGCAACGCGCCCAGCCCGGCCGCCACCCACTGGGCGGTGCGGGCGTGACGCTCGGAGACCGCCAGGGTCACGCCGGCACCTGCCGGCGCACCCGCGCGAGGTGCGCCGCCAGCTCGAGGGCCTGGCGCATGCTGGCGGGATCGGCGGCGCCGCGTCCGGCGATATCAAAGGCGGTTCCGTGATCGGGCGAGGTGCGGGGGAACGGGAGCCCCAGGGTGATGTTCACCCCGCGGCCGAACGCGGCCACCTTGATGGCGGTCATCCCGACATCATGGTACGGGGCGAGCACCGCGTCGAACTCGCCCCGCATGGCGCGGACGAAGACCGTATCCGCGGGGAGGGGACCGGCGGCGTGCAGCGCCGCGACCGCCGGGGCCATGATGCGCGCCTCCTCGTCCCCGAAGAGGCCTCCTTCCCCGGCGTGCGGATTGAGGGCGCAGATCGCCAGCCGCGGCGCCTCAATGCCCCACCAGCGGCGGAGCCCGTCGGCGGTGACCCGCCCGGCACGGATGATCTTGTCGGTGGTGAGCAGCTGCGGGACGGCGCGGAGCGGGACGTGGGTCGTCACCAGCACCACCCGGAGCCGGTCGGCGGCCAGCATCATCGCCACGTCCACGTCGCCGGCGAGGTGGGCCAGCCATTCGGTGTGGCCCGGCCAGTTGAAGCCGGCGAGGTTGATCGCCTGCTTGTTCAGCGGGGCGGTCACGATGCCATCCACCTCGCCGGACAGCGCCAGCCGCGCCGCGGTCTCCACGCCAAGGCCGGCGATCCGCCCGGCCCGCGCCGCGCGGGACGGGCCGGCCCGGGTGGGCTCGCCGCCGTCGCCCGTCCCCTCGCCCCAGGTGCCCACCACGATGCGCCGCGTCGCGGGAATGGCCGCCACCTGGTCCTCGGCGCCGATCGCGATGATCTCGGCATCGAGCGGCTCCGCCAGGGCGCGTGCGGTGATTTCCGGGCCGATGCCGCGGGGGTCACCGAGGGTCACGGCGAGTCGGGGCGGGGGCGACATGCGCCCATAATAGCACGAAAGGGGCGGAGCAGAAGCTCCGCCCCCGGGCCGCGCCACGCGCCGCGCCGCTACAGCCGGATGTCCACGTAGGTCGAGCGGCGCAGCCGGTCGATGTAGCGCCGGGTGGCGAGTTCGTCGCTCAGCCGCTTGCGAATCTGGTCCTTCACGTCCTCGTAGCGGATGGCCCCTTCGCCGCGCCGGCCGGTCACCTGGAGCACCACGTGCTTCCGGCGGACGCCCTGATCCTTCCGGATGGCGAAGACCGGCACCACCGCGCCGCTGTCCGCATTGCCGATCCCGTCCTTGTATTCGGCCGGCAGCTGGTTGAGCGGCACGTCGTCGGCCTCACGCTCCTCGGAGGCGTCGTGGTGCAACCGGGCCAGGGAGTCGAACGGCGCCCCGGCACGCAGCGCGTCGGCCACGCGGTTCGCCAGCGCCAGCGCGCTGTCGGCGTCCGCGGCCCCGACCTCCGGCATTAGCAGGACGTGCCGGGCGTTGATCTCCGCCGGCTGCACCCGTTGCACCTGGATGATGTGGAACCCGAACGCCGTCTCCACCGGGTCACTGATGACCCCCGGACGGAGCCGGAAGGCCACCCCCTCGAACTCGGGCACCATCTGGCCCCGGCGGAACCAGCCCAGGTCGCCCCCCTGTTCCCGGCTCGCCGGGTCCTGCGAGAAGCGTCGCGCGGCGGTCGCGAAGTCCGCGCCGTTCCGCAGCTCGGTGACGATGGAATCCGCCTGGATCCGGGCCCGGGCCCGCGCCGAGTCCGAGGCCTTCGGGCCGATCACGATGTTGCGGAAGGAGAGCGTGGCCGGCCGCTGGGGCAGCTGGTCCTTGAACTGGTCGAAGTAGGTCCGCATTTCGGCTTCGGTCGGCTGGACCGGCTTCAGCTTGTCCTCGCCCTTGAGCTTCTCCATCAGGCGCTGGCGGAAGGCCTGCTTCCGCTGGTTGTCGCTGAGGTAGCGCCGGAATTCCTCCGGCGTCTGGAACCCGGAGCCGGTGAGCTCCCGGCGGAAGTCCACCTCGCTCTGGAACCGCTGCCGCACGTTGCGGTACTGCTGGTCCACCCCGTCGGCGACTTCCTGGTCGGTCACCTTGATGGCGGTGTCCCGCTGGGCCACCTGCAGCAGCACTTCGGCATCGATGAGGTCGGAGATCACCTGCCGGCAGAGCGCCTGGAACGCGGGCAGGTTGTCCGGCACCCGCCCCTGCTGGGCCCGCTGGGTGAAGATCTCCTCCTCCACCTGGGACGCGAGGATCGCGGCGTCTCCCACCACCGCGACCACCCGGTCCACCACGAAGGCGGTGGTGTCACAGCGGAAGGCGGGCGCCGGGGCGGTCGGTGCCTGGGCCCCAAGCGCCGCCGGCAGGGCGGCCAGTCCGAGCCAGAGACGCGCGGCCCGCACTGTCACTGCCCCCCGGCGGCGGGCCGGCCGGTGGAGTCAACCCGGGTCTTGAGCGCCTGCGCCCGCTGCACCGCCGCCGCCACCCCGCGCCGGTCCACCTGGTACTCGCCCTCCCGGCGCAGCACGAAGCTCACCGGTCCCGGGATCGGCCGCGGGCGGCCCGTGCCACTGGCCACCCGGTCCCAGAAGGTCGCGACCTTGAGCGCCGCCACCTTGCCCCGCTCCTCCTTGCTGACCGTCGGGTCGGTGATGTCGCCGCCCGCCAGGTCCAGGGAGAGCCGCAGGGTGTCGAGCAGCTGGCGATAGCGCTGGTTCATGCTGGCCCATTCGACGCTGTCCACCTGAATCCCCGCGGAATCCGCCTGCGCCAGCAGCAGCTGGTTCTGGGCCAGCAGCTTGACGAACTGCGTGAGTCCGCTGTCCGGCCGGGTGGGCAGGTCGGCCGCCCACTGCGGTCCGAGGGCAGTGACCCAGCGGATCAGCTGCGCCACGGTGAACTGGCCCCCGGTATAGGTCGCCAGCGCCTTGGTGGAGCGGATGGCCTCGCCCTTGTTCCCCAGCGCGTCCCGCACCAGCTCCGGCGCGTCCTTCGCCACCTTGAGCTTGCGCTGCAGGCCCAGGCTGTCGAGGTAGGTCGAATCGAGCTGCTGCCCCAGCGCCTCCCGCAGGTGGACGACCAGTCGGTTGCGGATTTCGGCCGCGGGAGGACGGCGGATGATGTGGTATCCGAAGGGGGTCTCCACCAAGCCGGTCATGGCGCCCGGCGCGAGCGCCCAGCCGGCGCTGTCGAAGGCGGTCACCCACTTGCCCCGCGGCGCGGGGGGCAGGTAGCCGCCGTCCAGCTTGCTGCCCGGATCGTCGCTCAGCTCCCCAGCCAGCCGCGCAAAGTCTCCGCCGGCCCGCACCCGGGCCAGCGCGGCGTCCGCCCGCCGCTTCCCGGCCGCCCGGGCCGGTGGCTCCGCGTTGGGCTCCACCCGGACCAGGATGTGCTGCAGCAGCCGCATCTCGTCCGCGGCGTAGACGCTGTCCACCACCGCCGGGGTGAGCGGCACCCGCTCCGCCAGGAGCACGTCATGCCAGCGGGTCCCGCGCAACTCCGCCAGTTCGGGCCACATGACGTCCACGGCGATCGCCGAGTCGAGGAAGTCCCGCCCGGAGGCGAGGGACTGCGCCAGCAGGGTGTGGTCCACCCACACGTTGGCGATGAAGTCGGCGGCCTCCGGCGCCAGCGGCACCCCCTTGGCGCCCGCCATGACCTGCGCCAGGCGCTCCACCGTGAGTTCCTGCCCCGCCGCGGTGGCCACCACGGTCGGCGTCCCGCCACCCATGTTCCGGAGGGCGTCGCACCCGGAAAGGAGGACCACCGCGCAGAGCACTCCGCCTGACAACCGTCGCATGCCTGCTCCCATCACTGTTCAAGGGTCCGCGGCCTACGCCGCCTGCTGCCGTTCCGCCACCAGGCCCAGCGCCCGCACCAGCGCGGGGACCATCGGCTCCCCGCCCAGCCGCGTCAGCCGAAGCGAGAGCGGCACGGTACGCCGGACCTCCACCGCCAGCTGCACGTGGTCCAGCGCGGCGGAGAGCCCCGCAAACCGGGGGGCCGCGCCTTCGCGAAAGGTGAGTCGCGCCTCGTCGCCCCGGACCAGGAGGTGCTGCAACCCGAGGTCCGCTCCCACGGTCCGGAGCCGCGCCATGTGCAGCAGGGTCTCCGCCGGCTCCGGCAGCGGTCCGAAACGCTCCCGCAGCTCGTCATGAAGCTGTTGAATGTCGCCAGAGGTCTGGGCCCGCGCCAGTCGGCGGTAGATGTCGAGCTTGACGTCGTCCGACGGCACGAAGCCGTCCGGCAGGTGCGCCGGCCGGTCCAGCACCACCTCGGGCGGGGCCGGCCGCTCCGCCCGCCCCGCCTGCCCCCGCAGGGCCCGCACGGTCTCCTCCAGCCACCGCAGGTAAAGATCGAACCCCACCGCCTGCGCGTGCCCCGACTGCTCCTGGCCCAGCAGGTTCCCCGCCCCCCGCAGTTCCATGTCCTTGAGGGCGATCCGGTAGCCGGCCCCGAGTTCGGTATGGTGCTCCAGCACCTTGAGCCGTTCCTCGGCTTCGCGATCGATCAGGTCCGGGACCACCAGGTAGCAGTACGCCCGCCGGTGGCTGCGCCCGACCCGGCCGCGCAGCTGGTACAGCTGGGCCAGCCCGAGCCGGTGGGCATCATGCACCACCATGGTGTTGGCGTTGGCCACGTCGAGCCCCGATTCCACGATGAGCGTGGAGACGAGGATCTCCGCCTCCCCCGACACGAACTGGCGCATCACCTCTTCCAGCGCGTCCGCCGGCATCTGGCCATGCCCCACCGCCACCCGGGCCCGGGGCGCCAGCGCGCGCACCCGGGCCGCGATCGTGTCAATGGTCTCGATCCGGTTGTGCACCATGAAGACCTGGCCGCCGCGATCCAGCTCCCGGGCAAAGGCCTCCTCGAGGAGCCCGTCGTCCCACGGCTCCACGAAGGTGAGGATCGGGGAGCGGTCCCGCGGCGGGGTCTCGATCAGGACCAGGTCCCGGAGCCCGGCCAGCGACAGGTGCAGGGTACGGGGGATCGGCGTCGCAGTCAGCGTGAGCACGTCCACCGTGAGCCGGAGCACCTTGAGCCGCTCCTTGTGCCGCACCCCGAACCGGTGCTCCTCGTCCACCACCAGCAGTCCCAGGTCCCTGAACCGCACGTCGGGGGACAGCAGCCGGTGGGTGCCGATGATCACGTCGATCTCGCCGGCGGCCAGCCGTTCCAGCACCGCCTTCTGCTCCTTCGCGGTGCGGAAGCGCGACAGCACCTCCACCTTCACCGGAAAGTCCGCCAGCCGCTCGCCGAAGGTGCGGGCGTGCTGGTCGGCGAGGATCGTGGTCGGCACCAGCACCGCGACCTGCTTCCCGCCCTGCACCGCCTTGAACGCCGCCCGCACCGCTACTTCGGTCTTGCCGTACCCGACGTCGCCCACCAGCAGCAGGTCCATCGGCAGCGGCTGTTCCATCGCCCGCTTCACCGCGTCGGTGGCCTTCCGCTGGTCGGGGGTGTCCTCATAGAGGAAGGCGGATTCCAGCTCCCGCTGCCACCGGGTGTCGGGCGGGAAGGCATACCCGGCACTCACCTGGCGGCGGGCGTAGAGGTCGAGCAGCTCGGCGGCCATTTCCCTGATGGCCTGCCGCGTCTTGTCCCGTACCCGCTGCCACTGGGTGCCCCCGAGCTTGTGCAGCCGGGGCGGCGGCTGGTCGCCATCCTCACCCCCCGCCCGGTAGCGCTCCAGCTGGTCGAGCCGGTAGAGCGGGACGTTGAGCCGGTCCCCTCCCTCGTACTCGACGATGGCGACTTCCATGGTGGACTCGCCCACCGTGATGGTGGCGATCCCCCGGTACACCCCGATCCCGTGGTCCAGATGGACCACGTAGTCACCCGCCGCGAGCTGCCCGGTGGCCGCGGTCGGGGCCGCCTGGCGGTAGCGGCGGGTGCGCCGCAGCCGCCGCGCCCGGCGGAAGATCTCGTGGTCGGTCAGGACCCTGAGGCTCCGCATCACGAAGCCGCCGTCCAGCGCGCCGATCGCGAGCGTGGCGTGCACCCGGCGACCATCCTCGTTGAGCAGCTCGTCGAGCCGCTCGAGCTGCCCCTCGTTGTCGCACAGGATCAGGGTCGGGATCTCGGCGGAGAGCATGGCGCGGAGCCGCTTGATGTCCCGATCCACCGGCTCCGGCGGGAAGAACCCGGCGTTGAGCCCCCCGGGGTCCGGCGCGCTTCGCACCACCAGCCGCGCGAACGGGGCGAGACGCCGGGACCATTCCTCCGGCGACTCGAACAGCACCTCCCGCGGGGGCACCTCCTCGCCCAGCCGGCGCGCGACCTCCAGGTGGTGCGCCGCCTCCCGCCACGACCGCCCCACCTCCTCGGCATTGGCCGTTGCGGAGTCCTCGAGGACCAGGGTCTCGCTCGGCAGCAGCTCCAGCAGGGTGCGCCGCTCGCCGGGGGTGCCCGCCTCGCCCCCCGACCGGCGAACCGCCGAGCCGCCGAGGGGCAGCACCGTGATCTCGTCCACCGGCTCCGTACTGCGCTGGGTGGTGAGGTCGAAGCCGCGCAGGGACTCGAGCGTATCACCCCACCACTCCAGCCGCGCCGGCCCGGCCATCCCGAACCCGTACACATCCACGATGCCGCCGCGGACACTGAACTGCGCCACCTCGGTGACCGTCGGCACCCGCTCGTAGCCCATCTCCTCGAGCGCCCGGGCCACCGCGCCCAGGGTCTGGGTGGACCCCGCCCCCAGCCGCAAGGTGGAGCTCGTCAGCCCCGCGGCGACGCCGGTGCGTTCCTGGGTGGCCCGCGCCGTCGTCACCAGGATCCGGAGCCGGCCCGCCAGCAGCGCGGCCAGCGTCTCCGCCCGCTCGCCGGCGATCTCGTAATGCGGCTCCTCCTCCCCCAGCGATTCCCGCTGCGGGTAGAGCGCCACCGGGATGCCGGTCAGATGCTGCAGGTCGGTGACCCAGCGCTCGGCGTCGCTCGGCGTGGTGGCCACCACGGTGAACAGCCGGGCGGGATAGGCGCGGGCCAGCCAGGCCAGGAGTACCGCCGGACTCGATCCGGGGAGGCCGGCCAGCGACAACTGGGCGCCGCGGCCGGGCAGGCGTTCGCGAAGGTCGACGGCGAAGCGGGTGCGCTCGAAGGCGTCGAGCAGGAGTTCGAGGGTCATGCCGTGCGGCGCACCCCGCTCGCGAGCACCACCTCCGCCACGCCGAACAGCAGGGCCAGCCAGAGCAGCGGCCCGGCCAGGCTCGCCCGTCCGAAGCCGGCAAAGGCCGCGCCCGCAGCCTCCTCGAGGCGCACGAGGCGCGCGGTGGGCCACAGCCCCCGCACCTGCGCCGCGCCCGCGGGAGCGAGCACCGACTCCCGCGGATCGAGGTTGGCGGCGAGGCCGCCGACGGTGTCCGCGCCGGCGAGCAAGTAGTAGAGCCCGGTCTCCGGGGGCCGGAAGCCACCGCCCCCCTCGACCCGCCAGCGCCGCGTGCCTGACGCGACCTCGGTGGCGAGGTCGGGCAGCAGCACCGGTTCCCCCGGCGACCCCTCCAGCAGGGCCAGCTGGCCCCGCGCCACCCGGTTGACCAGCGCATCCACCAGCGGCACGAATGAAGCCCGGAGCGGCAGGGTGGTCCACGCCGGTTCGAAGCGGCTGCCGAGCAGCACCACCTCACCGGCGCGGACGATCCACGGCGTGCCCGCGACGGTCGCGATCACCCCGCCCGCCGCACTGGCCCGCAACGGCTCCAGGACGTACCGCCGGCTCACCTCCTCCCTCCCCAGCAGCGGCCCGGAGTCGGTGAGGCCGGGGGCGGCCAGGAGCGCGCCATACCGCCAGCCCACCCCGCGCCGCTCCAGGGCACGGTTCAGCGCCCCCAGCTCCGCGGGATCCGATGGCGGCTGCACCACCGAAGCGCCGGACCCGAGCGTCCCCAGCGAAAGCTCGTTCCCCGCCCGGATCCGTCCGCCCGCGGCCAATACGCCCGCCACCGCGTCGAGGTACCGGTCGCGGGGGTCCCACGCCACCCGGGCCACCGGCGCCACCCGGACCAGCCCGGCACGTTCATCGTCCAGCCGGAATTCGTCCGGGGCCTTGGTGACCCGCACCGGCCACCAGCCCGGGGAGACGGCCCCCAGCGTGAAGCTGCCGGTGCCGCCCGCCGCCACCAGCGCCTGCCGCGCCGGCCGGTCGCCCAGCTGTGCCGACACCGGGGCGGCGATCCCCTCATCACCGGCCACCGAGACCAGCACCGCTCCCCCTTCCGGCGTCCACGGCTGCGGCCCCGGTTCCAGCCGGACGATCCCGGTGTTCGGCGGGGCATCTGCCGCGGGTGTCGCGACCACCACCGGAGCGGTGGTCCGAGTCGGCGCCAGCGCGGTGGTCTGGAGGTCGGTCAGCAGCACGATTCCCCCGGGCCGCCGGTCGCCGGCCAGCACCTCGCCCGCCAGCGTAAGCGCAGCGCCGAGATCCATCCGGAGGCGGGAAGGGGTCAGCGTGTCGACGATGGTGAGCAATTCCTCGGCGGCGCCCCGCCGGGCGATGCCGTCGCTGCTGAGCAGCCAGAGCGCATCGGCAGAGGTGGCCCGCAGGAGGACCCGTCGCGCCGCCGCCCGGAGCTCGGTGAGCCGGGGCGTGCCGGCCACCACTGCAGCGCTGGAGGGGGAGTTGTCGAGGACCAGGACCAAGGCGCTGGGCGCGTGGCTCACCGCCTCACCCAGCGGCGCCGAGGGGCCCGCGGCCGCGAGCACCAGGGCCAGGACCAGCAGCGTGCGCACCAGCAGCAGCAGCCAGTGCCGCAGCTTGAGGCGGCGCTGGTGTTCTTCGGTGACCTGCACCAGGTACCGGACCGCGGGAAACTCCACCGTGGGTGGGTCCCGTCGCTGGATCAGGTGCAGCAGCAGGGGCACGCCCACCAGCGGCAGTGCGAACAGGGCCCAGGGCTGGAGAAAACCGATCACGCGATACCGGAGCGGCGGGCCACCACGCGGCGGAGCGCGAGGCCGAACGGCGTGTCGGTGGTCAGCTGGTGATAGTGGATGCCGCTGGTGCGACAGGCTCGGCGCCAGGCGCTGACCACCCCCGTCACCGTCTCCCGGTAGGCCTCGGCCCAGTCCCGGGGGCGGAGTGTCACCCCCTGCCCCGTCTCCGGATCCTCGAACCGCGCCTCCGCCGGACCGCCCAGCTCCAGTTCGGCGGGGTCCATCACATGGATCACCAGCACCTCGTGGCCCCGGTGGCGCAGGAACTTGAGCGCGCGGAGTGCCAGCTCCCTCTCCAGCAGCAGATCGGAAATGAAGATGACCATGCCCCGCCGCCGGAGCAGCCCCACGACCCGCCGGAGCGCCGGCTCCGCCGCGGTGCCAAGCCCGGGGGAAAGCCCCCCGAGCGCGGCCAGCAGCTGGTGCCCGTGGGACGTACGGGCCCGGGCGGGCACGACCGCTCGCACCGACTCGTCGAAGGCGATGAGACCCGTCGCATCCCGCTGCCGCAGCAGGAGCAGGGCGAGCGCGGCCGTCAGCCGGCGCACATACTCGAGCTTGGACAGGGTGCGGGCGGGTTCCCCGG
Source organism: Gemmatimonadota bacterium (assembly GCA_033763675.1). GTDB lineage: Bacteria > Gemmatimonadota > Gemmatimonadetes > Gemmatimonadales > GWC2-71-9 > JADJOM01. The sequence continues at coordinate 24,817 of JANRJZ010000285.1, forward strand.
ACCAGGCCATGGAACGGCTCACGTCCACGACCAGCATCGCGCGCAGATTGGTCTCTTCCTCATACTGCTTCACGTACAGCCGGTCCTTCCGGCCCATGAGCTTCCAGTCCACGTAGCGCAGCTCATCCCCCGGCTGGTACATCCGGTGCTCCGCAAACTCCACCGAGAAGCCGCGGCGGGGCGAGCGGTGCAGCCCGGTCAGGAACCCCTCGACGATCCCTTCGGCGAGGAGCTCGAGCCCCGCGAGTCGGGCCGCTTCCCGGGGATCGAGAAGGTCGAGTGGACGCGTGGCGGTGGCGGGTGCGGTCATGGGCGGGTCAACGTATCGGGACGCACCGTGGGAAGTCAACGCGCGGGCCCCGTGTACGCCCGGGCGGACATATCCGTGCGGGGCCGGATTTGGCGATTTCGCGATAAGTCATTAACAGGCAACCGCTTACGAGATTTTTTCGGGCTGGCACATCCCCTGCTCTCTGGCCTGCCGTCCACCATGTTGTCCCCGGAGGCCTTATGATTGCAGCCCTGACGCTGGCGCTTGCCGCACTCACCATCTCGGCGCCCGCCCCTGCTCCGACCGGACCTGACGCCGTCATTGCCCGCTGGGTGCGGGGGACGAGCCAGGTACGGCCCCGTATCAACGTGTGGCTGAACCGGGACGACGTGTACACCCGCGGCGACCGGGCCCGGGTGTACTTCAAGAGCGACGTGGATGCCTACGTGACCATCGTCCGCATCGATACGGACGGCCGGGTCCGGGTTCTGTTTCCGATGGACCCGTGGGAAGACAACTGGGCCCGGGGCGGCAAGACCTTTGAAGTGCTCGGCCGCGACCGGGACGAGGCGTTCAACGTGGATGATTACCCGGGGGTCGGGTACGTCTTCGCCATTGCCTCGGAAGATCCCTTCAGCTACGACGAGATCGTGCGCGGGGATCACTGGGACTACCGCTCGATCGCCGACGGGCGGGTGCGCGGCGATCCCTACATCGCCGTGGCGGACCTGGCCGACCGGATCGCCCGCGAAGGGGATTACGACTACGACGTCGCGGAGTACAACGTCGAGCGCCATTACGACTATCCCCGCTTCGTCTGCTACGACTGCCACACCTACGCCAGCTGGCGCTACTGGGATCCCTACAGCCACTACTGCTCCCGCTTCCGGATCGTGATCTATGATGACTGGTACTACTACCCGTACCGGCGCTACCGGAATGGCGTGATCATTGTGCGGCCCTACCGGCCTGGCCCGCGCTACGTCTTCAAGGACTATGACGCCCGGAACGACTACATCACCCGGGTGGCGGAGCGGCCGCGGGGGACGGATGATCGTCGCCCGGTGGTGGACCGCGACCGGACCAGCGTGGACGTGGGTGGACGCGGCAATGTCCCGGCCCCGGTCTCGCCCCGCCGTCGGAGCCCGGAGGCGACCAGCCCCGGGGCCACCCGGCCGAATGGCACCGACCGCCGCCCGGTGTCGAAGCCGGACGGGGCCCAGCCCAGTCCCGATACCGGGAACGAGCCGCGCCGCCGCACCGAGCCGGACCGGACCCGGGAGCCGTCGGGCGCCCGGCCCGTCCCCGACGCGGGGAACGAGCCCCGGCGCCGGAGCGAACCGGAACAGACCCGTGAGCCGTCCACGGCCAGGCCCGCCCCGGATGCCGGGTCTACTCCCCGGCGCCGGCCCAGCAGCAACAGCAGCGGGATCCGGGAAGCCGGCCCCGAGGCGGAGCGCGGGTCCCGGTCCGCCGCGGAGTCCCCGCGCCGGTCGAGCGGGCAGGGGGAGACCCGGAGCGCGGGGGAGCCCCGGGGCGAGAGCGCTCCGAGGCCCCAGAGTGAGCCGCGCCGGGAGACCTCCCGGCCGCCGGAGCGGGAATCCACACGCTCGGAGCCCAAGGCCGAGCGGCCGCGGTCAGAGCCCAGGTCGGAGCCGCGGGCGGAGTCGCCGCCCCGGAGCACCGGCCAGCCGGAACTGAAGCGGCGGCGGCCGAACTAGGCATCCCCGAAACCCTCCCGAGCGCCCGGTCGTAGCACACCCGACCGGGCGCTTATCTTTGGTCGCGCCGGACCGGACCCCTAGCCACAGGACTCTCATGCGTTCGACTGCGTTGGCCTGCCTGACCCTGCTTGCCGCGGCCCCCCTGGCGCTGGCCGGACAGACCGCACCAGCCACCTCCGCGCTGAAGCGCGCGGCCGCCACGATCACCGCGGCCGACGTGCAGCGCCGCATCCATATCATTGCCGATGACTCCATGATGGGCCGGGACACACCGAGCCCCGGGCTGGAGATGACCGCGCAGTACGTGGCGGATGAGTTCAAGCGTTTCGGGCTCAAGCCGGCGGGCGAGAACGGCACCTGGTTCCAGCGGTACACCATTTCGCGCCGCAAGGTCGACGTGACCCGCTCATACGTGGGCTTCATGGCCGGGCCGCACCACCTGCACGCCGACCTGTCCCGGGATGCCCGCTTTGCCTTCGGCGGAGTGCCCGAAAAGGAACTGCACCTGGCGGCGGTGGTCCTGGGCGGGCCCTACACCGCCGAGGACGCCGCCCGCCTCCCGGTCAAGGGGAAGGCCGTGATTTTCGTGGTGGACTACAGCAAGCCGCTCACCCCGGTGCTGCAGCAGGCGGCGGGCGCGGTCATCGAGAATGGCGCGGCCGGGATCATCCTGCTGTCCAACCGCGACTCGGCCACGTTCGCCCAGCGGGTGGCCAACCAGGCCCAGGTGCGGATCGGGGTGGACGGGATGGGCGGGGCGGGCAGCGTGCCGGTCGTGGAGGTGCACGAGCGGGCGGTCGGCGCCGCACTCGCGGAAGCGAAGCTTGACCCGGCCGCGATCCGGGGCTCGGCGGTGGCCGTGGCCCGGGAAGTCCCGGGCCTCACCATCGGCATCGGGCTCAAGGACGAAGTCCTGGAGTCCGCCACGGCGCCCAACACGATCGGGATGCTGGAAGGCAGCGACCCCAAGCTCAAGCACGAGTACGTGGTCTATTCCGCCCACATGGACCATGTGGGGACCGCCGGCCGGGGTTCCTGCCAGGCGCGCGGCGGCGACACCATCTGCAACGGCGCCGACGACGATGGCTCCGGCACCGTGGGCGTGATCGAGCTGGCGGAGGCCTTCGCCCAGCGTGGCGTCCGCCCGAAGCGCTCGGTGCTGTTCATGACGGTGAGCGGCGAGGAGAAGGGGCTCTTCGGCAGCGGCTACTTTGCCGAGCACCCCACGGTGCCGCTGGAGAGCATGGTGGCCAACATCAACATCGACATGATCGGCCGGAACTGGCCCGACACCATCGTGGCGATCGGGAAGGAGCACTCCGACCTGGGTGAGCGCCTGGCCCGGGTGCAGGCCGCCAACACCGACCTCAACATGGTTGCCACCGAGGACCGCTGGCCGGAGGAGAACTTCTACTTCCGCTCCGACCACTTCAATTTTGCCCGGAAGGGTGTGCCGATCCTCTTCTTCTTCAACGGCGTGCACGACGACTATCACCAGGTCTCGGACTCGCCCGACAAGATCGACGCGGACAAGACCGCCCGCATCGTGCGCCTGCTGTTCCACCTCGGCCAGGAAATCGCCAACAACCCGGCGCGGCCGCGGTGGAATCCGGAGAGCTACGAGAAGATCGTGGAGAAGAAGCCGGCGGCGTAGGCGACTGGCCGGCTCGGCGGCTCGGCGGCTCGCGATGGAATGCTTGGGCCGCCGACCCGCACCCCCGCCTTCCCTCCCGCATTACCCTTCGGCATGCGCCGAGAGGTCTCTCCCCACGCCGAGATGCTGGCCACGGTCCTCTTCTGGGCCGGGAACTTTTCCGCCACCAAGCTCGCCCTGCCCTATATCGCGCCCCTGGCGTTCACGGCCATCCGCTTCACCATCGGCACCGGCCTCCTCTGGCTGATCCTCCGGCGCCTGGAGCCGGAACACGACCTCGCTCCCGGCCTGGGCTGGACGCTGGTGCTGCTCGGCGTGGTGGGGAATACCATTTACCAGCTCTGCTTCATCAGCGGGCTCGCCGTCACCACCGCGGTCAACACATCGCTCATTCTCTCCGCCATGCCCGCCGTCGTCACCGTGACCGCGGGCGTGCTCGGGCTGGAGGTCATCACCAGCCGGCAGCGCTGGGGGCTGGCCCTGGCGACCATTGGCGTGGTGGTGGTGGTGGCCTCGCGGGGGCTCGACCTGTCCCACGGCAGCTGGCGGGGAGACCTGCTGATCCTCGCCGCGGTGGGGTGCTGGACCGGATATACCCTGGGGCTCCGGCGGATCTCGGGGCGAGTCTCCGCCCTCGGGGTCACGGCGTGGACCATGCTCACCGGGGCGCCGGGGCTGGTCCTGGCGGGGCTGCCGCAACTGTCCCGCACGGCGTGGGGGGCGGTGCCAGCGACGGCGTGGGGCGGGCTGGCGTACTCGACGCTGTTGTCGCTGGTGGCGGCGTATATCCTGTGGAGCCGGGCAGTGCAGCGGATCGGGGCGTCGCGCGCGGCGCTCTATACCTGCGTCACCCCGCTCTTCGCCTCGCTGATCGCGATGGCCGTGCTGGGCGAGCGGCCTACGCTCTGGCACCTGGCGGGCGGGATCCTGATCGTCGGCGGGGTGTTGCTGGGCAACGCCAGCTTCCGCCGGCCGATCCCCGCCGAGGGGTGATCAGCCCGCCGGCGGCGCCAGCTCCTCCAGGCGCGCCATCGCCCGGCGGAGATGCGGGATCACGATGCTCCCGCCGACGACCAGCCCCACCGAAAAGATCTCCAGGAATTCCTCCCGGGTGGTCCCCTCCTCGTGGCAGCGCACCACGTGGTAGGTGATGCAATCGTCGCAGCGGAGCACCAGGCTGGACACCAGCCCCAGCATCTCCTTGGTCTTGGTGCCCAGGGCCCCCGGTTCGTAGCAGCGGTGGTCCAGGGCAAAGAAGCGGTTGATCGTGAGGTTGCCCGCACCCAGGATGAGGTCGTTCATCCGGCTGCGAAAGGCGTCGAAGTCGGCCAGGGTGCCGGGGACGGTGTCGGTCATGGGAGGGGAAGGTAGGCGGCCCGCGGCCGGCGGGGAACAGCCCCGGGGCCTCCCCCTACCCCTTATCTTACGCCCCATGCGCCAGGCCCGAATCCGCAATTTCTGCATTGTCGCCCATATCGACCACGGGAAGAGCACGCTCGCCGACCGCCCCATCGAGGCCACCGGCGCCGTGGAGAAGCGGCTCATGCGCGAGCAGCTCCTCGACACCATGGACCTGGAGCGGGAACGGGGTATCACGATCAAGCTCAACGCGGTGCGGATGGCCTACACCGCCCGCGACGGGCAGGAGTACGAGCTCAACCTGATCGACACACCGGGGCACGTGGACTTCACCTACGAGGTCTCCCGGTCGCTCGCGGCCTGCGAAGGCGCGATCCTGGTGGTGGACGCCTCCCAGGGGGTGCAGGCCCAGACCCTGTCGAACCTCTTCCTGGCGATGGATGCGGGACTCGAGATCATCCCGGTGCTCAACAAGATCGACCTCCCCGGGGCCGAGCCGGAACGGCGGGCCCGGGAGATCATGGACCTGATCGGATCCCGGCGGGAGGAGATCCTGTCGGTCTCGGCCAAGGAGGGGACCGGCATCCCCGAGCTGCTGGAGGAGATCGTCCGCAAGGTGCCGACTCCGGGCGGGAAGCCCGACGCGCCGCTCCGGGCGCTGATCTTCGACTCGTACTTCGACCGCTTCCGCGGCGCCATCCCGAGCATCCGGGTGGTGGACGGCACCATCCGGACCGGGATGGAGATCGCCTTCGGGGCGCACCCGGACGATGTCTACACCGTGGACGAGGTGGGGTACCTGCAGCTGGGGCAGCGCCCGACTGGCGTGCTGGAGGCCGGAGAAGTCGGCTACCTGGTCGCCAATCTCCGGAGCGTCGGCGACACCCGCGCCGGGGACACGATCTTCGACGCCCGGGAGCGGGCCCGCGAGCTGCTGCCCGGCTACCGCGACGTGAAGCCGATGGTCTTCGCGGGGCTGTACCCCACCGACAGCGACCAGTACGAGCCGCTGCGGGACGCCCTGGCGAAACTCAAGCTCAACGACGCCAGCCTCCAGTACGAGCCCGAGACCTCGACCGCCCTGGGCTTCGGCTTCCGCTGCGGCTTCCTCGGGCTGCTGCACATGGAGATCGTGGGGGAGCGGCTGGAACGGGAATTCAACCTCGACCTGATCACCACGGTCCCGACGGTGGAGTACAACGTCTACCTCACCGACGGCGCCATGATGCTGCTGGAGAACCCCACCAACCTCCCCGACCCGGCCACGATCGCCCGGATCGAGGAGCCGTACGTGAAGGCGCGGATCATGGCCCCTGCGGAGTACATCGGGGGCATCATGAAGCTGGGGACCGACCGGCGCGGGGTGTACCACGGCATGAAATACCTGGACACCAGCCGGGTCGAGTTCGACTTCGACTTCCCACTGGGGGAGATCGTCCTCGACTTCTTCGACAAGCTCAAGGGGATTTCCCGCGGCTACGCGGCCATGGACTATGAGCTGGCCGGCTACCGGGAGTCGGACCTGGTGCGGCTGGACATGATGATCAACGGCGAGACCGTGGATGCCTTCAGCGTGATCATCCACAAGGACAAGGCCTACGAGTACGGCCGGAAGATCGCCGAGAAGCTCAAGGAGCTGATCCCGCGGCAGCTGTTCGTCGTGGCCATCCAGGCGGCGATCGGCAACAAGATCATCGCCCGGGAGACCATTTCCGCCATGCGGAAGGACGTGCTCGCCAAGTGCTACGGCGGCGACATCACCCGGAAGCGCAAGCTGCTGGAAAAACAGAAGGAAGGCAAGAAGCGGATGAAGCAGCTGGGCTCGGTGGAGATTCCGCAGGAGGCCTTCCTGGCGGTCCTGCAGGTGGACTAGTGGCGGCTCGGCGGCTCCGCGGCTCGGCGGCTCGAGATTCCGGGGACGACCGTCGCGCCGTCGTGATCCAGACCGCCCACCTGGGCGACGTCGTCCTCACCATTCCCCTGCTCGGCGCGCTCGCCGCGCGCCACGGGCCGGTGGACGTGGTCACCACCCCCGCCGCCGCACCCCTGCTCGCCCACCTGCCCGCGGTGCGGCAGGTCATCCCGTTCGACAAACATGGCCGAGAGCAGGGCCCCGCCGGACTGCTGCGCCTCGCCGCGCGGCTCCGGGACGAGCGTTATCAGGCCGCGTGGCTGCCGCATCGCTCCTTCCGGAGCGGCCTGCTGGCCCGGCTCGCCGCGGTGCCGGAACGGATCGGCTACGCGGGTAGCCCCGGCCGCTGGTGGTACACTCGCAGCCTGCCCTGGCCGCCCACGGGGCACGTCACCGCCCGGCTGGCCGCGCTCGCCGGCGCCACGCCGGTGGCGCCGCCGTGGTTCCCGCTCACCCCGGCCGAGCGGGACGCGGCCGGCCAGTGGCTCGAGGCGCGGAACATCCGGGGCCGCTTCGTGGTGCTGGCGCCGGGGGCGCGGTGGGGGACCAAGCGGTGGCCCGGGTTCCCCGCGCTGGCGGCTGCGATGGACCTCCCGATCGTGGTGGTGGGCGACGGCGGCGACGTGTCCCTGGCCGAGGCCGTCGTGGCGGCCGCGCCGGGTCGCGCCGTGAGCGGCGCGGGCGAGCTGGACCTCCGGGGACTCGCCGCCGTGCTCGCCCGGAGCGCGCTGATAGTGAGCAACGACTCCCTGGCGCTCCACCTGGCGGGGGGGCTGGGACGGCCGGTGCTGGCGCTGTTCGGGCCCACCGTTCCGGCCTTCGGCTTCGGCCCGCTTGGTCCGGAGGGGCTGGTGCTCGAGCATCAGGGCCTGGCCTGCCGGCCCTGCTCGCCCCACGGTCCGGAACGCTGCCCCCTGGGCCACCACCGATGCATGCGGGAACTGGCGGTGCCGGTGGTCGTGGCTGCGGCGCATCGGGTGCTGGCCGGGACCGCCGGCGGAACGGGGCAGTAGAGCGAAGCGGCCACAGGCCCTATCATTACCCCGGTTCGCCGGATCCCCCGTCCCCCCGTCACCCGATCCCCCTACGCCCATGCGCTTCATCGTCGGCATCGACCTCGGTGGTACCAACATCGTCTCCGGCTGCGTGGCCGAGGACGGGTCGGTCATTCACGGAGTGCGCAGCATCCCGACTGGCGCCGAGGGCGGGCCAGATGCGGTGGTGCAGCGAATCATCGCGGTGGCCAAGGAAAGCATATCCGAGACCCGTGCCGCCGTGCCGGGGGCCGAGATCATCGGGCTCGGCGTGGGGGCTCCGGGCCCGCTCGATACCCGGAGCGGGGTGGTGCTGCTCACCCCCAACCTGGGCTGGGTGAACATGCCGCTCCGGCAGCGGTTGCAGGACGGCCTGGGCCTCCGGACCGCCCTCGACAACGACGCCAACTGCGCGGTGCTCGGGGAATGGTGGATGGGGGCCGCGCGCGGCACCCGGCACGCGGTCGGGCTGACCATCGGCACCGGGATCGGGGGCGGAATCATCATCGACGGCCGGCTGTACCACGGCGCGTCGGACATCGCCGGCGAGGTGGGGCACATGACCATCGACGCCAATGGCCGGCACTGCAAGTGCGGCAACTATGGCTGCGTCGAGGCCTACGCCTCCGGACCCAACATCGCGCTCCGCGCCACTGAGGCGATCCGGACCGGCGCGGCCTCGAGCCTGGCGAGCTACGTGGGCGGCGACCTCGGGCGCATCACCGCCCAGACGGTGTACGAGGCAGCCCAGGCGGGCGACGAGCTCGCCATCGACGTGGTGCGGGACACCGCCCGCTTCCTGGGGGCCGCCGTCGCGAGCCTCATCAACATCTTCAACCCCGAGGCGGTGGTGATCATGGGCGGGGTGACCCACGCGGGGGACAGCCTGTTCGAGCCGCTCCGCCGCGAGGTCTCCCGCCGCGCGTTCAAGCCCGCGGTGCAGGTCTGCCGGATCGTCCCGGGTCAACTCACCGGCGTCGCCGGGGTCTACGGCGCGGCCCGCGCCTTCCACGAGCAGGTCGAGGCGGGGATCGTGTGAAGCTGGGGATCCTCGGTTCGCTGGTCTGGGACGAGATTCACGGCCGCGATCCCGCCGCGCCGGTCGTGGAGGAGTGGGGAGGCATCGCGTACGCGCTGGGCGGGCTCGACGCGGCGCTGGCCCCGGGGTGGGAGATCGTGCCACTCATCAAGGTCGGGAGCGACCTCCGGGAGCGCGCGGCGGAGCTGTTCCGGAGCCTGACCCACCTGGTGCCGGGCGGGCGGGCGGTGGAGGTCCCGGTGCCGAACAACCGGGTGACCCTGCGCTACCAGTCGGCGGAGCGGCGCTGCGAGCGGATGTCCGGCGGGGTGCCGGGGTGGACCTGGGCCGAACTGGGGCCGATGGTGCGGGACCTCGACGGACTCTACCTCAACTTCATCTCCGGCTTCGAACTGGAGCTGGGCACGGCGCAGGCGCTGCGGCAGGCCTACCGGGGACCGATCTATGCCGACCTGCACAGCCTGCTCTTCGGCATGCCGCAGGACGGGGTGCGGCACCTCAGGCCGCTGGCGGACCCGGGGGCGTGGCTGGCCTGCTTCGACGTGGTGCAGATGAACGAGGACGAGATGGCCATGTTCGGTCCCGATCCCCTGTCGGTCGCGGCGCTGGCGCTGGCGGTGGGGGTCAAGCTGCTGGTGGTGACGCTGGCGGGCCGGGGCGCCGTGTACGTGGCCGCCCCGGGGTTTGACGGGTTCGGCCCCGCAGCCGGCGGGCGGGCCGGTGGGGCCGCCATCCGGACGGCGCGTATCCCCGCGCCGTCCGTGGACGCGGTGGATCCCACCGGCTGCGGCGACGTCTTCGGCGCGGTGCTCGCCGCCCGGCTCGTCGCCGGGGACCCGGTGGAGGTGGCGATCGCGGAGGCCAACCGGCTGGCGGCGCGGAACGCGGCGCTCCGGGGCGCGGGGCGGCTGGGGTCGCTGCTCCGGGGAGCCCTGGTCCCGGCGGGCGGGGTGGCGTGACCCGGGTCGTGGAGGTGCCGACCTATTTCGACGAACGCACCTTCGAGGCCTTCGCCCAGTCGCTGGCGGCGGGGCCGCTGACCGACCGGCTGCTGTTCGATGCCCGGGGGGCGATCTGGTCCTCACCCGTGGGATTCGTGGCAATGCTCACCGCGGCGCAGGCGGTGCGGGAGGCCGGCGGCCCCACGCCGCAGTTCACCATCCCGGACTCGGCGGACGTGCGGCGCTACTGGGTCCGCACCGGGCTGTTCCGTCACCTGGCGGAGCTGGTGGAGATCCGCGGCAAGCTGCCGCGGCTCAAGGTGGAAGAGCAGTCGGACGTGCTGCTGGACGTGACCCCGGTGCGCGCCTCCGAGGACGTCCACGCCGTGGTGGGCAAGATCCAGGCGGCGGCGTCCCGCATCCTGCACGGCGAGCTGGGCCTGGAGGCCAAGGCGACCATGGGATTCGCCATGGCACTTTCGGAGGCATGTCAGAATATTGTGGAGCACGCCGGGACTGGCGGCTGGGTCTCGGTCCACGCCTATACGTATCGCAAGCGGCTCAAGCGGCGGGTGGTGGTGATCGCGGTGAGTGACGCGGGTGTCGGCTTCCGCCGCTCCCTCGAGGCCACCCAGGCGCGGCGCTTCGGCGATCGCTGGGGGGACGCGGCGGCGCTGGAGGCGGCGGTCATCCAGAACGTGAGCCGGTTCCGTGACCCCGGCCGGGGCCAGGGGATCGCCGGGATCAAGCGTTACCTCGCCCGGTGGCAGGGCAAGCTCACCATCCGGAGCGGGACCGCGCGCATTGCCATCGTGCCGCCGTGGGACGACGACAGCCCCCTGCTCGAACAGCTCGCGCCCTTCCCGGGCGCCCAGGTCCAGATCGTGATTCCGGCCCAGCAGGACGAGCCACAGGACGACGCGACATGAGGCAGACCATCCGGGTGGAGCGGCTCCTGCGGGAGTCGGTCGAGACGCCCTATTCCAACCTCGTCACCCGGACCACCGGACGGCTGGTACGCACCAGCATCCAGCGAGCCCTGGAGGCGGACGGCGCCCCGCTGGCGCTGCTCGACTTCAGCGACGTGGGGCTGGTGGACTTCAGTTGCGCCGACGAAATCATTGCCAAGCTGCTCCTGGACCCGCCCACCGGCGCCTACCTGGTGCTGCAGGGGCTGCAGGACGAGCAGCTGGAGGCGATCGAGCACGTCCTGGAGCACCACGAGCTGGCGGCGCTGGTCCACGACCCCGCGCAGGGCGGCGCCCGGCCGGTGGGACGGCTCAGCGCCGACCTGCGGACCGTCTTCTTCCACCTGCGGGAGGCGGGCGCCTCCACCGCCGCGGCCCTGGCCAGCCGGCTGGGGTGGGCGGCCACCCACACCGCGGACGCGCTGGAGACCCTGGCCCGGCTGC